>CAWKAL010000015.1:0-30149 GCA_963847575.1 uncultured Gammaproteobacteria bacterium
TGGCCTGGATCGCGATCTCGGCGGTCTCCCGGTCGCGGATCTCGCCGACCAGGATGATGTTGGGCGCCTGGCGCAGCATCGAGCGCAGGATGCGCGCGAAGTCGAGGCCGATCGTGTGGCGGACCTGGCACTGGTTGATGCCGTCGAGGTTGTACTCGACCGGGTCCTCGGCCGTGATGATCTTGACGTCCGGCTCGGTTGAGCTCGCTTCAGCGCGGCGTAGAGCGTCGTCGTCTTGCCCGAGCCGGTCGGGCCCGGTGACGAGGAAGATGCCGTTCGGCCGCTTGATGATCTGCTGGAAGCGCGCGAGTCCTCGCTGTGCGAAGCCGAGCTGCTGCGAGGTCGACCAGGCCGCGACCTCCGGTCGAGGATGCGCATCACGATGGACTCGCCGTGGTCGTCGGCGAGGATGCCGAGACGCGCAGGTCGATCGGCCGCCCGTCGACTCGGACCTCGATGCGACCGTCCTGCGGCATGCGCTTCTCGGCGATGTCCATGCCGGCCATGATCTTGAGGCGGGTGATGAGCGGCAGCGGCCAGGTGCGGCGGCGGCGCCTGGCGACGTTCGTGCAGCACGCCGTCGACGCGGTAGCGGATCCGGAGTCCCCGTCGAAGGGCTCGACGTGGATGTCCGAGGCGCGCTCGCGCACGGCCTCGCGATGACACGCGCGCGACGAGCCGGATGACCGGGGCGTCGTCGTCCTCCTCGCCCTTCTTCTTCTTGCCGGTCGCGGTCTCGGGCTTCTCCTCGGCCTCGACCTTGTCGTAGCGCTTGAAGGCCGCCTTGAGCGTCGGCCTCGGCGGCGACCGCGCAGCGAAAGCGCATGTTGAGCATGAAGCTCAGGTTTTCGAGGTTGAAGGCGAGGAGCGGGTCGGCCATCGCGACGATGACCTCGCCGCCCTGGACCTTGATCGGGATGATGCCGTACTCGCGCGCCAGATTGGCCGGTACGAGCTCGATCACGTCGTCGGCGATCTGTCCCTTCGAGAGATCGACGAAGGGCAGCTTGGCCTGGCGCGCGAGGGCGCGGGCGAGTTTCTCGTCGTCGAGATAACCCAGCCGGATCAGCGCCTGACCGATCTTGCAGCCGGCCTCGTTCTGGAGGCGGATCGCGTCGTCGATCTGCTTGTCGTCGATGAAGCCCTGATCCTTGAGGATCTGCCGCCGGATTACCTGCCTGGCCGGTATCGTTGTCGTCACGCAAGGGGAAAAAACCTGCCAGGCCAGCGTATACATTAAGCCTGGTGATACCCAGGGCATGATCGTGATACCACATCATGCCTGCGGTGTTATTCCAGTCAGGTCCGCCGTATTTATACCGCTTGTTGACCCAACGCGGACCGCGCACAGTGTAACCTGGTGAGAAGAAATACTCGGGATTACCATCGGATGGACTGTCGTTCCTGCCGCCATGGACATGTGGCACCAATGGCACCCCGTCTAGTGCGATGCTGTTCTGCTCGTAACCGTGCAACGAGTATGCCCAGTGCAGGCTGGAATCGACCGGCAGAAGATGTGGTAACGGGCCACCGGCGTCGTCGGTCAGTTTGTTCTGCCATGTAATCTCGAGTGGTTTATCTTTAACGTGTCGCTCTATCGTGCGACCTGGCCAGGTTACACCGCCACCATTTTCACCATATCCCCAGACAGTTGTTGGCAAAGCTGTGCCATTCATATCGACCAGCCCGGTCATCTGTACCGTTTGATTTGCAATAATCCTGAGCTTATTGTTTTTCGGTACATATTTGAAAGCCTGCTGACAGGGCATTGGGGGCAAGGTTAGTAAAGAGCGGTTGTACTGCAGGATCAGATAATCCGGCTGCGGCTATCGCTGCGTGTGCAGTGTGAGTTTTTAGTAGTGATGCAGGAATAGCTGCGGTAAATCCGGCAGCCATTGCTGCCTTGACACTGAGTGTCAGGAAGTCTCGACGTTTCATGTTGTATTCTCCGTTTTTGTAGCATTTGAGGTATTGCATGAATGCGCTAACCAGGTAAAGACACCCAGGTGTTTCATATTCTGAGCTTCAGAATATTTTTTGAGCTCATAAAATTCGACACGCATTAACGACATCAGTCGAGATGAATGCACATGTTATGCCAGTGCTGCGTTCTCTTTTAAAAACAGAGTGCTTACAAAGTATTTATATATAGGAATAAAATTATATGACTGACAACTTGTCCGTGTTTTATAGAAAGTGGTGTCAGAATGGCATTAGAATTCATGACATAACCGACATGTAGGAAGATGTTTCTTTGTGCTGTTGTATAAAAACATGGTTGAATTGCGACAGGGATAAGTCCGGCTTAACTATTGACGTCATCAATAATAAAATTCAGGTTGTCAGCCGGTGTGCAAACAAAACCGCTGAATTTATACTGTGATCGAGTGAAGATATATCCTAACGATCTATGGATGCTTGTGCTGGCTGAATCGAGTGCGTCTATAAGTCGTGAGTGAAGATGTCATAGTTGTAGTGAGTTCGACTAATGAAAAAACCAGAAGCCTGCGAGTATCGCCGCGGTGATACCGGCAACATCCGCGAGCAATGCACATGCTATGGCATGGCGCACATGTTTAATGCCGACGCTGCCGAAATACACCGCCAGTACATAAAACGTGGTTTCGGTGCTGCCCTGCATGATGGCCGACACCGTGGCAGCGAATGAATCCACGCCAAAGTTGTTCATGGTTTCCAGCATCATCGCACGCGCGCCACTGCCGCTGAGTGGTTTCATCAACGCGGTGGGCAATGCCTGGATGAAGTCAGTGTTAACACCGAGTGCTGAAAATAATGCGTCCAGTCCCCAGACGATGCCATCGAGTACACCACTGGCGCGCAGCAAACCAATCGCCACCAGCATGGCGACCAGGTAGGGAATAAGTTTTATTGCAACATCAAATCCCTGTTTTGCGCCATCGATAAAATCATCGTAGATATTATTCTTTTTAAACCAGCCCCAGCCGAGAAACAGCATGATCAGGCTGAATAACACCAGGTTGCCGAGCAGGGATGAACTGCGTGACATTTCATCGGCCGGCTGGCTGAGTAACCAGCTCGCCAGCGCCGCCATAAGCACGGCAAAGCCGAGGACATAACCCAGTACCACGCGATTGAGTAAATTAATTTTTTGCACCCATGCCACCGCGAGCAGGCCGGTGAGTGTAGAGGCAGTCGTCGCAAGCAGTATCGGGATAAAAACAGCAGTGGGGTCGGCAGCGCCCTGTTGCGCGCGGTACATAAATATCGTGACCGGCAATAAAGTCACCGATGATGTGTTGAGTACCAGGAACAGGATCTGCGCATTGCTGGCGGTATCAGAATTGTTATTCAGGCCCTGCAAATCCTGCATGGCTTTCAGCCCCATCGGGGTGGCGGCGTTATCCAGCCCGAGCATGTTGGCGGCGATGTTCATGGTCATGCTGCCGTGTGCGGCATGGCCGCGCGGCACACCGGGCATGAGTTTGAGAAACAGCGGTTCGAGCGCGCGTGACAGGAGTTTGATCAGCCCGGCGTGCTCGGCAATTTTGAACAGCCCCAGCCATAAACACAGCACGCCGATTAAACCAATCGCGACTTCGACACTGAGTGCCGCCATGTCGAATGTGGATTGCATCAGCTGGCTGAATATTTCTGCATTGCCCAGTGCCAGCCACTGGTAAAGCGCGGCAATAAATGCGGCAGCAAAAAAGCCGAACCAGATATGTACCAGCAAGTTATGTCTCCATCGGCCGTGCAGTGTGCGGCTAGCTTGTCGTGGATGAAGGGGTTTAGCAAGTGTGATGCGAAGTGCCACACTAAAATTCCGGACGAAAAAAAACGGCAACCGAGGTTGCCGTTTTTTTTCTGAATCGAATTACCGGATCAGGCTTTGCGTCTGCGTGCTACGCCGACCAGGCCAATCAGGCCAGAACCAAACAGCCAGACTGCAGCAGGTACCGGTACCGGTGTCACGGTGAACAACCAGTCGCTTGCGTAGATGTGTGTGCAATCGACTCTATTACAGTCCTGGCCATGGTTCAACCAGCCCCAGCCGGAGATACCGTCGAAACCGCGGTGACCAGCACCGCCCTTGTCACCCAGCTGGAATGACAGGCCTGTCACCAAATCATCGTCAGACTGATCTTCGAGTGAGAATGAGCCGAGCGAGCTGCTGAGAGTGCCAAAATTCATGTTATCAGCATTCACCAGCAGGTCGTCTTCGCCACCGTTGGCTACCGAGCTGATACCCATGTTGTATTCAAAATAGATGTCCCATACCGCGGTGGTGCCGGCAACGTAGGCGCCGCCGGGTGTAGTACCGTCATCCTCGCCACCAAACGCCTGGCCATCGATCACAATGCTCGAGCCGTCCCAGGTCAGGGTCATGTTACTCAGCGCGTTGTCAAAATCGAAGGTGTATTCTTCGTTCGTATCACCGGTACGCAGGCCGTCGAGGCGCAGGCCATACAGCGGCGGTGCTTCGCTGCCGTCCGGGTGGTTGTGCATGGAATAGGTGCCAATCGCTATCGCGCTGGTCTGTGATGAGAACAGCATGCTGACTGCAGACAACGCAAGGCATGACAATAGATGAAGTGTGTTTCATGGCATTTAGTCCAAAAGTAATTAACAGGAACAGATACCCTGAAATGGAGCAATAATCAGGCCATTAATAATTATTTATTTAATATCAGATGGTTATATAGTTTGCCAGACAGCTTGAGGCGCTGACTGTAAATAATATCGACAGAAATACGGGGATGATTTTTAATTTCAACGGGTGTTTTTACCTGAATGATTCCATTCAATTGTAACGCTAAATCTCTAACCACTTAATTTTATTAGTATTAACCGTTAAGTCAGGTGGCCGGCGCAGTGCTGCTTGTGCACGCTTGTCTGCTGGTGTGTGTAAAAAATTCTGACGGTTAAATGTAAGCTGAAACTTTGCCGGCTTGCGCGCGCTGTATACACACGAAGTTTGTGCGCGACTCACTTATATGCGATTCTTCCCACTCGTTCGAGCTTGTAGTCCGCGTTGACTGATTTAACCAGTCGCAAATGATCTCCGGCTGAATATTCTAATAATAAGGACGTCTTCTACAAATGAGTCGCACCGAATACCGAATAGCCATTATCGGTTCCGGGCCTGGTGGTTTGAGTGCCGCCGCCCGCGCCGCCGAGCTCGGTGTCAGCCATATTCTGCTCGAAGCCGAACCGCATATTTCGAATACCATTTTCCGCTACCAGAAAGGCAAGCACGTAATGGACGAGCCGCGCGTGCTGCCGCTGCGCAGTCCGATCGTATTCGGCTCGGGCAAGCGCGAGGAAGTGCTGCAACTCTGGCAACAGGGCATCGACAAGCTCGGTGTCAACATCAGGACAAAATCTGAAGTCACCGCTATCAACGGCAAGGCAGGCGCGTTCGAAATCAGTCTGAAACAGGGTGAAACGATTCGGGCAGAGCGTATTGTGCTGGGCGTCGGCGTGCAGGGCAATCCGCGCATGCTCGGCATACCCGGTGAAGTTGCGCCGCTGGTGCAATACACGCTGGACGACCCGGACGAATACGAAGACGAACATATTATTGTGATCGGTGGCGGTGATGCCGGTATCGAAAATGCACTCGCGCTGTGCAATCACAACACGGTATACATGATTAATCGCGACACGGAATTTACCCGCGCCAAGGAAGCCAACAACGCCGCGATACTGAATAAAATTGAAAAAGGCGATATCGAGTGTTTTTACAAAGCCAACTCGGTGCGCATCGAAACCCTGGCCGAAGACGCGCCGCAAAAAGCCATGCTGGTACTCGACACGCCGGACGGCGAAGCCGCGGTGCCATTCGACCGCATTATCGCGCGCCTCGGTGCGATCCCGCCGCGCAAGTTTATCGAATCCTGTGGCATCCAGTTTCCGAGTACTGACATGGGCGCAGTGCCCGAGCTTTCCGACCAGTACGAAACCAATGTGAAAGGCATTTATGTTATAGGAGCGCTGGGCGGATACCCGTTGATCAAGCAGTGCATGAACCAGGGGTACGAAGTTGTCGAGTATATCCAGGGCAACAACGTCGAGCCCGCCGATGAGCCCTTGCTAAAGGCAAAGTTCGAGGGTATTCCCGGCAAACCAACTGTCAACAAGGCGCTGCGTTCCATTCAGAAAATCGTGCCGCTGCTGTCGGGCCTCACCGTGTTGCAGTTGCGCGAGTTTTTCATCGACAGCGATATACGCATACCGGCGGCGGGTGAATACATATTCCGCAAGAATGATTACACCAATACTTTCTTCTGTATTGTTACCGGTGAAGTACTGATCGAGATTGATGAAGACGATCCGGACAAGACCGTGTCGCTTAAATCGGGGCAGTTCTTTGGTGAAATGAGTTTATTGTCCGGGCGCAGGCGCTCGGCCACGATTCGCGCCGGTGAAAAATGCATCCTGATTGAAACACCGCGTCGGCTGATGAACAAGATTATTAACTCGGTCGAATCGGTCAAGCGTACTATTGACGAAGCCTTTATTGTGCGCACCCTGCAAACCCGTTTCGCCAACACCACGCCGACAAAAAGCCTGGTGGAAGTCGCGCGCAAGGCAAAGCTGCGCACCTATCGTTCCGGCGATGTATTATTCAACGAAGGCGATGAGGCTGAAAGTTTTCATGTCATTCGTCGCGGCTCGGTAACGATTTCACGCCAGCTGGGCGAGCACGAAGTGGTGATGTCGTATTTGCCGGCGGGAAACTACGTCGGTGAAATGGGCATCATGGGCAAGAGCCGCCGCACCGCGACCGTGCGTGCGGCGACTGCGACCGAAACCATCGAGCTGGGCGCGGACGAGTTTCGTTACCTGCTGGACCAGGATGAAGAACTGCGCCGCACCGTCGAAAAAGAATACAAGCAGCGCGTTTCCCGAAACCTGCAGATGCAGCAGACCGGCGGAAACAGCATTATTTCCTTCCTCGTCAGCCAGGGTGTTGGTGAAGCCACCGATGTATTGCTGATTGACGAATCGCTGTGCGTGCGCTGTGACAATTGTGAAAAAGCCTGCGCCGAAACTCACGACGGTACTTCGCGCCTCGACCGTGAAGCCGGGCCCACCTACGCATCTATCCATGTACCGACTTCATGTCGTCACTGCGAACACCCGCATTGCATGAAAGACTGTCCGCCGGATGCAATCAAGCGCGCGCCCGACGGTGAAGTGTATGTCGCAGACAATTGCATCGGCTGTGGCAACTGCCAGCGCAACTGTCCGTACGGTGTTATCCAGATGGCGGTGAAGCCACCGAAAAAACCGGGACTGTTCACCTGGCTGCTGTTTGGTGCCGGTCCGGGCCCGGGGCAGGTGCCTAAGGACTATGGAAAAGCAGATGCAGAAGCGATCAAGAAAGCGGTGAAGTGCGATATGTGCAAGGACCTCGCAGGCGGTGCGGCCTGTGTGCGTGCTTGTCCCACCGGCGCGGCGATTCGCATCAAGCCTGATCAGCTTGCTGATTACGCGGGGCAGGCGTAAGTATGGCGATGCACCAGTCGATTCTTAGTTATCGCGGTTCACGCTATTTCTGGTGGGCGCTATTGTTATGTGTTGGCGCGATCCTGGCGTACGCGATTGATAATCCGACCATGCCGCCGAACGGCGGCACCTGGCTGGGGTACACGCTGGGCACTATTTCTGCATTGCTGATCTTGTTATTAATGTGGTTCGGGATTCGCAAACGGCGCTACCGTTCGCGCGTGGGTACCGTGGTTGGCTGGTTGTCAGCGCACGTGTACCTCGGCCTTGCGCTGATTGTGCTGGCAACCCTGCACACCGGTTTCCAGTTTGGCTGGAACATACACACGCTGGCCTACGCGCTGATGATGCTGGTTATTATTAGCGGTATTTACGGCGTGTATTGTTATAGCCATTTCCCCACGTTGATGACGGACAACAGCGGTGAATCCGCGCCCGACTCCTTATTAAGACAAATCCAGGATATCGATCGACAGGCGCTCACGCTTGCCAGTGAAATCAGTGATGAAACCCACGAGCGCGTGCTTAAAAGTATTCGGCGCACACGCCTGGGTGGTGGCGTGCTCAAGATATTATTCGGCAAAAAGAAAAACCCCGACTTGCAGGGCCTGGTACAGGAAGCCAGGTTCGAACAACAAAAAATGAAATCACGTGACGTCGACAGTACCATGGCGTTTATGGCCAGCCGCATCGCCAACGAGCGCGAAGACAGCAGTGAAATGCTGCGCCAGCTCACCGACCTGCTGCTTGGTCAGAAAGAGCGCCTGCTCGAACAACTGCGGCGTGACATGCAGTTAAAAGCCTATCTCGATTTATGGCTGTACATTCACGTGCCTATGTCATTCGCGTTGCTCGCGGCTTTGACGGCGCACATTGTTTCCGTGTTTTTTTACTGGTGAGCATCATATAACCCATGCAAACACGCGTTCGACATATTGTTCACAAGCGCAAGGGCACTGTTGTCCAGAATGAACAGCTGTTCGATAAATCGGTAATTACCATCGGACGTTCGACCGACCAGGATATATTTCTGTCGGACCTGGGGGTTGCCTATCGCCATGCGCGACTCACGATATCTGCCAACGGCCAGGTGGGTATCTCGTCGTTAAGCAATGCCGGAATTTATGTCAACGGTCGCTTTGCACAAAGCGGTTCGCTAAAGGGCCGTGGTGAAATCCTGATTGGGCCGTACAAAATTTTGATCGAGCAGGGAGATGCGCCGGTCGATATCGATATCGTGGTCGAGCAGGTAGCTGAAGATATCGTCGAGGTACAAAGCGAAAACATGCCGGCACTGACGCTCGATCAGACCTGGCTGAGCCGTCGACGCGGTGCATGGGTCGGGTTTTTCCTGGTATTAATATTGTTTCTCGGGCTTCCACTGGCCGGTTATTTCAATGCCGACACCGGCGAGGTGTTGCGCGCAATTCCTGTTCTGCCCGGAGATGGCGCCTGGGAGAGCGGGGAAATCAGCGCACCACATCGGCATTTTGCTGACGACTGCAATGCATGTCATGTCAGGCCATTTGAAAAAGTGCGCGATACCGCATGTGTGGCATGTCATAAATCAACCACGGCGCATGCTGATCCCGAGTTGTTTGATATGCAGGAGCTCACCGGCACACGCTGCGCAACCTGTCACAAGGAACACAGCGGTACCGCGTTCCTGACTCGGCAGGACCAGGAATTATGCAGTGACTGCCATCGCCAGTTGCGGCAGAGTGTTGATACCCGGCTTGCCAATGTCGAAGATTTTGGTGAACGCCATGTCGAATTTCGGCCACTGTTGCTGACCCGGCTCAACCCCGCGCGCGATGACAAGGCAGCATGGCAACGCATCGGGCTGGAAGAACATAATCTTAAACATGAAACCGGCATGCTGTTCCCGCATGATGTGCATCTCGAAACCAACGGTGTCGAAAGCCCCACGGGAAATCGTGTACTCGAGTGTAACGACTGTCACCAGACGGATGCCGGTGGCAATTACATGTTGCCCATCCGAATGGAGATTCATTGCCAGGAATGTCATCGTCTCGATTTCGACCCGAACACTCCGGACAGGCAATTGCCGCACGCCGACCTCAAAACCCTGACATCTATGCTGAACGAGTATTACGCTTACGTCGCATTGCAGGGCAATTACCAGGATGCTGATATCCCTGCGCCGGACATAGTGCGCATGCGCCGTATTCCCGGTAAGGAGCTCACGCCAAAGCAAACCCGTACCGCGCTGGCGTGGGCACAGGAAAAAGCCGCCAATGTAAAAGAAGAAGTCATCGAGTTCCGCAGCTGCAATACCTGTCACAAGGTGTTGCGCGATCCGGCCGCCGAGTCTGGCTGGAACCTGCCCGAAGTACATACCTCGCAGCGCTGGTTCACCAAGGGTGATTTCGACCACAGGGCGCACCGCAGCAGCAAGTGTGAAGACTGTCATGATGCGCGTGAATCGAAAAGCAGTGAAGAAGTGTTGTTACCCGGAATAGACGTGTGTCGTGATTGCCATACCGGCGGCAACAGCAACGACAAGCTGCCATCAAACTGCATTATGTGTCACCAGTTCCACCTGCCGGATAACCTGTTACTGGGTGATCGTGAAAAGGTGGTGCATCCATAATGCGGCGCTGGCTAACATTACTTTTATGTGTCGCCTTGCCCGGTGTGCTGGCAAGCTGCAGCAGCGGTGATGTCGATACGACAGTGGGCACCGGCGCGGGCGCTATCGATTGCATCGGATTCTGCGCCGATGCCAGCAGTTTCCTCAGCATCGCCGATACTGAAACCATTATCGCGCAGGCGGTGAGCGAAGCGCAGGCGCAGGGTGCAAGTGCGACCGTCGCCGTGGTCGATCGTGTGGGTAACGTGCTCGGTGTATTCCGCATGAGCGGCGCAGTTGACAAAATCACTATTGATTCCGGACGCAATGTCACCGGTGGCCTGGAAGGTATCAGTATTATTCCCGATACACTGGTTGCCATCGCCAAAGCCGTCACCGGTGCGTATCTCTCATCCGAAGGTAATGCGTTCAGTACGCGAACTGCCGGTCAGATTGTGCAGCAGCATTTTAATCCCGGTGAAATCGGCCAGCCCGCGGGGCCGCTGTTCGGTGTGCAGTTCAGTAATTTGCCCTGTTCGGATCTGAACACGCGTTTCAGTGTCGGCACTGGTGCCGGGCCGCACCGTTCGCCGCTGGGATTGTCGGCCGACCCCGGCGGTTTGCCCTTGTATAAAAACGGCACCGTGGTCGGTGGTATAGGCGTGATTGCCGACGGTGTCTACGGGCTGGATCTGAACCTGAACGATCGCGAACGTGATCTCGATGAACTGATTGCCGTCGCCGGCAGTTACGGTTTTGCAGCGCCGGTCGATCGGCGCGATCGCATCACGCTCGATGGCAAGGTGGCGCGGTTTTCTGATGTAGATTTTTCTGCATTATCGAGTGACCCGACCACCGCGCCTGCATTTGCAAGTATTAATGGCAGCGACGGCAGTCTGCAGATGGTGACTGCCTACACCGATGGCCCTATTCTCGATGGCACGGCTTTCGGCCAGAATAATTCCGGGGTGCGCCCCGATGCAGGTAATTACCCCGGGCTGGATGCGTTCGTGCTGGTGGATAACACCAACACTGAGCGCTATCCGCCGAGCGCAGGTACCGACGGTGCGAATGCCTTGTCTGCGATTGAAGTTCGGCAGGTGATTCGCAGTGCGCTGGCTGTCGCCAATCGTGCGCGTGCACAAATTCGCCGACCGCTGGGCAGCCAGGCGCGGGTCACGGTCTCAGTGGTTGATACCAACGGGGTTGTCCTCGGCATAGCGCGTACCCGCGACGGCCCGATGTTCGGCACCGATGTTTCGCTGCAAAAAGCGCGCACCGCCACATTATTTTCCGGCGCCCAGGCTGCAGCCGATATCAGCGGTGCGCCCAATACGAAATATCGCAACCCTGATGCAAGCGAGAGTGGTGTGGAGATCACGCTGGGTGATTATGTCACCGCCGCGCGCAGCTTCCTCGGGTCGCCGACGGCACTGGCCGACGGTGCCTTTGCATTCGCCGATCGCTCCGGCGGAAATTTATCACGGCCGTATTTTCCCGATGGCAGTGTCGGCAGCGTGCACGGCCCGTTCAGTAAACCCATCGATGACTGGAGCCCGTTCAGCGACGGCCTGCAACTCGACCTGGTGATGAATCAGCTTGTTGTACATTTGGTGCATGTCATCAGCATGGGCGGGATGGCCGATGTGACGCCAAATTGCACCACGCTCAGCCGGCTAGCCAATGGCCTGCAAATATTTCCCGGCAGTGTGCCGATTTATCGCGGCAATGTGCTGGTCGGTGGTGTCGGGGTTTCCGGTGACGGCGTCGACCAGGATGACATGATCGCCTTCCTCGGTTTGCACGAAGCCGGCGAAATTCTCGGCACCATTAATAACGCACCGCCTGCAATACGCGCTGACAACCTCTACCCGATGGGCGTGGGCCTGCGCTTCGTGCAATGTCCGCAGTCACCCTATGTTAATTCGCCAGAGACCAATGTGTGTCATGGCAAGTAAGCCACATACCTTGTTAAGGCTAACACTCTCGAGTGTCGTGCTGTGCACGGCAGGCGTGCAGGCCGCCGACTGGCAACGCCAGCGCGCAGGCCACAGTGTGCGTGATGACCAGCCTGCACAAGTTGCGCCACAGATCGATCCCGGCGCCATTGCTCCGCCGGGCCCGGAGCTGAAACGCGAATCGGTACCAGTACCCGATCGCTGGCGACTGCTCGACACGCTGGGCATTATCGAAGAAAAATGGTACGACCCGTACAACCAGAACACGCTCAAGGGCGACAAGCCGATACATGATGACTGGTTCCTGAGCCTGTCATTAATATCTGATACCGTGATCGAACCGCGGCGCATACCGACACCGGTCGGCCCGGTGGCTGCAATTGATCCCGGCAGTGTCGACGTGATTGGTGATGGCAGCCAGCTCGTTTTCAACCAGAACTTTATTTTCAGTGCCGCCTATTACAAGGGCGATACCGTATTCAGGCCGCCGGATTACGAATACCGACTGACCGCGGTATTGAATGGCAACTATGTGCGAACCGATGAGGTGCGTGCACTCTATATAGACCCGCAGAACGGCGACAGCCGTAATGACTCGCACTTCGGCGTGCAGGATTTATACGTAGATAAACATTTACGTAATGTTTCACAACGTTATGATTTTGACAGCCTGCGCGTGGGTATCCAGCCGTTCACGGTTGATTTTCGCGGCTTCCTCTTTATTGATAACCCGTTCGGTATTCGCCTGTTCGGTACGCGAGATAATAATATTTACCAATACAACCTGGCCTGGTTTCGTCGCATCGAAAAAGATACCAATAGTGGCTTGAATGATATTGGCCAGAGTCTGCGTGACGATGACGTATTTGTCGCCAATATTTATAAACAGGATTTCCCGGTGCTCGGTTTTACCTCGCAGCTCGCGCTGGTGCACAACATCAATCGAGAAAGCGAAGAAAATTATTATGATAACAACGGTTTCCTGGTACGCCCGGCATCCATCGGTACCGAGCAGCTGCGTGAGTACGATGTCACTTATCTCGGCTATAACGGTGACGGCCACTTCGGGCGCCACAACCTGAGTGTATCAACCTATTACGCCATCGGTGATGAAGACCGCGCCACGTTCAGCGGCAAACCCTCGGACATTGATGCGTTTTTTGCCGCGGCAGAATATTCACGCGACTATGACTGGATCCGCGCGCGGCTGTCATTTGTCTATGGCAGCGGCGATGAAGATCCATATGATAATAAGTCGACCGGCTTCGATGCGATATTCGAAAACCCGTTGATCGCAGGCGCAGATACCAGTTTCTGGATACGCCAGCCAGTGGCAAATATCGGTGGCGGTGGTGTCGCGCTGTCGGGACGCAACGGTGTGCTCAATTCATTGCGCTCATCGAAAGACCAGGGCCAGTCGAATTTCACCAACCCCGGCATCCAGCTGATCGGTTTCGGTCTCGACGCGGACATTACACCGCAAACGCGCATTACCACCAACATTAATCATCTCTGGTTCGACACCACCAAAGTACTGGAAGTCGCGCGCAACCAGGGCAACATAGATCGCGATATCGGCTGGGATGTTTCCGTCGCCAGTATCTACCGCCCGTACTTTACCCAGAATATCGTAATGCGCTTATCGGCGGCAGTGCTAATACCGGGCGATGGCTACGAACAGATGTTCGGCGACGAACTGAATTACAGTGTGTTGGGAAATTTTGTTTTTACTTATTAAAAAAGATTAGCCGCAAATGAACGCGAATGAACGCAAATATTAGTTTGAGGGTTGTTCTTCATCTGGTATTAGGCTGGCATTTTTCAGTCGAGATAATAGCGGTCTGTTAATAACAGTTAATAATTTTTATTCGCGTTCATTCGCGTTCATTTGCGGCTAAGAGAGCAGTGCTTATAAATGAAACAGTCAGCTGATAATTTTACCCTGAGATGGTTTGCGCTGTGCGTTTGCCTTGGCATGCTTGTGCCTGTGTTGCTTGTGTTTGCCTCGGAAGGCGAGCAGGCAGTTGAGCGGAATTATGTAACTGCGCCCAATGCACCCGAGTCGCAGTCACCCGGTGAAGTCGCACGTAAAAATACCGGTTGTGTCAGTTGCCATACAAAAACAGATCAGCCCAGCATGCACGCCAGTAGCGGTGTTAATCTCGCCTGTATCGACTGCCACGGTGGTGACACCGATGTATTAAAACCTGCGGGCACGGAAAAGAGCGATGCCGGCTATCAACAGGCGATGGAAAAGGCGCACGTCTTGCCGCGTTACCCCGAAGCATGGCGTACACCATCGAGTGCCAATCCACGAATCACCTATACCTTGTTAAACCGCGAAAGCCCCGAGTTCGTGCGCTTTATTAATCCGTCGGACTACCGCATCGCGGATGAGGCCTGTGGCGCCTGCCACCAGCAGATTATCGATGCGGCGAAACGCAGCCTGATGAGCACCTCGGCCATGCTGTGGGGCGGCGCCTCGTATAACAACGGTATCGTACCGCTGAAAAATTATGTGCTGGGGGAAAGTTATTTGCGCGATGGTACGACTGCGGCGATTCTAAACCCGGAAGAACCCGATGAAAAAATGCGTGCGCGTGGTGTGTTGAAAGGCCTGTACCCGCTGCCAGCGTGGGAAGTGACACCGCCGGGCGATATTTTCCGCGTGTTCGAACGCGGTGGCCGTAACATCGGTAACCTGTTTCCTGAAACCGCGATACCCAACCAGCTTGGCCAGATCCAGCGCCTGGAAGAAAGCGGGCGGCCGGATTTCAGGCAGTCGAACCGCGGTCCCGGAACCGGCGGTCGCATCGCAGTGCCGGTGATCAATCTCACCAAGACACGTTTGAATGATCCGCACATGTGGTTCATGGGTACCAATGACCAGCCCGGTGATTTCCGTCACTCGGGCTGTTCCGGTTGTCACAGTGTGTATGCCAATGACCGTGACCCGCGGCATTCAGGTCCGTATGCCAAGTTTGGCCACGCCGGTAAAACACAGACTGTTGACCCGACCATTTCCAAAGACGAAGAAGGCCACCCGCTGGTGCACAGTTTCACCCGCGCGATCCCGACCTCACAATGCATGAGCTGTCACATGCACCAGCCGAACATGTTCGTTAATACCTACCTGGGTTACACCATGTGGGATTACGAATCGGATGCACCGTTCATGTGGCCGGAAAAACAGAAATACCCGACCGACGAAGAACTGCACGAAACCTACGAGCGCAACCCGGAAGGCGCTGCTGCGCGCGGCAAATGGTCGGATGAAGAATTCCTGCGCAATGTGCGCGATCTCAACCCGGAACTGAAAGATACCCAGTTTGCAGACTATCACGGCCACGGCTGGAATTTCCGCGCGATTTATAAACGTGATCGCCACGGCCACCTGCTGGATAAAGACGGCAGCATTGTCGACGACAGCGATCCGGAAAAATTTAAGAAAGCGGTACACATGTCGTCGATCCATCTCGACAAGGGCATGCATTGTGTCGATTGTCATTTTTCGCAGGACAACCACGGCACCGGCAACATTCACGGTGAAGTCGCCGCCGCGGTCGAAATTATGTGCAAGGACTGTCACGGCACGCCGGATAAATACCCGAACCTGCGCACTACCGGCCCGGCTGCGCCGCCGGGCGGCAATGACCTTGGCCTGCTGCGTAACCCCGATGGCAAAAAACGCTTTGAGTGGAAGCGTGGAAAACTGTTCCAGCGTTCCCTGCTCACGCCGGGACTCGAATGGGAAATGAGCCTGGTGAAAGATTCGGTGACACCCGGGCATAAAAATTACAACGCCAAATCTGCGCGCGCCAAGCTGATGAGCAAGGATACCAAAAGACTGAACTGGGGCCCGGGCATCGAACCTGAACAGCGTGCGCACAATGATGACACTATGCACTGTTATTCCTGCCACACTTCGTGGACCACCAGTTGCGGTGGCTGTCATCTACCGATCGAAGCCAATAACAAAACCGAGCGCCATCATTTTGAAGGCGGTGACACTCGCAACTACGCCACGTATAACCCGCAGGTGGCGCGCGACCAGATGTTCCAGCTGGGTAAACGCGGCCCGATAAAAGGCGGGCGCATCGCGCCGGTGCGTTCATCGTCTGCGCTGGTATTGTCGTCAACCAATTCGAGTCGGGAACGCATTTATATTCAGCAGCCGCCGATTGCAGCCAGCGGTTTCAGTTCACAGGCGTTTGCGCCGCATTTCCCGCATACCGCGCGCCTGACCGAAACCAAAACCTGTACTGATTGCCATCTGTCAGATCAAAATGACAACAACGCCATCATGTCGCAGCTGTTATTGCTCGGCACCAATTTTGTTAACTTTGTCGGGCTGAATGCATGGGTCGGCACCGAAGAAACCATCGAAGCTGTGCGCGTCACCGAGTGGGAAGAACCGCAGGCCGTGATCGGCAGTTATCTACACAAGTACGCGTACCCGGACTGGTATAAGCAGCACCAGGCCAATAATAAGGTGTTGCAGGAAGGCTACAACCATGATTCAGGCGTATCACCTTGTTTACAATTGCGCGGTGAGTACATGTTTGTCGCGCAGGGTGAAAACGGTGTGCAGATGTACGATGTCGCAGGCATAGCCAACAAGGGTATATCGCAACGCATCATTACCGCGCCGTATAGTGCGATGGGCCACGATACGCATCTTGATACCGAGAACGCTACCTGTATTGCATTGCCGACCAACCAGGTGGTACACGCGGTGCGCAACCAGGGTGAGTTGATGCGCGTCGATAACCAGGAACAGCCGATGCACGCTATCTATCACTACGCGTTCATTACCGACAGTAAAGAAGGCCTGATATTGACCGATGTCAATACACTGGCAGACGGTGAAGCGCGTAATAACTTTCTTGAACGGGCGCTGACATGGAACCCGAACGGCATATTAAACGGTGCGCGCCATATTACGCTGGGCGGTTATTATGCCTATATCGTTGCCGATGCAGGTGTCGTGGTGGTCAACCTGGATACGCCACTGGCGCCGAAAGTCGATGCTGTTATAGAGCTACAGACAGCGCGTGCCACCGCATTGCAGTTCCGTTACCTGTTCGTGACCGATGCAGATGGATTGAAGGTTGTGGATGTGACGCTGCCGAATAAACCGCGTATCACGCCCGCAGTCGTAGCGCTGGATGATGCGCAACGGGTGTACCTGGCACGCACCTATGCCTATGTCGCTGCGGGCAAACAGGGGCTGGCGATTATCGATGTCGAAAAAGCCGAGCAACCCAGGCTGGTGGAGCTGTTTACTGCCGACGGTAAACTCAATGATGCGCGCGATGTCATGGTCGCAACCACAAATGCCAGCCTGATCGGTTACGTAGCTGATGGTAAAAACGGCCTGAAAGTATTGCAAATGACATCGCCGGACAGCCAGCCCGGGTTTTACGGTTTCAGCCCACAGCCGCATCCCGAGCTGATCGCGAGCTACCCGACCGAAGCGCCCGCGCTGGCATTATCCAAAGGCCTCGACCGCGACCGTGCCGTCGATGAAACCGGAAACCAGATTGCAGTTTTCGGCCGCCTCGGCTCAAGACCGTTTACCCTGGAAGAAATGCGCAAGCTCTACCTGGGTGACGATGGCAGGGTGTGGACAGTGAGTGATAAGGTTGATAATGCGCGGCTTAAAAAATGAGTTTTAAATATAAAACGCATGACGGCCGCAAATGAGCGCGAATGAACGCGAATAAAGCAAAGTCGTTATTTGGTTTTCGGATGTTATGTGTCATCAGGTTGGAACTAAGAAGGATTAACTTAGGTATATGGTCACTGTTTCGAACTGTGTTGTTTGAATAATATTTTTAATTCGCGTTTATTCGCGTTCATTTGCGGACTAATAATTAGAACCATGAGAACAGGAATGCCTAAAAAATTGATATTTGTTTACGCAGCGGCGGCGGTGTTTATTGCCGCTGCAGCCAGTGCAGAAGAAATGGCGACGTTTCCTGTGCTTGACGGGCAGGTGCATGAAGGTGTGGCAAGCTGTGCCAGTAGTAACTGTCATGGTTCGGTCAAGCAGTACCAGAACAGTCGCATTCTGCATAATGAATACATCACCTGGGACCGCGAAGATATACACAGTGAAGCTTATAAAAAAATGTTTACCAAAGCATTCACCGATATCACAGATAAACTGGGGATGAAAGCGCCACACGAAGAACCGGTGTGCCTGGCATGTCATGCCAGCGATGTGCCAAAAAAACTTCACGGTACAAAATTTCAGATGGATGATGGTATCGGTTGTGAAACCTGTCATGGTGGCTCAGAGAACTGGCTTGCCGCACACACCGACAAAGACGCATCACACGAAACCAATATTGCTAATGGCATGTATCCCAGCGATGACATAGTACAGCGCACGCGCCTGTGCCTGTCGTGCCACTACGGAAACGACAAACAGTTCGTGACGCATGAAATCATGGGCGCAGGCCATCCGCGAATCAGTTTTGAAATGGATACCTTCAGCGAGCTGCAGCCGCCACATTTTGTCCAGGATGAAGATTACAAACAACGTAAAACCGCTTATAGCAATGTGAAAGTGTGGGCGGTCGGCCAGGCGGTTGCGGCGGCGTCTGTGCTGGAGATGCTACACAGTACTCATATGCAGCCGAATAAACTTTTCCCTGAACTCAGCATGTTTGACTGCCACAGCTGTCATCATCGCATGTCTGATAAATCGTGGACCCCGCGACGCAGTACCGGTCTTGGTCCGGGCGTGGTGCCGATCAATGATTCCAGCCTGTTAATGCTGCGCCACGTGATTGTGCCGATGGACGCCAGCCTGGCGTGGCGCTTCAGGAAAATTCTAAAAGAAATGCACCAGGCCTCGACCACTGACTATGCATCGCTGGTTGAAAAGATTGAGCAATTACAGGCGATGGTGGATTCGCTCACCGGAAAAATTGTACAGCATGAATTTACTGCAAAAGATATCCAGGAGATTACTCTGAGCCTGATTAACGATGGCGTCTGGGGCGAGTACCAGGATTATGTTGCGGCAGAGCAATCAGTCATGGCGATCAGTGCGCTGACTATATCCTGGGACAAGCTGGTGCCGTTCAGTGATGTGCGCAGGGAAAACCTCAAGCGTGAGATCGACCTGTTATACAACATCGTGGACAAAGACGAAGCCTATAATCAGAAACGCTTCAGTAATGCTTTGGGTAAACTGCGCGAGATAATATCAGGCAGTTGACGAGATCGCGTTTGCGCGTGTCCACGCAATCAGGCTTTCCTGGTTCATGGCTCCCGCCTGCTGTGCAACCATGCGGCCTTTCTTAAATATCGCCAGCGTCGGAATGCTGCGTATATTAAAACGCGCAGCGATTGCCTGTTCGTTTTCGGTATTGAGTTTTGCAAGGCGCACCTGCGGTTCGAGTTTTTGCGCGGCCTGTTCGAATGCCGGCGCCATCATTTTGCAGGGCCCGCACCACGGCGCCCAGAAATCCACCAGCACAGGGATATCGTGATTATTTATCATGCGGTCAAAATTGGCCGTGGTGAGTTCGACCGGGCGATTATTGAACAATGGCGCGCCGCATTTTCCGCAGGTACCGCCGCTATTGAGCCTGTCGGCGGGTAGCCGGTTTTTGGTTGCGCATATCGGGCAGGCAACATGACTGAAATTTGACATAAAGAACCTGTTACTGGAACTGTTGAAGTCTTGATATGATCAGATATAGGGTCTGGCGGCCGGTTTTCAAGTCCCGGCGAATTACTAAAGAGGGGGGTGTATGATCAGGCGCAGTGTTTATGGTGTATGTGTATGGCTACTGGCGGCGTGTGCTTCAGGCCCGTTCGATGAGCAATCGCGCTTTACAGCAATACCGGTGGGATCTGAGCTGGTACTCAACCAGGTGATTGATATTGGCCCGGACCGGGTCGCGGTGCACATGCAGGATGGCAAGCTGATGGAATATTCTGCGATGAATCACTACCAGCCGCACTGCAAGTTCGAGATTTATACCATGGCGGAAACATCACGCCAGGTGCAGCCCGACAGCTTTCTGATCACGCGGGTAGTCGATAACATGGAAATGACATCACTGCGCCCGAGCACAATGGCCGGACTGATGACTGCACTGGATGGCCCCGACATCGTGACCTATGCCACCTATATATACCTCAGTTCTGCAAAACAGCCCGATGTTTTCCGCATGTCGTGCATGCACTGGGAGGATATATCGGTAAGGCGCTATCTCAGTATCAGTGAGATGCGCAGGGCCATGGGCGCGCGCTTCAGCCTGCAAATCAAACAGCCTGCCGCGCAGACTTAGCTCACTACACCGGTGATATGTCGGCAGGCGTAGCGCCAGTGCGTGCCTGACTGCACGATAGATAATGTATGTCATTGAAATAAATGGCGCGAGCCTGCACCATAGGCATACCTTGAGCTGACCAGGCTGCAACCCCAGACTCCACCCTATGCCGACGCATGACTATTTCCTGAACCTGCTGATTATTCTGCTGACCGCCAGGATATTCGCCGAAATTGCCTCGCGCATGAAATCACCGCCGGTGATCGGTGAGCTGATTGCCGGCGTGGTGCTGGGCCCGAGCCTGCTCGGCTGGATTGAACCGATGGAAGCGATTCACCTGCTGGCAGAAATCGGTATCATCCTGCTGCTGTTCGAAGTCGGCATGGAAACTGATGTGCGCCAGCTGGTACAGAGTGGCAGAAGTTCGGTGATTGTTGCCGTGGTTGGATTTGTATTGCCGTTTGTTTTCGGTGCCACGATTGGCTATGTCATGCTGGACCTGCCGCTACTGATATCACTATTTATAGGAGGTACCCTGACCGCCACCAGTATCGGCATCACGGTACGCGTGCTCACCGATCTCAAACGGCGAAACTCGTACGAAGGCCAGGTAGTGCTGGGTGCCGCGGTGATCGATGATATTCTCGGCGTGATCCTGCTCGCGGTACTGTATGAATTTGCAGTGGAAGGCGAGGTCAGCGTGTTGCATGCTGGCCGAGTGTTTTTGTTTGTGCTCACCTTCTTTGTCCTCGCGCCGATCGCGGCAAAAATGATGTCGATGGTGATCCGGCGCTTCGATTCAGTGAGCGCCATACCGGGCATGATCCCGACGACGATTGTCTCGCTGGTGTTGTTCTTTGCCTGGCTGGCACATATCCTCGGTGCACCGGAGTTGCTCGGCGGGTTTGCTGCCGGGCTGGCACTGTCACGGCGGTTTTTCCTGCCGTTCGGTATCGCGCTGCACTCGGATGAAAAATTTGCCGGCAGAATAGAAAGTGAAATGCGACCGATTGTGCATCTGTTTACGCCGATATTTTTTGTCATGGTCGGGCTGTCGCTCAACCTGCACGAAGTCGACTGGAGTTCATCGTTTATCTGGTTAACGTTCTTCTCGCTGTTACTGGCAGCCATCGCCGGCAAGTTGATCGGCGGGTTGCTGTTAAGAGAATCATTACCGTTACGACTGGCAGTCGGTATATCCATGATACCGCGCGGTGAGGTCGGGCTGATTTTTGCCGAACTGGGCCGGGTGAGCGGCGTATTCGATGATGAAATCTATGCCGCGCTTATCCTGGTGATTGCGGTCACCACGCTGATGTCACCATTTGCCTTGAACACCCTGTATCGTAGATGTGGTGCGAGTATTGCGATGCGCGATATTAGTTAGTGTTTTTGTTTTCTATGAATAGATAAAAGATTAAAGGCGCTGCCGCGAATAACGCAAAGGACGAAAAATTAAACAGTATCCGTTGGTTAATTAGTCTGGGGCAGGTCACTGAGTTTGAAATACTTCGTTGAGCTTATCCAGTAATGTCTCAAGCGGCATTATCAGGGATATTTCGTTATCAGTCTGGACTACCGGTATGCCTATCACTCTGATGTTATCCAGGTCCTGGCCGAGTTGCGCCGCGAGCTGCAATGCGCTGGCGAGACCAATATCATGCGATGAAATTTTATTATTGTCAGCGATGAACTGATCAGCGCGTCTGATGATGAGCTTCTCTATCGGCGTGTCTACGAGTACCGCGTCGAGCAGGTACACGGTGCCCGGTTGTTGCAGGTGATTGAGTAGATCTGTACCTGGCCTATCGAGCTTGATCAGTTTTATTTTTCTGGACGCGATATTTTGTTGCAGCTTGTCAGCCAGTGTCCAGGCAATGTCATCGGGGCTGTACGGCGAACCGACGGCTATCAAGGTCGTTGGCAATGAAGCATCATAAGCGACGAGCTTTTTGCTGCTTACTGTATCAGCCGTAGTTCTATCAACTTTCATTTTTAAAAAATGCGTTGCGCAGGAAATACAGGGATCGTAATTGCGGATCACTTTTTCAGCGTGTAACTGCAGCGCGGAATCTTTGTTGTCCAGCCCGAAATGATTGAGTGCATTGCCAATATCCTGTTCAATGCGCGCCTGGTTCTGGCTGGTAGGCGGAACAATGCGTGCGGACACGACCTCGCCGTTGTTGTTCAGTTCATATCGGTGCCAGAGAAAACCGCGCGGCGCTTCTGTGCAACCATAGCCGACGCCGCCCTTGATCTGAATGTCCTGGAATGCATGTTCAGGGCGCTGGTAGTTTTGCAGCAGGCGAATAGCTTCATTTAACGCGTAATGAATTTCCAGCGCGCGCGCAACAATACTGTGGAACATGTTGCGCGACGGGAATGCTATGCCGATGCTATCGAGCACAGCTCTTGTGTCTGCGGGTAGCTTATCCAGGTTATTGTTCAGGCGTGCCAGCGGTCCGACCAGGTAGGCCTGGTCATGCAACAGGCAGTGAAGTGCAGTGCTCTGCGGCATGTGCAGTTCGCGGAAGTGATCATCGAAGGCATCAATCGCGATATCAAGGCCCTGGTCAGAAACAAGTCGGCCACGGTTCATGGCATATTCATCCGCGTGGCGTAATGATACCGAGGTAAAGTCCTGCTCATCCTCTGCCAGGTCCAGCGTGGCAGTCCAGTGCACGAGATCAGCCGCATCCTGTTGTGCGGATATGAGACGGCCGAGTAATTCGCTGACCTTGGCTTGCTCTGGCGCGTGAAAAAAACCACCGGCGCGGACATTCACCGGGTGCACCGAGCGTCCGCCGATGAGTCGAATCAGGTCGTTGCCCAGGCCCTGCAGTTTGAGTCCGCGGCGAACTTCATTGCCGTATTCCTGCGACATTTCAATCACGCTGTTATAGCCGAGAAAATCCGGCGCCGCCAGCATGTGTATATGCAGGCTGTGGCTTTGCAGCCATTCGCCACAATACATAAGGCGCCGCATGTCGCGCGCCCAGGGTGTGAGCTCTATATTAAAAATAGATTCGATCGCGTTAATCGCACTCATCTGGTACGCCACCGGGCATATCCCGCAAATGCGTGCCACGGTATCGGCCACGTCGGCATAACTACGACCTTCGAGAAATTTCTCGAAATAGCGCGGCGGTTCGTAGATACGCAGTTTCAGGTCGGTGATGACGCCGTTGTCGATGCGCAGATCCAGCGCGCCTTCGCCTTCTACCCGCGCCAGTACCGGTACGTTAATGTCGATGTGTCTATTGTTCATGATCTGTACTCATGATTCGGATTTCCAGTTCAGGCCTTCGCGATTGAATGCCTTCGCGCCGCTGTTGATGAACAGGAAGCGGCGTGCAATTTCCGCGTTGACCAGGCCAAGCCCCTGTAAACGTTGTGCCATGGCTGCAGTGTTAATGTTTTCCGCCGGGCCATAACAGGCATAGCATTCGCGGCCGAAGGATGGGCAAAGTGCGCCGCAACCGGTGCGTGTCACCGGGCCCATGCAGGCTTCACCCCGGGCGACCAGCACGCACACGGTGTGCTGTCGCTTGCACTCCAGGCACACCTTGTCTGATTCTTCAACCGGTGTGACACCGAATAATAATGCCCGCACCGCGGCGAGTACCTGCCTGCCGCTGACCGGGCACCCCCAGAGTTCGAGATCGACCTTGATGTGGTCGCGAATCGGCGTTGAGGTATCGAGTGTGCGTATGTATTCAGGATTGGTATACACGCCTGCGATCCATTGCGCGGTGTCGGCCATGTTGCGCAAGGCCTGCAGGCCACCGCTGGTGGCGCAGGCACCGATGGTGACTATGAAATTACTCTGTTGTCGAATTTTTTGCAGCCGTTCAAGATCATCCGGCGTTGACACGCTGCCTTCGATAAATGCGATGTTGACACTGGCATCTTCATCCACCGGGCCGGCTTCGGCAAAGTGTTTTATTTCTACCAGGCTCGACAGGGTCAAAAGCGCTTCGCCGGCATTGAGAAACGCGAGCTGGCAGCCATCGCAGGAACTGAATTTATGCACCGCAACTGTTGGCCTGGTCATATCAGAAGCCCCTGACGCTAAATAATGGTTTCACCTCGGTGTAATTAAACACCGGCCCGTCGCGACAGATGAACTTGCCGCCATATTGGCAATGGCCGCAGTGGCCGACGGCACATTGCATGTTGCGCTCCATCGATAACCACATTTGATTTTCTTTCACGCCCATCGCGAGCATGTTTTTCACCACCACCTGCATCATGCCTTCGGGGCCGCACATCATCACGCTGACGCGCTGTGGATCGTATGACAAGTTTGAAAATAAATCGGTGACCCGGCCGATGTGCCAGGGCCACAGTGCATCGCCGCTATCGGCCGCGAGCAACACCTGGGTGTCTGGCAGCTCGCGCCACTGGTCGTAGCGCTCACGCCAGATAAAATCGTTGGAATGTTTAACGCCCTGCACAATATTCAAATGCCCGTAGCGTTCGCGCCGATGGGTAATGTAATTGATGACCGAAACCACCGGGGCGCAACCGAGTCCGCCGGTCACCACGACCACGTCATGCTGTTCTGTTGCTGACATTGGCCAGCCGCGACCGAAGGGGCCGCGCAAACCCAGCCGATCACCGGGGCGCAACTTGTCAAAACCCCGGGTCACACGACCGACCACGCGAATGGTGTGGTCAATGATGTGTTCATCGCTGGGGTCGGAAACAATCGATATCGCAATTTCACCGACACCGTATAAATACAGCATGTTGAACTGGCCCGGTTCAAAATGATAACGGCTTTGTTGCTCGACATCAGTGAGGCGCAGGCGCAGGGTAAACAGCCCGGGTGACTCCTGGATGCGGTCGACAACTTCAACTTCGCTGGGCAGGTAGGCGTTTTTCATGTCGGCGACTCCGTGCAAATAGCGCTGACTTCTTCGGTGAGATCGATCCCCACCGGGCACCATGTAATACAGCGGCCGCAGCCGACGCAGCCCGAGCGCCCGTATTGTTCGTGCCAGCTGCCAAGTTTGTGGGTCAGCCACTGGCGATAACGCAGGCGCGTGTCAGAACGAATCGTGATGCCGTGAATATAACTGTGGCCGGGCGTAAAGCAGGAATCCCACTGGCGCAGGTGCTGGCTGCCGCTGCCATCAAGCTGTGGTCGTTCAATTTCGCTATGACAGAAGCAGGTCGGGCACACCGCGGTGCAGTTACCGCAGCTCAGGCAGCGTGCTGCCACTTCGTGCCATCTCGGGTGTTCGAGATTGTCGAATAAAACCGGCTGCAGATTTCCGGCGGGTAATTTGCGCTGTTGCACCGCGGCCTGTTTGAGTAATTCATCGGCCTGCGCAATGCTATGCTCGCCGGCTTTTGCAAGTTGCATATCGCGGGCGATGGCCTGGCCGGTTTCTGTATGGCATTCGAGTAAAAAACCCTCAGCCATTTCGGTCAGCGCGATATCAAACCCATAACTCGCGCCCGGGCCGTCACCGGTGGAAGCACAGAAACAGGTGTCTGCCGGTTGCGTGCAGTTGACTGCTATCAGCACCATGTTCTGCCGCCTGGCCAGGTAGCAGGGGTCACGATAATCCTGCTGCAAAAAATGGCGGTCGTGGATATACAGTGCGGCGATATCGCAGGGGCGGGCGCCGATGAAGGCTATTTTTTGCGCCTCGGGCAAGGTCTCAGTAAAATGCAGCTGCTTGTTGTCATCAGCCTCGCATTGCCAGAGTACTTCCTCGCTGGCAAACACCAGCGGCTTGATTGCCTGTGGGCCATTCGCCCAGCTGAACAGGTAGTCGTCGCCGGAATCGTGCAACCGATAACTGCCCGGCGCCTGCGTCTGTCGAATACCGCGCGGCATCTGCTCGACCGAAGCGATGTCATCATACACAATCGCCGCGTCTTTCACCTGCGGGCCGATGCAACGGTAACCCTGGGCAGCCAGCAAATCCAGCAGGCCCTGCAGGCGGTCTCGCGGGAGGAAGTTCATATCCTGTTTCATGGCATAATGACTCAACACCGATAGTTGATGTGCACACTATCCTCCCTGTGGCGGGTCTTTTCCATGATTATTATCAAACTATAAAGCTGATTAGTATCAGAATCGGTTGATCGGTGCATCTAATGCGTTTCAACGGCGACAAACTAGCGAGGGTGGTTAAATTCCAGGTTCGGAGAATACATTCTGCAAGTTGTTGTTTGTTGTGCTGCAACATCTGGTTAAGCGGCAGTGCAGGCGTTATGCTTGTACACACTGAATAAAGCAGATTGAATCGATCATGATAAAAACCGGCAACGCCGAAAGATCTACCGACCAGCTCACGGTATTGTTGTGCAGTATCGGCATCCTGTCCATCAGCCTGTTCGCCCAGCAGTCACTCGCCAGCAGCCAGTACCTGTCGTTTCTGATCGGCGTCGGTCTGGGTATTACATTGTTACATGCCGCGTTCGGTTTCAGCGGCGGCTGGCGGGTATTCATTCGCGAACGCAACAGCAGTGGACTCCGCGCGCAACTATTACTGATCGCGCTCACGTCGATGCTTGTTCTTCCCCTTGCTGGGTAAGGTGTTTCCCGCAGTGCAGGCCGGGGCCGCGCTGGCACCAGTCGGCACCTCGGTGATTGTCGGTGCGTTCCTGTTTGGTATCGGGATGCAGCTTGGTGGCGGTTGTGGTTCGGGCACGCTCTACACCATGGGGCAGGGCCAGGTCGATATGCTGATCACGCTGACATTTTTTATTGTCGGTGCCACCCTCGGTTCGGCGCATTTGCACTGGTGGTTGTCATTGCCGGGTTACCCGAGCATTTCCTTGATCGAAGCGTTTGGCTGGTGGCAGGCATTGCTGGCGCAATTGCTGGTGCTCACCGCGTTGTATGTTGCAGTGCGCATGCTGGAGCGACAACGTCACGGCTCACTCCGAGCCGGTCGAATGGCAGGTGCCGCCGCAGGATTTCAGTCAACGTTTCATACACGGGCCCTGGCCTTTATGGTGGGGTGTGCTCGGTCTGGCCGGTTTGAACCTGGCGACCTTGCTGGTGGCGGGGCATCCCTGGAGCATTACCTACGCGTTCGGTTTATGGGGCGCAAAAATCTGGGACGCACTCGGCGGAAATCCTGCGGGCTGGACCTACTGGAGCAGCGGGTATCCCGCGCAGTCACTCACTAACAGCGTATTGATGGACACCACTTCAATTATGGATTTCGGCATAATTCTCGGCGCCTTACTCGCGGCCGCACTCGCGGGTAAATATGCGCCGGCGATGAAGCTGCCGTGGATGCGCATTTTTACCGCCGTGCTCGGCGGGCTATTACTGGGTTATGGCGCGCGCCTGAGTTTCGGCTGCAACATCGGCGCACTGGTCGGCGGTATTGCCAGTGGCAGTGTGCATGGCTGGCTCTGGCTGGTCGCAGGGTTCAGCGGTGGCATCGCCGGTGTTTATATACGCATCTGGCTGAAAGTTGATAAACCCATAGAGGTAAAAACATGAAACGCACCCACAGTCGCCTGATTATCGGTACTGCGATCAGCGCAGCGGCGATTGCTGTTGCGGTTGATCACACCCGCCAACGTTTGCCCGAGCCAGAAAAGCAACTGGCGAGCAGTGCGGTCATTATTATCGATGAAGGAGATGAGCTGCCGGTGGATGCCAGTACTGATTGTAACAAACCCACGACAGCAGGCAGACAGGCTTCGCCCTGTTCATTGTGATGGCTGCCAGCGCGAAGCAGAAGCTGTCTGTAGAAGCGTACTGGTCGCAGCAGGTATTTGACTGTGTGCAAGAAATGGCACAGCGACAAACCAACGCCGTGCTGTTAATGCTGACTGATGTTGATGTGCTTGCAGTCGAACAACATTATCCAGACGATGGATTGCTTTTCGGCAATAAACGCTGGCGTGCATTTTATCATTGCCATGATGCTGAAAACAGGCAGACGAATGAGCACGGACACTTTCATATTTTTACAGATACAGGTGACGCTCAGTGGGCGCACGCCGCCGGGCTGTCTATCGATCGTGATGGCCAGCCGCTGCACTGGTTTGCAGTCAACCGCTGGGTCACCGACGGCCCCTGGTTGACGCGGAGTGATTTTATCAGTGTATTAAATAACAGTACTGAGTGCTCTGGTGATGAACTTACAGGACGATGGCTGTATGCCATGTTGCAATTGTACACGGCTGAACTTGACGAACTGTTAGTGCAAAGAGATGAGCGAGTACAACAACTTGCAAACAACGGTAGCAGTACGCTAATACACGAAGATCGCACCGTATACACACTCGCAACAAAACCGGTCGCGTTAAAGGCGCAGCTGGAAACTCACTTGCTGAATTGAAGCCATGCACGAGCATTTAATAAACAAGTACATAAACCAGTCAGCTCGACAGATCGTGCACAGGGCAGTCGTTGTCGCGATGCTGTGCATCGCATCCGCATTTAGTACGCTGGCGCAGGCACTGCAGGTGCCGGGGCCATTGGTGGATACGGACTGGCTGGAGCAACACCTTGACCAGGTTAAAATTCTCGATGTACGCGATGACATAGAAAGTTTCACCCGCAGGGCAGTGCTGGTGAGGAAAAGATTTACCGGCGACCTGAAAATCAGCATTCCCGGTGCACACATCCCCGGTGCTGTGCTGGTCGATTTCCAGAACATGCGCGACAGCCGGGAAGTTGACGGCAGAAACGTGCGTCGCATGATCCCGGAAAAATCCGAATTCGAACAGCTGATGCGTTCCTGGGGCGTGAATAAAAATGATGCCATTATTATCATGAGCCAGGGTATGGGTAACGGGGATATCACCATGGCAACACGTTTGTACTGGCAGATAAAATATTACGGCCATGACAATCTTGCGATTTTAGATGGCGGCATGGCGCAATGGTTGCTGGAAGAAAAGCCAGCAAGCATCGAAGCCCGTGAAGCAGGCCCGGGCAGCTGGAGTGTCGGTGAAATACGCGAAAATATAAACGCAAGCAGTGAAGACGTTGCCCGTGCAATAGAAAGCAAAGCAACACAACTGGTAGACACGCGCGATCTCGGTTTTTACCTGGGCCTGTACAAGCAGTCGTATGTGCGCAAAAAAGGCCATATCCCCGGTGCCAAAGTTTTCCCCAACGAACTGCTCACCGGTGCAGGCGCACCTGTATTACTAACCGAGCCTGACCAGGTGAGGCAAATGGCAACTGAACTCGGTGTCTACCCTGACGCAAACATGATTACCTATTGCAACAGCGGGCAGCTGGCATCCGCCAGCTGGTTCATGTTCAGCGAGCTGCTTGGAAATAAAAACGTGAAACTCTATGATGGTTCGATGCACCAGTGGGCGCTGGAAAAACGGCCGGTGATACAGATGAAGCTGGAGTGATTGCGCACACCCTGTTCATGGTTTTTAAAATAGTATATAAAGGTCTCGCGCTTTTTCTCAAAGGCGCGCCTTATTTGATGAGCGGGAATTTAAAGTAAAAAGTCGTCCTTGTTCCAGTTATCGATTCAAATCCAATCTCCCCCTGTTGTAGCTCGATAATATTTTTGCATATATTCAGTCCGAGGCCGGTACCCGGAAGTTTGTTGTTTATGTTAGTATCAAGCTGTTTGAATTTTAAAAACACCAGGTCTTTTGATTGGCTGGGATGCCCGGCCCGTGATCTGTTACTCCCACAACTGCATGATTATTTTCTACACCAAGATTAATCTCGATCACATCATTATCATGGGTGAATTTTGCAGCATTTGATATTAAGTTAGCCATGACCTGCAGTATTCTCTGTTCGTCTGCATTGATTCGTATTGCGTCACTATTCTCTGAATAATTTAATGT
>CAWKAL010000016.1:0-7751 GCA_963847575.1 uncultured Gammaproteobacteria bacterium
AAGCGAAGCAACGACACGTATCGTGCCGCACGTGCGCAAATTCAGTTGCTGGCGCAGGACTGTACCGTGCTCGAAGATAAAACCGAATATGCCATCGACACTAGCGCAGGCATTGAGGGCGAACAGCTGGCGACTGATGTGCTGTGGCTGGGGCCGCGTTCGGCACAGAATGTCGTGGTATTGATCTCGGCGACCCACGGCGTAGAAGGTTTTGTCGGCGCAGCGGTGCAGGCCGACCTGTTGCGGCGAATGGCGCAGGGTTTCCAGTTGCCGGCGGAGACGGCTGTGCTGATAATTTTTGCGCTCAATCCCTACGGCTTCTCCTGGTGTCGGCGCTGCGATGAAGCCGGTATCGACCTGAACCGGAATTTTATCGATTTTGACCAGGCACTGCCGCAGAACACGGGGTACACCCAGCTGCAGGCGGCGATTTATTGCGATGACGCACGCCAGCGCCAGCAGCTGTTCGATGATTTTAGGGCACAGCACGGGCAGACCGCCTACGAGGTTGCCATCAGCGGCGGTCAATACTGCGATCCGTCGGGCCCGTTTTATGGCGGGCAGGCAGCGGCGCACGGCCGCCGGGTGATCGAACAGGTGATCGCACGTTACTCGTTAGCAGGCCGACGTCTCGCGGTGATTGATATTCATTCGGGCCTCGGTCCGTATGCACACGGCGAGGTGATCAATGACCACCCGCTGGATTCGCATGGTTTTCATGTTGCGCATCGCTGGTATGGCGCCAGTGTGACAACACCTGAGAGCGGTGACTCAAGTTCGGTGATGAAGCTGGGATTGCTGGATTATTGCTGGCACGAATTGATGGTATCCGCGGGCTGTTATGTCACGCTGGAATTTGGCAGTTATCCCACACAGGTTTTATTTGACGTGGTGTTGCAGGACCATCGTAGCTGGAAGTCGGGCGACGCCGAGGCAAAAGCTGCGAGTGCGCGCGACATGCAGGCACATTTTTGCCCGCAGGATGTGTACTGGCGCGAACTGGTACTGGTCAAGGCGCGCCAGGTGTTTCAACAGGCGCTGGACGGGCTGACACATGGCTAAACCGGGCATCACTATCGAAGCGGCGACGCTGGATCATCTCGAAGCACTGTTAGCACTGGAAGAACAGGCGTTCGCCACTGACCGGCTCAGCCGTCGCAGTATGCGGCGCTTCCTGGCGAGCGACCAGAGTGTATTCCAGGTAGCGCTGCATCAGCAGGAAATTACCGGGTATTTGCTTATTATTTTTCACCGCGGTACCCGGCTGGCGCGCTTGTACTCGATTGCAGTATCACCGGCATGGCAGGGGCAGGGCATTGCGCGCAGCTTGATGATCAGTGGTGAAAGCGAAGCCCAGCAACGCGGTGCGCTGTATTTCCGACTGGAAGTGAATAACACCAATGCACGCGCAATCGGCCTGTACGAGTCACTCGGCTTTATTAAATTCGGCCTGCTGCATGATTATTATGATGATCATAGTGATGCACTGCGCATGCAAAAACGTATCCGTTTTCATGATCAGGCCTATGTCCATACCGTGCTGCCCTGGTACCAACAGCGCACGTCTTTTACCTGCGGGCCTGCGGCATTGATGATGGCGATGGCGGGCTTAAAGCCCGGCTATAAACCGGACCTGAGTGAAGAGCTGCAGATCTGGCGCGAGGCTACCACGATATTCATGACCTCCGGGCACGGCGGCTGTCATCCGCTGGGGCTGGCGCTGGCGGCAAAACACCGCGGCTTCAACGCCGAAGTCTGGATCAACCAGCGCCAGCCGTTGTTCGTCGAAGGCGTGCGCAATGCTGAGAAAAAAACAATTATTGAAACTGTGCACAATGATTTTGTTTCCCAGAGCAAGTCAGCCGGGATTGAAATCAATTATGGCAATATCAACCAGGCAGCGCTAATCGCCGCCTGTCAACGTGGCGCTGTGCCGGTGATCCTGATCAGCACCTTCCGCATGGATCGAAAAAAGGCGGCCCACTGGGTGACAGTGAGCGGCTACGATGAGCAGTGCTTTTATGTACACGATCCCGATCCTGACGAGAAACACCAGGACCCGATCGACTGCCAGTATTTACCGATCGCACTGGAAGATTTTGACGCGATGTCGCTGTTTGGTCGCAACCGGCTGCGCACCGCGGTTATTGTCAGCCTGTAGTTGCGCCTGGCTGGATTGCTGGCGGAGCACTGATGCATTGATGCCATAGATCAATCTATTTATATTGTTCAGTATTGACTAAACAAACTAACAGGCTTAGCATGCGCGCATGACAAAGCAATCTATAGACAAAGTAATCGATAATTTTATCGAGCGTACCGGCCAGGCCTTCGAATCGGATGGCCTGCCGCGTATCGCGGGGCGCATCATGGGCTTTTTTGTGATTCATGCCGAGCCGGTCAGCTTTGCCGAGCTGGCGGTGCGCCTGCAGGTGAGCCGTGGCAGTATCAGTACTAACGCGCGGCTGCTCGAAAGCCTGGGTGTGATAGAGCGTATGACCATGGCGGGTGACCGGCAGGTGTATTACAAACTGGCAGACAGCCCGTTTGTGCGTTTGATTGAAGGCTTTATCAAGCGCCAGAAGGACATGGAAGCCTATGTGAAAACAGTGCAAGCTCAAATACCTGCAGCAATGAAAGCTGCGCGTACGCATTTACGCGAGATGCATGCGTTTCACAAAGCCGCCGCAGAACATCTGCAGCGACTGGTGGAGCAAATCGACAGTAAATAACAATTGATGATAGCGTGGTTCGCTGCCACCAAATGTTCAGTTGTGACTGAATGCAATGAATACACGCGCAGAAGACTGCAGGGCCTGAGAATTGCTGCGGCATTTACGCTGCCGGGTGTTGACAGTTGATGGTCTCAAACAGACGATGACTCTAGAAATAGAGGGGATATGAAATGAAAAAGTGGATGTTCTGGATGTTGCTGGTGGCCATATTGCTGTTTGGCAGTGTGTTTGGTTTTTACCAGTTCAAGCAGGTGATGATGCGTGATTTCATGGCATCAATGCCGGTGCCCACCATCCCGGTCACTGCGGTCACGGTTGAATCAGTCGACTGGACGCCGGTAATACATGCGATTGGTTTTATCGAACCTGCCAATGGCGTCAAGCTCAGCACCGCCGGGCCGGGTGTGGTGAATAAAATTTTGTTTGATTCCGGCATGATGTAAAGCAGGGTGATTTACTGGTGCAGCTCGATTCAGACAAGGAAATCGCCGATCTGCGCAGTGCACAAAGCAAGCTTGCGTCGGTCAAGGCCGAACGCGACCGTCTTGCCAAGTTGTCACGCGAGTCGCTGGTCACCAAAAGCCAGGCAGATTCGGCCGCGGCTGATTACCAGTCACTGGTTGCGCAAATCGACAGTCTCAGGGCCACCATTGCACGCCGCGAGATACGTGCGCCCTTTAGCGGCATTACCGGTATTAACCAGGTGCAGCTCGGGTCAATACCTGCAAACCGGTACCGAAGTAGTGCGGCTGGAAAATATCGACCTGATGAAAATCCGCTTCATTATCGGGGAGCAGAACTTTTCCCGCGTGTCAGTCGACATGCCGGTGGATATAAAAGTGTCAGCGTACCCGGAGCGCAGTTTTGAAGGCAGCATCAATGCAATCGAACCCGCGGTCGATTATAAATCCGGCGTGGTCCAGCTACAGGCGGTGATACCAAACAGTGACCAGTTGCTGCGCGCAGGTATGTATGCCGAAGTCGACATTCGCCAGCCGACGTTACTGCAGCAGGTAGTGATTCCACAAAGCGCGATCAATTTTGCACTCTACGGTGAAACCGTATACCTGCTCGACCGCGCAGCAGGCAGAAGATAAGCCTGACGCTGACGCTGAGCTATGACGTGGCCCGACAAAAAACAGTCACGGTTGCCGAACGCCGTGGCAGCCTGGCGCTGATCAGCGCGGGTGTACAGCCGGGTGATCGGGTAGTTACGTCCGGCCAGCTCAAGCTGGCAAACGGTACCCGGGTGAAAATTGTCGAAGACGATACCCTCGCGCCACCTGCGAAATTGCCCAGGCTATAGGAACACCACAATGAAATTCACTGACATTTTTATACGGCGCCCGGTGCTGTCGATATCGATCAGTTTGCTGATTTTGCTGCTGGGTGCGCAGGCCTTGCTCGATATGCAGGTACGCCAGTATCCGAAACTGACCAATACGGTGATCACGGTTACCACACCTTATTACGGGGCCAGCGCCGACCTGATACAGGGATTCGTCACCCAGCCGCTGCAACAGGCGGTGGCCGAAGTTGAGAATATCGATTTTGTGCAATCCCAGAGCATGCAGGGAGCAAGCCTGATTACTGCACAAATGAAACTCGATTCCGATCCAGACGCTGCGCTGTCGGCGGTGCTGGCCAAGGTCAATAGCGTGCGCGCCACGCTGCCGTCGGAAGTGCAGGACCCGGTGATCAGTCGCGACACCGGTTCGACGACGTCCATTATGTACTTGTCGTTTTCCAGCGAAGAGCTCAACAGCAGCCAGATCACCGATTATCTAAACCGGGTGATTCAGCCGCAGCTGGTGACGATTCCCGGTGTGGCCAAGGCAAATTTAATTGGCGGCAGTCCGTTCGCGATTCGCATCTGGCTCAATCCACAACGCATGGCGGCATTAAACCTGAGTGCGGCTGAAGTCGCCGGTGTGCTGCGCGCAAATAATTTTCAGTCTGCGCCGGGGCAGATCAAGAGCGACTGGTTTATCTATAGCGTCAATGCAAAGACCAGCCTGACCAGTGTCGAAGAATTTTCCAGCCTGATTGTCGCCACGCGTGATGATGCCGTGGTGCGATTGCGTGATATTGCAGAAATAGAAATGGGGACGGGCAGGCTGGCGGTGAGCGCGACCGCGGATGGCCGCGAGGCAGTATTGATTGGCATCGATCAAACGCCACGTGCAAATCCATTGACGATTGCAAAAACAGTCAGGGAAACATTGCCCGAGCTGCAACGCAATCTTCCCGAAACTATCCAGATGAAACTGCTGTATGACTCGACCCTGACTATCCAGGAATCGATTAACGAAGTCATCAAAACGATCGCCGAAGCCGTGCTGATTGTGATCGTGGTGATTTTCCTGTTCATGGGTTCCTTGCGCGCAGTCGTGATACCGGTGGTGACCATACCGCTGTCACTGATTGGTGTTGCACTGGTGATGCAGATGATGGGTTTTTCGATCAACCTGATGACCTTGCTGGCGATGGTGCTGGCGATCGGGCTGGTGGTGGATGATGCGATCGTGGTGGTGGAAAATGTCGACCGACATCTCAAGCTCGGTGAACCACCGTTCAGGGCGGCGATTATCGGCACCCGGGAAATTGCGCTGCCGATTATTACCATGACCATTACCCTGGTCGCGGTGTACGCACCGATTTCATTCCTCGGTGGTTTGACCGGCAGCCTGTTCAAGGAATTTGCCCTGACGCTCGCGGGTGCGGTAGTGATCTCGGGCATCGTTGCGCTGACGCTGTCACCCATGATGAGTGCGTACCTGTTGCGCCATTCCGCACACGAACACGGATTTGAAAAACGCGTGCATCGCACACTCGATCGTGTCGATAGTGTCTATGCGCGCATGCTCGACGCGGTGCTGGCAAAACGCCCGGTGTTTATCGTGTTTGCACTGATCGTGCTCGGCAGTCTGCCGTTCCTGTTCATGATTATTCCGGCTGAACTGGCGCCGGCGGAAGACCAGGGCGTGGTCATCGTGATGGCAACTGCGCCGGACAATGCCAACCTCGATTATATTGAAAAACACATGGCAGAGATCAATCTCATCACCGAGCGCGAAACCGAAGTGATTGCAGCATTGACCATTGCCGGCGTGCCGGGATCAAACCAGGGCCTTGCGATTGCGCCGCTGCTACCCTGGAGTCAGCGTGATTCGAGTGTCGATGACATACTTAAACGCCTGACGCCACCGATCAAAGACATGCCCGGGGTTTCGGCAACACCGTTTTCACTGCCGCCGTTACCCGGCGCGTCCAGCGGATTGCCGGTGCAGTTTGTCATGACCACACCGGGCGATTATCAAAGCCTGCTCACCGTGGCACAGGCGATGAAAGATGCAGTCACCGCCAGTGGCCTGTTCATGTTTTCACAGCTCGACCTGAGTTTTCGTTCTGCTGATATCGAGGTTTCCATTAATCACGAAAAAGCCGGTGCCTACGGTGTCACCATGGAAGATATCGGCAACACGCTGTCATTGTTGATGGGCGATGGTTATGTCAATCGCGTCAGCATCGCAAGCCGCAGTTACGAAGTGATTCCGCAAATCATGCGCAAAGACCGGCTGACACCGGAAATGCTGGGTGAATACTACGTGCGTTCGAAGAGTGGCTCGCCGGTGCCGCTGAGTAATTTAATCAGCCTGAGTATCAGCGGACAACCGCGCACCCTGACCCAGTTCAACCAGGTGAATTCAGCAATTCTTGGCGGCGTACTGGCGCCTGGCACCAGCATTGGCACAGCGGTCGATTTTTTGCGCGAGGAAGCAGTGCGTACCATGCCCAAAGGTTTCAGTTACGACTTCCTCGGTGAAACCCGCCAGTACATCCAGGAGGGCAGTGCGCTGTATATCACCTTTATACTGGCATTGCTGATTATTTACCTGGTACTCGCCGCGCAGTTTGAAAGTCTGCGCGATCCGCTGGTGATCCTGGTATCTGTGCCGATGGCGATATGTGGCGCATTGCTGGTGCTGGGATTTGGCCTCGCGACGATGAATATTTACACCCAGATCGGTTTGATTACCCTGGTCGGCCTGATTACCAAGCACGGTATCCTGATGTGTGAAGTTGCGCGCGAGCAGCAGCTTGAGCACGGCGCTGACCGACTCACTGCCATTGTGAATGCCGCGCGTATTCGCCTGCGTCCAATATTGATGACCACGGCCGCGATGGTCGCCGGTCTGACACCGCTGTTACTGGCGGAAGGTGCGGGTGCGCAAAGTCGTTTCGGTATCGGGCTGGTGATTGTTGCCGGGTTATCTATCGGTACCCTGTTTACATTGTTTGTATTGCCGGTGGTCTACACGTTTGTTTCATCACACGCATAAGCCGCTGGCGCAATTCGAGGAAGTAAAAACATGAAACCCGTTAATCTGATGAATTCCTGTGTGCGTATGATGATCTCGAATAACAAAAAGCTGTCGTGGTTAGCGGGTCTGCTGCTACTGCAAGGCAGCGCGCAGGCGGCTGACCTGGTCGAAATTTTACAGGCAGCGCGTCAACATGATCCGGTGTATGCCGCGGCGCAATCAACCTGGGCGGCGACGCAGGAAAAACTGCCGCAGGCGCGCGCATTGTTACAACCCGAGATCGCGCTCACGGCATCAGATTCGTACATCAGTGCAGATACTGACTACAAGGGCAGCACGCTCTTAACCGGCGGTGTGCAGGAATATAATTACAACAGCGTAGGTGTATCTTTGACCCAGCCGCTGTACCGCAAGCAAAACTGGACGCAATACGAACAGTCAGAACTGTTGCTCAGGCAGGCCGATGCCGAGATGGAAGCTGCTGAACAGGACCTGATCCTGCGCGTCTCGCAGGCGTATTTCGACGTGCTTGCCGCGCAGGACAACCTGGTATTCGTCACCGCGCAGAAGCAGGCCATCGAACGCCAGTTGTTACAGGCGAAGCGTAAATTCGAAGTTGGCACCAATACCATTACCGATGTTCATGAAGCACAGGCCGGTTATGACCTGGTGTTATCACAGGTGATCTCGG
>CAWKAL010000017.1:0-14742 GCA_963847575.1 uncultured Gammaproteobacteria bacterium
CCGCCCCATTGATCGATCTTGATATAGTGTTGTGGCACGCCGGTGTCGGTCAGCAGTAATACTCCCAGTCGGCGACAGCAGGCCTCGCAGCTGGCGCAGGTGATGGCGGTGCCTGGTGGGCGGGTGGCTTCGAGTGTCATAAATCACCTGGGTATAGTGGCGTTTGCCAGTGGGCACATATGGCCAATGAGAGCCGTAACGTCAAACCGCGTTCCCTGGGTTAACTCACTGATAGTATATGGGTTTATGGCGCTGGATAGAATATAAAAATGAACCGGCTGCGAAGGTGGCTATTCAATCTGCTCTCCGTTACCATTCTTCACATAACCATAATAAATTCCGGGTCAACTTATGTCAGACAAAACCGCCCAGCAGGAGGCTGATCGCTGGAAGCAGCAATATTATGAGCAACTGGATGTGCTCGAGCGCAAGCAAAAGGACTGGCAGGACCTGGAAGCGATTCTGAAAAAAGCCGTGCTCAAGCTGAGTATTGCGGCTGAAGGCCAGCACGCCACGATTGACCGGCATCTGCGCGATATTCGTCCGCTGGTCAAACAACAGGTTGATGTCCGCAGGCTCGAACAACTGCTGGATGATGTTTCAGCGCTGCTGCTCAAACTGGGCGACAGGCAGGCGAAGGCCCAGAATGACATTATCGGCTCCCTCGTCAGCCTGCTCGAGGCGATTGATTTTCCCGCCAGCGCCAGCAAACAAAAAAACAAACTGCTCAAAAAACTCGCCGGTGCTACGGCTGACGACGGCGCTGCGCTGACTACCGAGGTGCATGGTTTCCTCGCGGGGGTTATACAGCATGGGCCCGAGCGTGAACACGCGGTCTCGAAACCCGGCTTGCTGGGCAAGTTACTCGGCGCGGGGAATACGACTGACGCCAGTGCGGTCGGGGACAAGCAGATCGAGCAAGTGCCGCAAGCGCCCGCTGCAGACAACCTGCCCAGTGACGATACCACCCGCGCGGTGGCGCCTGCACAGGAAGCCCGCACTGATGAAAGCAGTCCGTCTGTGCGCGAAATCCTGGTGCGTCTGCTCGATCAGTTGATGGTGCCGGCGGACCTGCATGATGATGTGCTGAATCTTAAATTACGCATCGAAAATGAAACCACCGACGCCAGCTGGAAACGCCTGCTCAAGGATGTCGCCGAGCTGATCAATGCACTGCGCAATCGCATGCAGGCCGAAAAGCAGGAGTTTGAGTCCTTCCTGCAGCAAATTACCGCGCGGTTGAAAGAAATGGATGGCTTCCTCGCGATCGAAAATGCATCACTCAACGCAGCCGAGCAGGAAGGCGATGCGTTTGATGCCGTGGTCAGTGAACAGGTGAAGGACATTCATAATGACATGAGTGCAGCAAATGATCTGAATGACCTCAAAACCCGGGTTGAAAAGCGTCTCGTGGTGGTGGCGGACCACATCAAGCAATACCGTATTAATGAACACAATCGTTTTACCAGCGCGCAAAAAAATGTCGAAGATATGCAGTCGCGCCTGGTCATGCTCGAACAGGAATCGGGTGATCTTCGGCAGTTGATCCTGGAAAAAAACAAGGAGGCAATGCTGGATGCATTGACCGGCATACCCAATCGCCTGGCGTATGAAAAAAAAGCCGACGAAGAAATTGCACGTTGCCACCGCTTTGACACGTCCTTGAGCATGGCAGTATGGGATGTCGATCACTTCAAGAACGTCAATGATACCTATGGCCACAAGGTGGGAGACCGGGTGCTGAAAGTGATCGCAAAATTGCTCGAAGATCGCATGCGTGAGACAGATTTTATCGCGCGTTATGGCGGTGAAGAATTTGTCATGTTTCTGCCCGGCGCCAGGGAAACCGAGGCACTGGAACTGGCGGACGTGTTGCGCAATAAAATTGCCAGCAGCAAGTTTTATCATGATGATGAAACCTTCAGAATAAGCGTTTCCTGTGGTATCAGCAGTTTTGTCAAAGGCGACAGTCACGAAGCCATGTTCGAACGCGCTGACAAGGCGCTGTACGCCGCCAAGCACAATGGCCGCAACCTGTGCGTGGCTGCCTCCACGTTGAATAAAGATGCATAAAAAATCAGTAGCTTGTATATGAATATGTCAATCGGTACAGAGGAATTCTGTTTATTATCAATGCCTTATATCAAATGCATATTTTTCGACAGTTTCGTACGCTTGCTTGATACTGATCAACTTGAACGGGTTCATGATCTGCCAATTTAAAACAAAACCATAAAACCAGAGCGGGAGGCAATACCAATGAGTGATGTCCAGCAAACTATCAGCACGTGCGCGACCCTGCTGAATGAGGATATCAGTAATGATGAATGCAAGGTGCTTGCCAGTGCATTCGAGTTAACCAGGCTCGCTGCCGGAGATGTTCTGCTGCGCGAGGGCGAGCAGAGTGATGCTTTATACCTGGTGATTGAAGGCGACATCGAAGCCACCCGCGAGGCAGGTGGTGGTGAGCATGTCGTGCTACATCATCTAAAGCCTGGCAGCGTAGCCGGTGCCATGGGGTTTATCGATGGCAATAACCATTCAGCCACCTTGCGCGCGGCCAAAGACACACATGTGCTGATGCTGCATCGTGATGCGCTGGAAGGCATGCTGGATGAACATCCCAGGCTGGTGTACAAAATTATGAAAATGATTATACGATCCGTTCACCAGACGCTGCTGCGCATGAATCAGCAGTTCGTAGAAATGAATAATTACATTATGAAAGAACATGGTCGGTACTAGTGTAAATAGATAGTCCGAGCCATGTGAAATTGAAATGCGCGCTGATACTTCGGTGCATGTTATTTGACCGGCGTCAAATCGCGGATTTCAGGGCTGATGTTTAATGACATTGGAAACGCTAACGATGAGGTGCGGTTATGAATTTAGTATGGTTAGTAGTAGCTGATAATAGCAAGGCACGTATTTTCACCATGGAGTCGCGCAAGGGGCCGATAACTGAAATAAAAAGTATTGTGCATACAGAAGCGCGCATGCACGAGGGTGACATGACCAGTGATTCGCCCGGGCGCAGTAGCGGCAGGGGTGGTGCGGGACAACACACCTACCAGGATGAGGTCAGTCCGAAAGAACAGGAAAACATTAACTTTGCACGCCAACTTGCCAATGAACTGGATTCTGCGCGCAAGAAAAACACTTTCAATCAGCTGATACTGGTTGCGCCGCCTGAGTTCCTCGGCAAATTGCGCCATCAGCTCAGCGCGCAAACCCAAAAGCTGGTTTGTCTCGAGCAGGCAAAAAACCTGTCTGCGATGAATGCGGTCGATATTCGCAAGCATTTACCCGAGCGCTTTCCAGGCCTGGAAAGTACTGCTGCCTAGCACGACGGGCGCGGGAACAAAAAAAGCCCCGCAGCTGCGGGGCTTTTTTTTAGTTTCCAGATTTTAAAAAACGACTGGATAATTGAAATGACTGCAACAAAAAAAGTTAATATCTGCAGGCTTTTGTACACATGCACAGCATCGTCTGCCAATATATAGAAATGTCGAATGTCCTCACTTTTAAAAAGAAAAAGCTCTCGGAAAAGCACAAGGGTAAAACGCTGTGCAAGAGCGGGTTCCATAAATGGGAATTGCTTAACGACAGGCAGTTTGATGTGAAGCAGGGCAGGTTAGTGACGGTGTACCAGTGCAGGCGCTGTGGCAAGCAGAAAAATACAGCCACCTGATATGCATCGATACAGCGGCAATTGAGACATGTTGGCATCGCCGTGTCTGAGCGGCCCATCTTGGCGCGGAAATAACGTTAACTGAGCGCAGGCTGATATAATCGGCCTTTTTTTATTACCGCAGATAATACGCCACAACATGCACGCCCTCGAACACAAACTCAAACACTGCATGTTGTCGGATGCGCAGCGTTTTCGGCGTCGCCTGCAAAAATTCAACAAGTCAAAGCCAGGCAGGGCAGTCGCCGGCAAAACGCCGCCAGCAAATGAGGCCCTGAAGCTGCTCGCTGCTGAGATCGAGCAGTCGATTGCAACTGCGCAGGCACGCAAACAGGCTGTTCCTGACATTACCTATCCCGATGATTTGCCCATTGCGCAGAAAAGCGAACTGATAAAAAAAACCATACAGCACAACCAGGTCACCATACTGTGTGGTGAAACCGGTTCGGGCAAGACCACGCAGCTCCCCAAGATCTGCCTGGAACTCGGGCTTGGGATTCGCGGCAAAATCGGTCACACCCAGCCGAGACGGCTGGCGGCGCGTGCAGTGGCTGCACGTATTGCTGAAGAGCTGAATACCGAGCCGGGCAATGAAGTCGGCTACAAGGTCCGGTTCACAGACCAGAGCAATGACAACAGTTATATCAAGTTAATGACCGACGGTATTCTGCTGGCAGAATGCAATCACGATCCTTTTTTAAATCAATACGACACTATTATTATCGATGAGGCGCACGAGCGCAGTTTGAATATCGATTTTCTGCTGGGGTATTTAAAGCGCCTGACCGCGAAACGTAAAGACCTGAAAATTATTATTACCTCGGCGACGATTGACCCGGACCGGTTTTCAAGACATTTTAATAATGCGCCGGTGATTAATGTTTCCGGCCGCACCTACCCGGTCGAAGTGCGTTATCGTCCTTATCAAACAGACGATAGTGATGAAAATAAAGACACAACTGCAAACGATCTACAGGGCGGTATTATCGAAGCAGTGGTCGAATTATCAAAAATCGACCGTGGCGATATCCTGGTTTTCCTCAGTGGCGAACGCGACATTCGTGAAACTGCGGTCGCCCTCAGTCGCGAGATGCAGCGTTCAGGCAATGTGCATGCCTGGGGCAACACCGAGGTTCTGCCGTTGCTGGCACGCTTGTCGAATGCAGAACAAAACCGCATTTTTCATGCCTCGGGCAAGCGTCGTATCATACTTGCCACCAATGTAGCGGAAACTTCGCTCACCGTGCCGGGGATTAAGTACGTGATCGATTCCGGTGTGGCACGTGTTTCGCGTTATTCATGGCGCAGCAAAATACAGCGTTTGCCGATTGAAAAAATATCACAGGCTTCGGCCAACCAGCGCAAGGGGCGTTGTGGTCGTGTATCGGAAGGTGTGTGTATACGGTTGTATGACGAAGATGATTTTAACCAGCGAGCAGAATTTACCGAGCCTGAAATCCAGCGTACCAACCTGGCTGCTGTTATCCTGCAAATGGAAAATCAGCGGCTGGGGCATATCGATGAATTCCCGTTTGTCGAGCCGCCGGAAAGCCGGCTGATCAATGATGGTTACATGTTGTTGTTCGAGCTGGGTGCAATCGACAATACAAATACCCTGACCCGCACCGGTAAACAACTCGCGCGTTTGCCGATAGACCCGAAGCTTGCGCGGATGTTGCAGCAGGCGGATAAAGAAGGTGCGTTAAACGAAGTGTTGATTATTGTCTCGGCACTCGCCACCCAGGATGCGCGCGAGCGTCCGATGGACAAGCAGCAGGCGGCGGATGAGAAACACGCGGCCTTCAGCGACAGCGATTCAGATTTTATTTTTTATATGAAACTATGGAATGCCTACCATACGGTGAAGCAGGAAAAGTCCAGCAACCAGCTGCGAAAATGGTGCAGGCAAAATTATATCAACTGGATGCGTATGCGCGAATGGATTGATACCCATAGCCAGGTCAGGCGCATGTTGAAAGAGCTCGGCTTTACACTGCATAACCAGCTGGACAACCAGTCGGCCAACCAGCCTTCTAGTGGCGATGATCAGCAGGGCATTGCGTACGACTGCATACATCGTTCCCTGTTGACTGGCCTGCTGGCCAATGTGGGTTTCAAAAATGAAGATAAGGAGTTTCTCGGTGCGCGCAATCGAAAATTCAACGTGTTTCCTGGCTCTGCGCTGTTCAAGTCGCCACCGAAATGGATCATGGCAGCAGAAATTGTCGAAACCACCCGGGTCTATGCGCGCACCGTGGCAAAAATCGATGTGCAATGGATCGAAGGCCTCGCCAGTCATTTGCTCAAACATCATTACAGTAATCCACACTGGGAAAAGAAACGCACGCAGGTCGTGGCGCATGAGCAGTCAACACTCTATGGGCTGATTATTAACCCGAACAAAAAAGTCAATTACGCGCGTATCAATCCGGCAGAGGCGCGTGAGATCTTTATTCGTGATGCCCTGGTGGCGGGGGATTTTGACTGCAGGGCAAAATTTTATTTACACAACCGGCAGCTGGTCGAAGAGCTGGAGGCGCTGGAAGCCAAGTCGCGCCGGCGTGACATTGTTGTTGACGAAAATGTATTGTATGAATTTTATGATCAGCATCTTGCTGATGGCATACACGATGGCGCAAGCCTGGATAAATGGCTACGCAAACATCCCGATGCCGAGGCGGCTTTGCAGTTAAGCAGCGCAGACCTGATGCGTGAAGGCGCCACGCTGGTATGTGACACTCAATTCCCCGACAGGCTGGAAATGAATGGTTCATGGTTTCCGCTTGAATATCATTTTGACCCGCAGAAGCATTGTGACGGTATTACGCTGATCACACCGCTGGCAGGCCTGAACGCGATTAACCCGCAGCGTTGCGAATGGCTGATCCCGGGCCTGTTGCATGAAAAAATCGTGGCCTTGATAAAATCATTACCAAAGCAGCTGCGCAAAAATTTTGTGCCAGCGCCAAATTTCGCCGAGGCCTGTGTCGAAGCGCTCGAGCCATCTGATACGGCGCTGTGCACAGCGGTGGCAAACCATCTTAAAAAAATGACGGGCGTACAGGTGCCCTATGATGCCTGGAAGCTGGAAAATATAGCGCCGCATTTGCAGATGAATTTCCGGGTGATCGATAGCCGCCGCAGGGTGATCGCAGAAGGCCGGCAACTGCAGGCACTGAAGGAAGAGTTGCTCGGCTTTGTCGATGCCTCGGCAGCAGAGGCTGCTGGTGGGCTTATAGCGACGTCTGATAATGTAAACCGTGCAACAACTGAAAACCATCAGCGCGACAATGTCGGGCCAGACGTGCTCGGCACGCTAGACGCATCCGTCGGCCTCGACCTGCAGGGTGTGATTATCAAAGCCTATCCGGCGCTGGTCGTCGAAGGCCGGCAGGTCAATGTGCGCGTGCTGGAGGACAGTGGGGCTGCGCAGCGCGAAACCCATCGTGCTGTGCGCCAGCTGTTTATGAACGCGCTGCTCGAGCAGGTAAAACATTTGCGATCATCAATCCCCGATATTCAAAACCTGTGTTTGAAGTACACCGACTTTGGCCGTTGCGAAGATCTTAAACAGGCCATGATCAATAGCGTGATTGATAACGTTTTTCTGAGCACGCCTGTCAACACGCATGCAGAATTCATATCAAGGCTGGAGCAGGGTAAGAGTGAGTTGCACGACAGCATGGTAGAATGGAGCCGATTGCTGACAAATATCCTGGATGAATACCGCGCGATCAAAAAACTGCTTAAAAAACCTTTGTTGAGCCAGCTCGATACCGCGGCTGATATACAGCTTCAGCTCAGGCACCTGTTCGTGAAAAACTTTATTACCGACATCGATAAGCAATGGTTGCAACAATATCCGCGCTATTTGTCTGCCATCACCCGGCGGTTTGAAAAAGTCCAGGACAATCCGGCGCGTGACCGGCAGTTAAGGCTGGCATTTGCTGAGCTGTGGGAGGCCTATGAAAATCGCGACGCAGCTATGTGCAAGCAGCATATTGTTTCTGAGCAGCTCAGGCATTATCGCTGGATGCTGGAAGAGTATCGCGTGTCACTGTTCGCGCAGGAACTTAAAACCCGGTTCCCCGTTTCCGAAAAAAGGCTGAAGACATACTGGAATGAAATTGCGGACGCCTGAATCGCGATCATAACTACAGCCCCGGCTTGATCAATGCAGCTGTATAATGTCTCTATGTATTATCTCTGTCCCCGCAGCCGTCCGCCTGGAGCAAGCACATGATCAGCATTGGTCATAGATACGAACTAGAAGTAGTCGCTTCGGTAGATTTTGGTTTCTATCTCGATGCCGGTGAACTGGACGAAGTCCTGTTGCCGATGAAATACGCGCCAGATAATTTGTCTGTGGGCGATGTTATCGAGGTGTTTCTCTACCTCGATGCAGACGCCCGGCCGATTGCTACCACCCAGATCCCGCGTGCACAGGTGGGTGAGTTCGCTTATTTAACAGTAGTAGAGACGACAGGTGTCGGCGCGTTTCTCGACTGGGGGCTTGATAAAGATCTACTGGTACCGTTTGGCGAACAACACCGGCCGATGGAAGCCGGGCGCGCTTACCTGGTGTATGTTCATATAAGCCGGGCGGATGGCCGCATCATTGGCTCGTCCAAAATCGACAAGTTTCTCGATGATGCGCGGCCACATCATTTTAAAGCGCAACAGCCGGTAAAGCTGATCATCGCCAATAGTACCGAGCTGGGTTACAAGGCCATTATTAATCACAGCCACTGGGGCGTGCTGTATAAGGACGAAGTGTTCCAGCGGCTTAGTTTTGGACAGTCCATACCGGGGTTTATTAAACGTGTTCGCGCAGATGGAAAAATCGACCTTAGCCTGCAAGGTGGCCAGGTCACGCGTGATAAGGAAGCGCAAACCATCCTCGCATATTTGAAACGCAAAAACGGTTTTGCGCCAGTGCACGATAAATCGGATCCGCGTTTAATTTCGGAGTTGTTCGGTATGAGTAAAGGCGCGTTTAAAAAAGCCATCGGCGGTTTATACAAGCAAAGAATCATCACGATTGAGAAAGATGGCATCCGCCTTTATGATAATCAGGGTGCTTCAAATAAACCATGAAATACTCTGGCAACACGGTATTTGTCACCCAGGCCGATTATTTAAACATTACGCGATAAAAAGCGTTAATCTTTGTCATGCCTACCCAATAAAACTATAGAGGAATTAAATGGCCAAACCCAACTACGCATACGAAAAGCGTCAGCGAGATATCGCCAAACGCAAGAAGAAGGAAGACAAACGCAAAGCAAAGGAAGAAGCCAGGCAGCAGCCTGATACTGAAGATGGCCAGGACGAAAATGCTCCCGAGCAGCCCGAATAATCGGTAAAAACGCCTTTTTTAGTATGCGTGGCCGCGTTCACTGATCTGTCGGATGCTTTTGCTGGCGCCTGCCTGTCGAGGTGCGTCTGTGTATATAAAAACAAAAAGCATCAATTAGTTACATAGCCTGCCAACTGTTCTGCAGCATCTATCGATGCTGCTCTTTCCTCAGGCTTCAAAATCCAGCGCGGCAATAATCTTGTTCAGACGGCCCTGTTCACCACCTTCCTCGGACAAATCAGCGTTGTTCGATTTTTCACTGGCTGCAGCCCTGATTCGATCTATATAAGCCTGGTTACAGTCGCTCACCGCCTGCTTGAGTTCGTTCAGCACAATTTCAATTTCCTCGGGTTTACGGACCCAGGTTTCGATATGCAGGCCTTTGACGGGATCAATTTTAGAGGTGTATTTTTTCTTTGATACCAGGTGGTTGAAGTCGGCACACCAGTCCGCCGGCGCCTTGTGGATCAGCTCAAAATACAGGTTAATGTAGGGCGCTTTGAGAATACGCGGCGGGCGCGTCGGATCAATGCCGCAAATTCTGATGTCGCTAATGCCTTCCATAATTGTCTCGTGAGTGAGTTTCGGTGGGGTGAGCTGATCCAGCATACGCTATTCACTGGCCAGTGGCACCGGGTATTGTGAAATTCCCCTGTCGGGCCAGGGGCCGCTTTAGCCGGTACCGGCGTCAGCTATCTTGTATACCACTTCGCCTGGATGGGAAATGTTTCCTGATTCATTGTCGTGCATCAAATACTGCATCTGGTTTGGTGCGAAAATCACCCCGGCAGTCTGTCAGAATTTTAAACCAGAGGAGATTGAACCGTGAAACCAGTAATAACCGTTGAGTTCTCAGCGCAGGCGGGAGGCCGGGAATTTAAAGAAGAAAGCGTGGCTTTCCATACGCCCGAAGAGCTGTTTGAGTTTATTGCCCCGGGCGGTGGCTGTGATGCCATACCCGATGAAGTCGAAGAGATACAGATGGTGTTTCTGCTGCCAGCGCACCCTAATACAAGGAACCCGATAGCCGATAAATCAGTCACGCTGGAGCTGGGCATGGTGTTTTTGACCGGGCCGCTGGCCGAGATTGTGCAGACAGCACAAATGATCCTCGATCGGGCCGGGCGGGGCGAGCTGTCCGAGTCGTTTCTCAGGGTGATCAATGTTAAACTGTGAGGCCTGTATGTGCCGTTAGTCACATACGTCACGTTAGCATCCCGGCCAAAAACACCATTCCCGGTATTATGCAGCCGGTTTTGAATCGCCTGCTTTACATTGTCGGCTTTACATCATATAACGCAATGCATTGCTTCCAGTTCTCAGCGGGTGTCAGGCTGCAGAAGCGTGGCAAGAATTAAATCAGATTAGAGTGTGACTTTTTGCCTGGGACTTCGGTCTCAGTGTACGCTTGCAGCAACTTTATAGATGGCCTTGCGTAAACTGATTTGAGCCAGAACGCCATCGCTGATGCTTTCGAAGCATGGTCAGCAAAGATTGCTTACACGGACTTACTAATAACCTTAATAAATGAGAGAAAATATGAATACAAAAACAGGACTTTATGGCATTGGGCTGGCGCTTGCGCTGGCGCTAATGGGTGGCTGTGCATCTCAACCTAAACTGACCCAGGACCAGATTATGAGTCAGTTCCCGCAGGTGGCGAGCCTGGATGCTGCGCTCAAGTCTGCCAGAACCAAGGGCTCAGAAATGCTCGCGCCGGAAAGTTATGCCAGCGCCAACAAATCGTTGGAAACGGCGATCGAAGCGGCCGAAAACAATAATGACAAGGAAGCCGAAGCTGAGGCGGCTAAAGGCCTGAAAATTGTCAATAAGCTCAACCGTGACACTGAAAGCAGCCGCGAGATCCTGTCGGAAGTAATGGCAGCACGTGATCGCGCCTATGCGGCCGGTGTTGCTACTCTGCAGAAAGAAAAGATTGTTGCCCTCGACGCTGACCTTAAAAAGACCGCGACACTGGTAGAAGATGGCAAAGTCGAAAAAGCCAAACAGACACGCCCAGGCTTGATGGCTGCTTATCAACAGCTTGAGCTGGCATCGCTGAAACAGGGTACGGTTAACCTGGCTAAATCGGCTATCGCAAATGCCAAGGATCAGGATGCGGATAAATATGCGCCCGTCACACTCAAACGTGCTGAAGAGCAAATGGCGCTGGCCACCACTATCCTGGATGCAGACCGTTCGCAAACCGAAAAGGCTGAAATACACGCTAAAAAAGCCAAGTGGTACGCCGATCAAAGTGCCGGCATCACCGAAACAGTCAAAGACTTCGACCGTCGTGATTTCACCATGGAAGATGTAGTTCTCTGGCATCAGCAACAACTGACAGTAGTGAATGAGCCGCTGGGCGTAGTGCTGCCGTTTAACCAGTCTACCGACAAAGCTGTGAATACCCTGAGAACCGCTGTGAGTGACCTGGTGAAAGATCGCGCCCAGTTGAAAGCCTCGGGTGAAAAAGTGGGCCAGCAATTAGCCATGACTGAAAAAGAACGCCAGGCCGCGATAAAGAAAGAACGCGAAGACCAGCAGAAGTTCGATATGGTGCAGGCAATGTTCACTGCAGATGAAGCCAATGTGTATCGTCAGCGTCAGGACGTGCTGATCTCTGCGCATGGTTTCCAGTTCCCTTCTGGCCAGAGCGAAATCCAGACGATTAATTTCCCGTTGATGAACAAGATCACGCGTGCTATCAGGAATTTCCCGAATGCACGTATCGAAGTGCTCGGACATACCGATTCACTGGGTGATGATGTTCGCAACCAGGTACTTTCAAATGCACGTGCACAGAAAGTCGCGAAATTCCTGGTTGAACTGGGTGGGGTTTCACCTGACAAGGTTATGGCGCGTGGATATGGTGAAAGCCGTCCGGTGGCCACAAACGAAACCCGTGAAGGCCGTGCAGAAAACCGCCGCGTGGAAATCAAAATCGTTAACGAGTAAATTGATTTTCTGCTGATGCCTGCGTCTATGCATATGGACATTTAGCTACAGCAGTAATCAACTGAAACAAGGGCCTGGACCGAAAAGTTCAGGCCTTTTTTTCGTCCGTTGTTTTTTTTATGTTTTCCTGAGTCGGCGTAGCGTATTCTGCCGGATGATAAAAAATCTTAGTGGTTTGCTGGCGCTATATGCAGTGACAGGCATGCACGTTACATTTGCCGAGCCACGTTCGGGTATTGAATTCATTACCGATGAAACCCGCGCGATGCAGGAAGACGAGTTTGCCAACCCGGGCTATTTCACGGTAGATCGCGGCCTCGAACTGTTTAAACAGAAGCATTCAAAAAGCGCTATATCGTCCGCAGATAGTCACGGCGAAGACGGCGACAATTTCGATACCAGTTCTATCGCGCGTTATCCCCTGGTCGAGGCTGAATCGAACGAAATTATAACACTGCAAAAACGCATCCAGAATTGCCGGGCAAACATCAGTGACAAGCCACTCGCGACAGACCATCACGAGCTGGTTGCCCTCGAAACATTCGTGCGACACCTGGCGCGTGATGAGCTGGTCAAGGTACAGGTCGACGGCGCTGCGGCTGCGCTGCTGAAAAAAGGTGAGGCGCTATATGAAACCCGTTACGGACTGATCGATATGTCATGCTATCACTGCCACATTTTATATCCGGGGCAGATGATACGCGGGCAGAAAATCAGCGAGGGCCAGGCAAATGGTTTTCCCGCCTATCGCCTCGACACAGGTGAAATTGCAAACCTGCATCAACGCATACAGCAATGCATGAGCCTGCTGCGCGCCGACCCGTTTGCGACAGATTCAGAAGAAATAAATTAATGGGCCTGTATATCATGTCACGCTCAAACGGACTCGCGATCGAAACCCCGGCGGTCAGGTATTAAGTGTTGGTTTGTGCTGTTTTAAAAAATGAAAACTAGCCGCGAATGAACGCAAATGAACGCAAAAAAGAATAAGAAGCTTTTGGTAAATACGCCGCAGGCGCATGCAAAAATTATCTTTTATTCGCGTTCATTTGCGTTCATTTGCGTTCATTCGCGGCAAGATTTTATTTTGTGTCTACCAGCCAATACAGTGCGTAGCCCTTAACTAATACTGTAAACGTTCAGGCGACTTTACTGCGGCCCAGGCTGCGTACCAGTGGGTAGAGATGTTCGGTTTCATCGAGGATGCGTTGCAGCACTATATCGAACAGTTCATTGGTATCATCAAGGAACCTTGCGTGCTCATTGATTTTTAATTCAGTTGACTGTGTTGTCGGGCACCATTTTTTAGAAAAATCCTTGAGTATTTTTTTTACCTCAACAGAACCCGACATGAAATTCTTCGCAACGTTGTTAATTTTATCATCGGGGCTTTTTAGCAGGTCGCTATACATTTCTTTATCAACGGTGTCGATATGTTGCTTGACCAGGTCGACATAGCGATAGAACAGCTCGCAACAGGAGCCCGTGTCACACATCGATCGATCTCTGAAAAGATAACGAAGCACATTCGATAATTCTGTAATTCTATGATTTTGTTGATTAAGTTCTTCGTATGTAATCATTTTCACCTCCAGCAGTGTGACTATTTTTATCTGTTTACTGACCTTTTTACCCCTATCTCTGCAGATAGATACTGACGTAAATCAACCATAAGGGTATATATCCTGGGCCTGAAAATCCAGTGCAAAATGCAGCTGCGGCACGGCTAAGGAATGGCTAAAAACTTAAACAGGAAGGTTGTTGCTGTGCGCTGGTATCTGCTTGAATACGTCGGTTTGAGGCTCGGTATCGAGCCAGCTGATGATGGTTTTCCAGTCCTGGATATCTTTGTCACTGGCTTTTGAACCCAGCTCATGGATGCCCACGCCGGTTTCAGAAGCCTTGTTGTAATTCTGTGTTTCCCGCAGTTGTGCTATCACCGGAATATCCATTGCGTCCAGGAAGCGTTCCAGCGCCCGAAAAGACAGTGTATTTGACTTCACCCGGTTACAGATAATGCAGAGGCGTGTGGTTTTTGGACGCACTTTTGCGATCAGGTAAAGATCGCGAATGAAGTCAGCCGTGGCATGTGTGTCAATCGAAGAGGGTAATACAGGGATAAGAATAGTGTGCGTGCCCTTGAGCTGATCGATCAGGTCCAGGCCTTTCAGCCCGGCGGGCGTATCGACGACCACGCGCTCGGTATCCTGTGGCACTCGCAGTTGCCAGCTTCGGGTGACTGGATTGTTGTTAGGGTAGGCGGCGATACCGTTAATTTTTTCGGTATTTTCAGGCCGCTTGTTGAGCCAGTAGATACTGGAACCCTGCGGGTCATAATCAATCAGCGTGGTATTTCGCCCAGCCACGGCATACGCGCTGGCGAGATTTGTCGCGATGGTGGTCTTGCCGCAACCGCCTTTCACATTAATGATTGTTATTCGTTGCATGTTATACCGCCGCTCAGGGTCAGCGCACATTTGCCTTGTCGCGTGGATTTTTCAGCGAGTGGCATAGCTTGAATGCTTACCATACAGCAATAAGTGACTATTTCTAGTGTCTTTATAGACGAAGACGCTATCAATAACCGTATTGGGGCGCAAATCCCCGCAGCCAACATCATGGGTGATGTTGCCCGCGTAGCCTGTTCAGGCGGTGACGCAAGCCGTCGACAGCATGACAGTCTGTCAGGTGATACGCGCCAGTGATTGCTTAAGTGGCGGAAAAGCGGTGCTTT
>CAWKAL010000018.1:0-9402 GCA_963847575.1 uncultured Gammaproteobacteria bacterium
ACATTCTCCTCAATCGAACTCGTGGAGCCGGTAGTTCAGCACCAGCCTTGCTATCATTTGCGCTTCAGCGCTTCGTCCGTGCGTATGAGGCGGACAGTAGGCCATTGTTGGCTACCGTCCACACATATGCCAGCGTAGCCAGCAACAGCAACGCGAGCATGCTGGGTAATGCGAACGGTTTGGCATCGATCAGCGAATCCAGGGTCGCAGCCTGTTCGCGGAACCCAACGGCGCAGTATCAAACGTGAAAGGGGACGTAACTATTTTCTACCCTGAATGAAATGATGTGGGTAATGCGGAACCAGTATGCCCGCTTTCCCTGGCATGTCCTCCTGACAAGCTAATCAATCCGTTGATTGGCTATAGTAATCCAGCTAAATTCTTAAGTCCCCTTTTATTAAAAAGCCACGCTGGATCTGCAACCGATGCTGGCCGGCGACCTGCCGCAGACATTTTCCGATACCCGCGCCCTGGAACAGGCGACTGGATTCCGACCCGATACCGATCTGCAGACCTGCATCGCGAAATGCGCTGAATGGTTTCTTGATTATTATGCTGCCGATGCGAAGCAAGTAGACCCGTAAGCCTGGTGTGTTATTTCAGCGCAGCTGGTCTTGATGAATAATGAAAAGTGAAAAACATTTAAAACAAAAGATCAAACTTGTAGTGATGTTTTTATTTTTTCACTTTAATTTTTCATTTTCTTTCCTATTCCCACTCAATCGTCGCAGGCGGCTTGCCGGAAATATCGTAGGTCACGCGCGAGATGCCATCGATCTCGTTGATGATGCGGCGCGAGACATGATCGAGAAATTCATACGGCAGGTGCGCCCAGCGCGCGGTCATGAAGTCGATGGTTTCGACTGCGCGCAATGCAACGACATAATCGTAACGCCGGCCATCACCCATCACGCCGACCGAACGCACCGGCAGGAATACCGCAAAGGCCTGGCTGACCTTGTCGTAGAGATCGTGCTTGTAGAGTTCGCGGATAAAAATATCGTCGGCGAGGCGTAATAGATCTGCGTATTCTTTTTTGACTTCACCGAGGATGCGCACGCCGAGGCCGGGACCGGGGAACGGATGGCGATACACCATTTCAGACGGCAGGCCGAGTTCGACACCGATCTTGCGCACTTCATCCTTGAACAGTTCGCGCAGCGGTTCCACCAGTTGCAGGTTCATGTCTTCGGGCAGGCCGCCGACATTGTGGTGCGACTTGATCAGGTGTGCGTTTTTGCTGCCGGCGGATTCGATCACGTCGGGATAGATCGTGCCCTGCGCCAGCCAGTTGGCCGTGGTGAGTTTGTCTGCTTCTTCCTGGAAAATTTCGATGAACACGCGGCCGATAATTTTGCGTTTCTTTTCCGGATCGGCTTCGCCTTTTAGTTCATCGAGGAAACGTTGCTCGGCATCGACACGTATTACCTTGACGCCCATGTTCTGCGCGAACACCGCCATCACCTGGTCGCCTTCGTGGTGGCGCAACAAACCATTGTCGACAAACACGCAGGTCAGCTGGTCACCGATGGCGCGGTGTAATAACGCAGCTACGACAGATGAATCGACGCCACCGGAAAGGCCGAGAATGACTTCGTCATCACCCACCTGTTCGCGAACGCGCTTGATACTGTCTTCGATAATATTGCCCGGTGTCCACAGCGATGCACAGCCGCAGATACTCGTGCACGAAACGTTCGATAATGCGCTGGCCCTGTTTGGTGTGTGTCACTTCGGGGTGAAACTGCACACCGTAAAAACCAAGTTTTTCATTCGCCATCGCCGCATTCGGTGCGCTGTCGGTACTGGCAATGCAGACAAAGCCTTCGGGCAGTTCGTCAACCCGGTCACCGTGCGACATCCACACATCCAGAAACGCGTGGCCCTGCTCGTTGACATGGTCTTCGATTTCGCTGAACAGCTTGCTGTGATTACGCGCGCGTACCTGGGCATAACCAAACTCGCGGTGCGCAGACGATCCGACCTTGCCACCGAGCTGCGCCGCCATGGTTTGCATGCCGTAACAGATCCCCAGCACCGGTACGCCAAGATCAAATACGATCCCGGGTGCAGTGAGTGAATTATCCACCGCGGTGACAGACTCTGGCCCACCGGACAGAATCATGCCGTTAGGATTGAAATCAGAAATATCATCGTCATCGACATCGCTGGGATGAATTTCACAATACACCCCGGCTTCACGCACCCGGCGCGCAATCAGCTGGGTGTACTGCGAACCAAAGTCGAGGATCAGGATTTTATCGGCGTGTATGTTATGCATGTTTTATCTACTTCAAAAAATTATTTTCACCGCAGAGACGCAGAGGACGCAGAGGAAAACAAATATTTATTATTACAAGTTGAAAACGACAAACTCGACCAGAAAACTCGTCACATCCTGTCGCACAATAACTAGCAAATGTTTTCTCTGCGTCCTCTGCGTCTCTGCGGTTAATCTTTATGTTGTTTTTTCAGGAACTACGGTAGTTCGGCGCTTCCTTGGTGATGGTGACATCGTGCACGTGTGATTCCTGCATGCCGGCGCCGGAGATTCTGACGAACTGCGGTTTGGTGCGCATTTCGTCCATGCTGGAACAGCCGACATAGCCCATGCTGGAACGCATACCGCCCATCATCTGGTGCACAATTGCGCTCAGCGGCCCCTTGTAAGCGACCCGGCCTTCGATGCCTTCCGGAACCAGCTTGTCACTGCCTTCGGATGAATCCTGGAAATATCGGTCACTGGAACCCTGCTTCATCGCACCCAGCGAACCCATGCCACGGTAGGACTTGTAGGAACGGCCCTGGAACAGAATGACTTCGCCCGGCGCTTCTTCGGTACCGGCGAGCAGGCTGCCGACCATGATGCAGTAGGCACCGGCAGCAATCGCTTTGGCCATGTCACCTGAATAACGAATACCGCCGTCAGCAATCAGCGGCACATCGGTGCCGGCAAGCGCTTTCGCGACATTGGTGATGGCCGTGATCTGCGGCACGCCGACACCGGCGACAATACGCGTGGTGCAGATCGAACCCGGACCGATGCCGACCTTGACGCCATCGGCACCGGCCTCGACCAGCGCCAGCGCTGCATCACCGGTGGCGATATTGCCGCCGATGACCTGCACATTGTAATTTTTCTTTACCCACTTGACGCGATCGAGCACTGCCTGCGAATGGCCGTGCGCGGTATCCACCACGATGACATCGACGCCGGCATTGACCAGTGCATCGACACGCTCTTCAGTACCTTCACCGGTACCAACAGCCGCGCCAACGCGCAGGCGGCCCTTGTCATCTTTGCAGGCGCTGGGAAAGTCAGTGGATTTCTGGATGTCTTTCACCGTGATCATGCCGCGCAACTGGAACTTGTCGTTGACCACCAGCACACGCTCGATGCGGTGTTTGTGCAGCAGGCTCAGCACTTCTTCTTTCGAAGCGCCTTCCTTTACCGTGACCAGCTTATCTTTTGGCGTCATGATCGCCGACACCGGCTGATCAAGGCGGGTTTCAAAGCGCAGGTCGCGGCTGGTGACCAGGCCGACAAGATCTTCGCCCTGGGTGATCGGCACGCCTGATATCTGGTAATGCTTACGCAGTTCGAGGACTTCGCGGATGGTCATTTCCGGCGGCACCTGCACCGGGTCGGTAATCACACCGCTTTCGTATTTTTTTACCTGGCGAACATTATCGGCCTGCTCTGCCGCGGTCATGTTTTTGTGAATAATGCCGAGGCCGCCTTCCTGCGCCAGTGCGATCGCGAGGCGTGATTCGGTCACCGTGTCCATCGCGGCGGACAATAGCGGAATGTTGATTTCGATTTCGCGGGTCAGGCGGGTGCGCAGGTCGACCTCTTTGGGCATGACCAGGGAATGCGCCGGAACCAGTAAAACATCATCAAATGTGAGGGCTTCCTCGATAATACGCATGGGGGTTCCTGCTGTGCCTTTGCTCGAATGGTAAAGGCGCCCAATTATAGGCTTATGAGCAATGCGCGACAACAGACAACACGCATTGTTTAGCAATGCAGGCATGCTATTTTCAGCTGCAGATTTTTTTTTGGCAGAAAACCCGGATCCGGGTCTGTACGCAACCCTGCCAGCGAACATTGTTGTATCATCCTGCTCACTATGGCCAGCACCCCCATCCGCAAAATTTTCAGCGTCAGCGAACTCAATCGTGATGTCGCCGCCCTGCTCGAAGCGGAATTTGCCTGGATCTGGGTGGAAGCCGAAATTTCCAACCTCGCGCGTCCCGCCTCGGGACATATTTACTTCAGCCTGAAAGATGATAGCGCGCAGTTGCGTTGCGCCATGTTCCGCAGCCGAAATAACAGTGTCAGCTTCAAACCGGAAAACGGCCAGCAGGTGCTGGTGCGCGGCAAGGTCAGCCTGTACCAGCCGCGCGGCGACTACCAGCTGATTGTCGATCGTATGGAAGCCGCAGGCGAGGGCGCACTGCGGGCGCGCTTCGAGGCACTGAAAAGCCGACTCGCCAGCGAAGGCCTGTTCGACGCCGGGCGTAAACGCCCGATACCCACGATTCCGACCTGCATTGGCGTGATCACCTCAAACACCGGTGCCGCGATCCGCGATGTGCTCAGCGTGATCGGCCGGCGTTTCCCCTCGGTGCCAGTGAAGCTGTTCCCGGTGCCGGTACAGGGCGACGCCGCGGCGCCTGCGATCTGCCGGGCGCTGCTGCTGGCCGAATCCATGGCCGAATGCGACGTGCTGCTGCTGGTGCGCGGCGGCGGCTCGCTGGAGGATTTGTGGGCCTTCAATGAAGAAACCGTGGCGCGCGCTATCGTCGCCTGCAAGATCCCCGTGGTCAGCGGCGTTGGTCACGAAACCGACACCACCATTACCGATTTTGTCGCCGACCTGCGCGCTGCCACGCCGACTGCCGCCGCCGAAGCCGTGACACCCGACGGGGCCGACTGGCAAGGCAAGCTGGCAGCGTACACCCGGCGCCTGCAACAACTGGTACGCGACGCGCAGAAACAGCGCCAGCAGGCGCTCCACTGGCTTAAAACCCGGCTCTGGCAGCAACATCCCACTGCGGTACTGCAGGGCTACGGCCAGCGCCTCGACGAATTTGAACAGCGCCTGCTGCGTGGCTGGCGACTGCGCTCGCAACACTGGCAGCATCGCCAGCAGCATCTCGCCAGCCGGCTACTGGCGGCCTCACCGCGCAACCGCCTGCAACAGGGCGAACAGCGCCTGCAACTGCTGGTATCGCGGTTGCAACACCGCTCGCAGGCAAAACTTGAAAAAAGCCGTGCCGGGCTGGAACGCCTCGCCAGCACGCTCAACGCCATCAGCCCGCTGAATACGCTGGCGCGGGGGTACTCGATTACCTGTGACGAGAGCGGCCATACGCTCACCGACGCCAAAAACGTCGCCCGCGACCGGCAGATCACCAGCCGGCTCCACAAGGGCCGCTTGATCAGTAAAGTTATCAAGCACCTGGACGATTAATACACAGCTGCGTGCAAAAACCCGAAAATATATTATTCTTGAACTTGGGCCTGTCAGCTTGCGTCTGAAGGTCCTTTTATGATAAATAGTCGCGCTGTTTTAAAATCTCGGGTAAAACTGGAGTTTATTTAATGCCAAGTACTAGTACTGTAACTGCGAAACTGACTGAACATAGCTTCAAACCCTATAAAGTTAAAAAGGGCGAGGAATACATGAGCGATGCCCAGTTGGCGCATTTCACCGACATGCTGAATGCCTGGAAAGTCGATTTGATGGCAGAAGTCGATCGCACCGTCGGCCACATGAAAGACGAAGCCGCCAATTTCCCTGATCCGGCAGACCGCGCCACGCAGGAAGAAGAATTCAGCCTTGAACTGCGCGCCCGCGATCGCGAACGCAAACTCATCAAAAAAATCAACGAATCACTCGATGCCATCAACAGCGGCGAATATGGCTACTGCGAAACCTGCGGCGTCGAAATCGGCCTCAAGCGCCTCGAAGCACGCCCCACCGCGACCCAGTGCATCGACTGCAAGAGCCTGGACGAAATCAAGGAAAAACAGACCCGCGGTAAATAAAGTTCCCCCAGGTTAACTTCAGAAAAAGCCGGAACTATTCCGGCTTTTTTTATGGATATACAATATAAAAGCGAAACCACAGAGGCACAGAGAAAAACAATTGATTGCTAAAAACGAATTGACCGCAAAGGCGCAAAGGACGCAAAGTAAAAGCAATTTACATGTTGCTCATTAAGAAATACCGTTGATGATTGTTGCTTTTCAAATAAGGGACTTACAATATTAATAGTTTTTCTTTGCGACCTTTGCGCCTTTGCGGTCAATTGTTTTTAACTGTAATTTTCTCTGCGATCTCTGCGCCTCTGCGGTTTCGATTTTAAAATTTTTTAATGCATGAACAAACAGAAATACATCGGGCGTTTTGCGCCTTCGCCTACCGGGCCGTTGCATTACGGCACGCTGGTGGCTGCGGTTGTGAGTTTTTTGCAGGCGCGTGCGAATCAGGGTCGACTGGATCGTGCGCATCGAAGATGTCGATACCACGCGCTGCATCAAGGGCGCTGATGCCCAGATACTCAACACCCTCGAAGCCTTCGGCATGCACTGGGACGGCGAAGTGATGTACCAGACTGACCGTACCGATGCGTATGAACATGCGCTTGATCAACTCAGGCAGCGCGAACTGGTTTTTCCCTGTGTATGTTCGCGCAAACAGCTGGCAGAAAAAACCGGCGAATGGTCACCGGTCTACCCCGGTACCTGCAAACACGTTACTGACTGGCCTGAAAGCGACTACTCGGTGCGCATAAAAGTACCGGATGAAATCATCAGTTTTAATGATGCCGTGTACGGGACACAGCAACAGAATCTTGCGCGCGAGGTCGGTGATTTTGTCATCAAGCGCCGCGACGGTTTATTCGCCTACCAGCTTGCTGTGGTGGTTGATGATGCGTTTCAGAATATCACTGAAGTGGTGCGCGGCACGGATTTACTCGACTCCACGCCACGGCAGATTTATCTGCAGCGTTGCCTGGGTTATCCACAACCTGGTTACCTGCATTGTCCGCTGGCGGTGGATGAGGCGGGCAACAAACTCGGCAAATCCGCCGGCGCTGCAGCGATTGATGTAACAAATCCGATTGATACTATTAGCAGTATCCTGGCGTTTCTGGGACAGCCTGTCTCGCCCGGGATTGCTGATGTATCACTGGAACAGGCCTGGACGATTATTTGCAGGCAATGGGATACTGGCCTGGTCCCGAAAAAAAACAGGGTGAGACCTGCTCACCCTGTTTGACGTCCTGCGAGCAGTGCTTATCAGTGCGTAACCAGCTTTGGTAATTTTTTCGCCTGTTCAACCCAGTCATTCACCTGGCTTGCAGTCGGCAGTTTACGCACCAGTTTTTTCGTCGCGTTAACTTCCGCCATTTTCGCCGCCAGGTTGTCGCCTTTGCGTTGCGCCAGTTCAGGCACGGAGTCGATGCCGGCACATTCCAGAAGATCGGCGTACTGCGTGCTCACACCCTTGATGCGTGACAGGTCTGCACGGTTGACCCAGTCAAGAATCATTTTTTCACTAATGCCGGACTTTTCACAAATATCTTTACGGCCTTTTTTATCACAGCATTTTTTCAAAAGGTTTTCCAGTGAAGTTATGCCCGCGGCGGTCAGCTTCTCGGCATACGAAGGACCGATGCCTTCGATGTCTACAAGTTTGGTCATTAATTTACTCCTGTGAAAATTTATTTTTATAGAAACACTGGTCAGCCAGCGCTTGTGCAACTGGATCATGTGTACGTAACTGCATATGGGTTTTAACGTATTTACCTGCAAAGTAAAAGCCTGACCTTAGTCAAAGACTGCAACTTCCGACTTGCGATAACCCACGATGTTTGCGGTATACTACATCGCCGGGTCGCCATATAAATACAATAACCCTCATAACCCATTGATACCAAAGGATAATTACCGTGTCTGATACTGATATTAGTTCTGGTCTCACAGAAAATCGCCAGTTCCCGCCGTCTGCTGAATTCACTGCAAACGCCCGCATAAAACCAGCTGATTTTGCTGCGTTGAATCAGCAGGCCGCAACAGATTACGAAGGCTTCTGGGCCGAGCAGGCACGTACTTATATCGACTGGCATAAACCATTTACCCAGGTGCTCGATGAATCGAATGCGCCACATTTTACATGGTTTGCCGACGGTGAGATGAACGTGTCTTACAACTGCATTGACCGCCATCTTGCAAAACACGCAAACAAAGACGCGATTATTTTTGAAGGCGAAAAAGGCGACATCCGCCATATTACCTATCAACAGCTGCACGACGAAGTCTGCCAGTTTGCCAATGCGCTTAAACAAAAAGGCATTAACAAAGGCGACCGCGTTGTTATTTATATGCCGATGACACCGGAAGCCGTGATTGCCATGCAGGCATGCGCACGCATCGGCGCGATTCACTCGGTGGTATTCGGTGGTTTCTCAGCTGAAGCTTTACGCGATCGTATTAATGATGCCGGCGCCACCATGCTGGTGACTGCAGATGGCGGCCACCGTGGTGGCAAGATCGTCGAACTCAAAGGTGCTGCAGACAAGGCACTCGACACCGGCTGCCCCAGTATTAAAAACGTTATTGTACTGAAACGTACCGGCCATGATATACAAATGCAGGACGGCCGCGACCACTGGTGGCATTCCGTGGTTGAATCACAACCGACCAGTTGTGAACCTGAATGGGTGGATTCAGAACATCCACTGTTTTTACTCTACACCTCGGGCTCCACCGGCAAGCCCAAGGGCATACAGCATTCGAGCGCAGGCTATTTGCTCAACGCGGTGATTACCAACCTGTGGGTGTTCGATTTAAATAACACCGACATCTTCTGGTGCACTGCAGACGTCGGCTGGATTACGGGGCACACCTATGTTGCCTACGGACCACTCGCGGCTGCCAGCACAATTGTTATTTACGAGGGTGCACCCAGTGTGCCTGACTTTGGCCGTTTCTGGAAAATATGCGAAACCCACAAGGTCACCGTGTTCTACACCGCACCGACCGCGATTCGCGCCTTGATGAAAATGGGCGAAGAATTTCCAAATGCTTACGATTTGTCTTCGATTCGCCTGCTCGGTACCGTGGGCGAACCGATCAACCCTGAAGCATGGATGTGGTATCACCGCGTCATCGGCAAAGAACGTTGCCCGATAACTGATACCTGGTGGCAGACTGAAACCGGCGCCAACATGATCGCACCCATTCCCGGCGCCGTCAGCACCAAGCCCGGCTCGTGCACCCTGCCCCTGCCCGGCATTGTTGCTGACGTGGTGAATGAAGAAGGTGAATCCATTACCGAAGCCAACAAGGGCGGCTACCTCGTGATTAAAAAACCGTTCCCGTCGATG
>CAWKAL010000019.1:0-6575 GCA_963847575.1 uncultured Gammaproteobacteria bacterium
CGTTTTTAATTCCCCCTCTTGCGCTCACTGAGGAGCGATTAATCTGCAAGGAGTTTTCCGCGAGCATGTCTGAGCGTTTTTTGCGAGTTGCGCAGCGGCCTTGCAGATTAATTGTGACGAAGGGACCCTCAATGCTTTTTATTGAGGGTGAGTGCAGCGGGGCGGCACTTTTTGGTTACTTTTTGCTGCTGTAGGGAAAAAGTAACTCGCCCGTGGGTGCGAGAACCCACTACCTCGATATTCAGTGACGATGAAGGCAAACAAAGATCTAAAGCAAGACACTGGATCCCCGCCTTCGCGGGGATGACGACTGCTAAGCCTTAGGGAGGATGACGGTGAAAGCAAGATCCTTCGCAAAAACGGCTCAGGATGACAAGCCACTGGAGGCCGGATAGAAACATGCCGAAATGCCGCTCCAGCGGAACCCCCACCCCTTGTAATCTGTCTATCCACCCGTATATTGACCGTAGCTTTCAAAAATTTCAGACGAGGTCTGTATGTTTCGCATAGGCATATTCCTGTTAACCAATATCGCCGTGCTGGTGGTCGTCAGCGTGGTGTTCAGTGTGCTCGGTATCGAATCAACCCTGGCTGCGAACGGTGTTGACCTCAACCTGCAGGCGCTGTTGATCATGTCGGGCGTGATCGGTATGACCGGGTCGTTTATATCGCTGGCGATATCCAAGTGGTCGGCGAAACGCATGGTCGGCGCGCAGGTGATCAGCTCGCCGCAGAACAAAACCGAGCAATGGCTGTTGCAAACCGTGCGACGCCAGGCGGAGATGGCGGGTATCGGCATGCCTGAAGTCGCGATTTATAATTCGCCCGATGTCAATGCATTCGCTACCGGCATGAATAAAAACAATGCACTGGTAGCTGTCAGTTCCGGCCTGATTGAAAACATGAAAATGGACGAGGCCGAAGCTGTGCTTGCGCACGAGGTCAGCCATGTTGCCAATGGCGACATGGTGACGCTGGCGCTGGTGCAGGGCGTGGTCAATACCTTTGTGATTTTCTTTTCGCGTGTTGTCGGCCACGTGGTTGACCGCGTGGTATTTAAGACCGAGCGCGGTTATGGCCCGGCGTATTACATCACCAGCATCGTGGCGCAGATCGTGTTTGGAATTCTCGCCAGTGCTATCGTGATGTATTTTTCGAGAGTGCGCGAGTATCGCGCCGATGCGGGCGGTGCGCAGCTGGCAGGGCGTCAGAAAATGATTGCTGCGCTACAACGTCTGCAATCCATTCACCAGCCGGCGCATTTGCCCGAGCAACTGGCCGCGTTTGGAATTAATGCGAGTGTAGGCGGTGGTTTACGCAAGCTGTTCATGAGCCACCCGCCGCTGGAAGAGCGCATCGCAGCGTTACGACAGATGCAGGGTTGATTAAAAAATTTGCCACAGAGGTGTAAATATTAAAAAAGCAGTTTGCCGCGAAACACGCAAAGGTCGCCAATGAAAAAGAGTTGTTACAGACTTAAAAGCAATCTTCATTGCCGAAATGGTTTATCGGGATAATGGAGTATCGCGGGATTAAAGCGTGATTGGTGCGGTTTTACATTAATTAGCTTTTCTTCGCGACCCTTGCGTACTTCGCGGCAGTTTATTGATCAGCTTTTACACTTCTGAGTTCTCTGCGGCAAAATCTTTTGTCTTAAAACTGATGACTGCCAGCAGAAATTTAACCCGTCATTTCGCTGAAATCGTAATTCATTTCGGGCAATGGCTCCTGCAGGAAATAGCCCTGTATGAAGTTGACGCCCATGCCCCAGAGTACTGACAGACTGCCGGCGTCGGGTACAAACTGTGCGACAGTAAATTTGCCCAGGTCAGAGGCTTTTTCAGCAAGTTTTTTCACGGCTTCCTGGTTTTGCGGGCTTTCCAGCAGGTCGGTCATGAATACTTTGTCCAGGCGCACATAATCTGCGTGGATATGTTCGAGCAACTGGAACGGGTTTGTGCCAGAACCAAAATCATCCAGCAGGAAGCCGCAATTGACGGACTTGAGCTTTTGCGAAAGTGCGCGTGAATGTTTCAGGCTGGTGACCGCGGTTGATTCTTTGACGGAGAATACCAGGCTGCCACTCGGCAGATTTTTTTCTTTGATCTGGAAAATCAACCAGTCGATCAGGGTATCGTCTTTCAGAGAAGGTGCTGACAGCTTGATGAAGAAGCGGGTTTTGTGGCCCTTCGCCCAGCGTTCGGTCAATGTCGTAATGGTTTTATAAAGTACCCAGCGATCAATCGCAACCGCCATACCGATGCGCTCAGCGGCAGGCAGGAAATCCTGCGGCATGATTAGCTGGCCGGTTTCCTTGTTGTTGAGTCGAACAAACACTTCATAACGCTCGTCAGTGTCACCGTGCAGGCTGACAATTGGCTGGTAATGCAGTACAAACTGGTCGCTCTTGAGGGCCTCGGTAAGCTGACCGCGAAACTTGGCGTCGACTTCCTGGCGCGTGAGTTCGCCTTTGGGCGGGATGTAAAGTTTGATCTGGTTGTTGCCGACTTCGCTTGCTTCCTTGATGGCTTTTTCTGCGCGTGACAGGATTTCGTTGCACTCGGGGGAATCTTTGTCGATCAGCGTGATGCCTATGGTGCAGGTTGTGTTGACCGTGACGTCATTGATTTCAGCCTCGGCATCGTTCAGCGCGGTCTGTAATTCCTTTGCGTATTTTTCAACTGTATCTTTGGTCTGTTTGCGTGCAATCACTATGAAGGTTGAATGCATGAAGCGTGCAACGATATCGTCGTTATGTGAAGCTTTTTTGATGGCATAACCCGCTTCAGTAATAAACTTGTCAGCACCTACTACGCCAATCTGGGATTTGATATCTTCGAAGTTGTCGAGCTGGATCTCGATAACGGCAGCGGTGTGTTTTTCTTTTTCCGCTTCCGAGATAGTGGTTTCAATTGCTTCGAGACAATACTGGCGATTGAACAATCCGGTGAGCTGGTCGCGCTGGCTGAGCAGTCTAAGCTGCGCTTCGAGTTCTTCAGATGATTTATTTTCCTGGCGGATGATTACCTGCACACAGGGCTCGCCCTCGATGCTGGCGGGAGAAAGTTCAATTTCACCATTGAAGAGTGTGCCGTCAGGTTTGATGAGGTTGACTTCGAGCTTTTCGACCTGGGTATCACTTTCCAGGTAATCGCGCAAAAACGCCTTGAACTTGTCGCGTGCACTCTGCTCGACAACATCCAGGATTGGCAGGCCTTCCAGTTCGTCGGCGGCTTCAATGCCGAAGATGTCCATGTAAGACTGGTTGGAGTAAACATGCATGCCTTCGTGCACATACGCGATGGCATCACGTGAACTGTCGAGCAGCGAAGTGCATCGACGCTCCGATTCTTCAAACGCAGATGCAAGCTTTGACGTGTTCTTCCAGTTGCGATAGGCCTTGAGTTCGCGATCGATGACCAGGCAAAGGTGTTCTATGTTGCTGTAAGACGACAAATCAGCTGCGCCGTTCCTGATGGCCTCGACTACATTGGATGTGGTTTCCTTGTCTGCTGCAATAATTGGCACGGGTGCGCCACCCATCGTTTTTTTGATGCAGTCACGGGTTTGCTTGAGGCTGATCAGTTCCATGCCCATGGAGTAAATCACCATCTCGGGTGGTTTGCTCGCAATGGCCTCGGCCAGGTCTTCTTCATCTTCAGCACGTGCAGAACGTGCAGCAATCCCCTGATTTCTCAGTGTGCTGACTATTTTTTCTTCGGTGTCAAAAGAATCATCAATGACGATCAGGTTCAGGGTTTTATCATCCACTCGCGGGTACCACTACTTCGCCTGTAACTTGTACAGCATGTTTATAATGACGACCAGATTTCATCGAAGTCGTCCTGATTTTTTTCGGATAGTTTTTTCTTTTCTTCTCTTTTCTGGCGTGTTGCTGCTTCGTAGTTTGCAAACTGGAACTGGGTAAATGAGCCGGTATGTTCCCTGGTATCAGTCAGCTTGATTGACATGTCCTGGCCGAGCACATTGACATTCAGGCGGTCGCCCGACTTGAATGCGTGTGCCGGCACTATCACGCTTGGGCCCTGTTTAAGCGGCCGGATGCCGGGAAGCATGAGGCAGTCAAACGGTTGCTCATTGGGTTTATTGTGACGCTGTGCCCGCGCGGAAATGACTTTGGGCGAGAGTACCTGGACACCAATTTCGAGGCCATTTTCGCGGGTAAACTGCATCCAGCGTATAACACCGATGCGCCATTGAAAGGTGTTATCTGGCTCGCGTTCGCGCAATGCGATCAGCTCGCCTATTTGTGCGCGCGAGGTGTTCTCGGAATTCCAGCGCAGGCAATACCCGCCCGCGCTGATATTAACAACTTCCCAGTGCAAGTCTGCATCTTCCTTGTTCAGTTTAAACTTTTCTGTTTCGAGCAGTTTGCGTTCGCGGTCATAGGTATCGGTGAGCGCACGGCCTTTGGCGACATTTTCCCAGGCGTTGTCCTCGTTGTTTCCAATTTCATGATGGGTCATATACCCGCTGCTCATGTCATCGCCTTTTGCGCGCATCTCTTCGGGAATTGACTGCAAGGTGAAAGTTGGGCTGTCAACTTTTGGCTTAGGCCGTGCCGCATCTTTCCTGGTGGGTTTGTTGCCTTCGTTGCGCACTGCCTGCGCTGCGTGTGCGAGACCAATAGCAGCTTCGATGTTGCCTTGCTTGCCTGCGCGTGAAAAACGGCGCTTAGGACAAATGCCCCAGGACATGGAAAGCACTTTCAGGGTTTCAACCGAGATCTGGTCGCCCACGGTAATACCGCCGGGTTTTTGTGTCGACTGGCTGATGTCCTTGCGAATCGAGTCGACCAGGGTAGAGGTGTCGAGTATGAGTGTAGGCCGATCACTATCGCAATCCTGTTGCGTCAGGTAGGAAGGCGGCCGGTCTTCTTCGAGGCGTACACAAAAGAACCGGTTGATCTGGTTTTCCTGTGCATCGGTTAACAGGCTTGTCTGTTGTTCCCATTCTGCAAGTTTGCGGTAGACGCGTTCGGAATCGGTTTGACGCATCGCGGTCGGCCGCGCCAGTGCAAACAGTAGCCCCTGCTTGTAATAGCTTTCAATCGTGGCTTTTTTTGCAGGGTGTTCGCTGTCGGGGACAGACATTTTGTTTAGTTTTTTGTCACGCGCATAGGCGTATAAACGATGCATGTCTATCCAGGTACTTGCCGGTGGCCGGTCATATATCACGCTGGCGCGTAACAGCAGTTCAGACATATAACGAATTGCGCGGCAGATCGCCAGGGCCTGCATTTTGTTGTCCATTCTGGAATCGCTGCCGTTGGCGGCATCGTACACCATGATTTTGTATCCAAAAATAATTTCCTGGAGCAATGACTGGTTAAGGGTAATTATTTTTTTGCTTTTATCGGGCAGCGGCAGGGTACGGTTGATGAAATATTTTTTCAGGTAATCAAAAATGCCGCGCGCCTGTGTGCGCATCATTTCCAGGTTTTCCATGCGGTACTTGCTGGGCATGGTCTGGCGATTGAGGTCACGGATGCGGGTATACACCTGCTTGGTGAGATCGCCCATATTCGCCTGCGGCAGATTGGCCAGCCACTTTTTGGTGTCGCGCGGGTGATTGGAAAAAGCGTCTTTTCCTGGCGGGATTTGATCAGGTATATGCAGTTTCATTAAATACTCGCTTTTTCCCCAATTTGCACAGTTGTGCAGCGTTAACTTTATTGTTTTCGAAAACAACAAGATAACGACTTTATTATTAATCTAATCAGACTACAACTAGTGTAGCTTAGATACTGAAAATTGCTGTTTTCGAATCTTGGCCCGCCTGCTCACGCACCAGCCGAGGAACCAGGTATCCGGGCAGTTTAGCGCGCATATCATCCACGATTTTCAACGCCTCTGCCTGACTGATTTCAAAATGCATCGCGCCGCGGGTTTTGTCCAGGCAATGCAGGTAGTAGGGCAGGACCCCGCAATCGTACAGGCGGTGGCTCAGCTCAACCAATATATCGGAGCTGTCATTGACCAGCTTTAGCAGCACACTCTGGTTGAGCAGGGTGGCGCCAGCGTGGCTCAGCGCCGCCAGCGCGGCCTGTTCCTGCTCGCCGATTTCATTGGCGTGATTGGCGTGAATCACCAGCGTGATGCGTAATGCGCTATCGTGAATCCACTTGAGCAGTGAATTATTCACGCGTGAGGGCAGCACTACCGGCAGGCGAGTGTGGATACGAAGCCATTTAACATGGCTGATTTTGCCGAGCTGTCGCTGCAACTGGTCGAGCTTGTGATCATCGAGCACCAGCGGGTCGCCGCCACTCAAAATGACTTCCTGTATATCTTTGTGATCGCTGATGTAACCCAGCGCATCTCGCCAGTGCGCCGGGCTGAGGCTGGCATCGCTGTAGGGGAAATTGCGGCGAAAACAGTAGCGGCAATGGATTGCACAGGCGCCGGTGGTGATGAGTAGTACCCGGCCATGGTACTTGTGCAGCAGGCCCGGGCTGAGCATGGCGTCGAGATCGCCGACCGGATCGAGCATTCCGCTGCCCGATAATTCATCGTCTAGCGGCAGTACCTGGCGCAATAAAGGGTCATTTTCAT
>CAWKAL010000020.1:0-3936 GCA_963847575.1 uncultured Gammaproteobacteria bacterium
TGCAGGCTGCGTATCTGTCGCAGCACGCCATCAACGCGATAACGTAAACGCAAAAAACCGTCTTCGGGTTCAAAGTGAATATCCGAGGCGTCGCGCTTGACCGCGTCGGCCAGGATTGCATCGACCAGCCGTACCAGCGGCTGGCTGTATTCATCATCGATTGCATCCAGGCTCTGGTAATCAATTTCACCGGTTTCGATTTCATGCAGAATGCCGTCGACCGAGAGCTCATAACCGTAGAACTGGTCGATGGCTTTCTTGATTTCACTTTCACCGGAAATCAGCGGGATGATTTCTATCTTGCGTCCGACCACGGCATGCAGGCGGTCTAACACCAGCAGGTCAGATGCATTTTTCATTGCAATCTTCAGCACCTGTTCCTGCTTGTTGTAACTCACAGGCACAATGGTATGGCGTTCTGCAACATCCTTGCTGATTAATTCCAGCGCTTCACTTTCAGGCACGGCCTTTCTTAAATCGATACTGCCGACGCCCAGCACCTGGCCGAGCACATCGCGCATAATCGATTCGGAGACAAACCCCAGGCTGATGAGAATTTCCCCAATCAGGCGCCCGCTTTTCTTTTGTTCGGTTAACGCGATTTCCACCTGGTCAATCGTGGCCAGGCCCTTGGCGATAAGTTCTTCGCCGAGCCTGACTTTTTTCCGGGTGTGAGGTGCAGATGCGTTCATGGCTTTAACTGTTCGAGTCTTTTCTTCACCACGTCAAGGGAGAAGCTAATGTTACTGTTTTGCGCATGGCTGAGGGCGGTTTCATAATAACGCGCGGCTTCGGCGGGCTTACCGATACGTTCCAGGCTGACTGCAAGGTTGTAGGCATAGTCAGCGTTTGTCGCGTCATTTTCAAACGCACTGAAGAACGCGGCCTGCGCTTCCGGCCATTTGCTTTGCGCGACATACTTGTTGCCCAGTGCATAGTGCAGGTGCGCCGCCTGCGGGTCCTGGCGCAACAGGGTCAATAGCTTGCCTTCACTTAATGCGTCGATAGCTGTTGCATTCATATTTATAATCGCAGCATTGGCTATTGCATCGCGCGGATCAATTTGTAACAACCTGTTGTAATAGTGTCTCGCGGAATTTACATCACCGTATTTCAGCGCAATTGCACCCATGCCCATCAAGGCATCGCGGTTATTTTTTTCACGTTGCAACACTTGCTCATACAATGTTTTCGCCTGCGTGTAATCCATAGTATTGTATGCACTCCACGCCGAGTTCAGTAATGCGCTGACAGGATCTTTTTTGCCGCCACGCGCAATGCTGATTACATTTGAGCCCGATGCCTGGCGTGTTGCAGTCGCATTTGTCTCGGCACTGGCAACAGGAATTATTTTTTTCGCTGCGGGTTTTTTCTGCACAGGCTTTTGAGCTGCGGGCCTGTCACCGGCTGACTGTTTTACAATCATTTCAGGCTGCGGCTGCTTTGCGGCAAAGGTTTCACGTGCTGTTTTTACTGGCTCAGCCTGCACAGCCTGCATATTACGTTGATGCCTGCGCTCGAGCGCCGCAACTTCCTCCTGCATCTGGTTGAAGAAATACATGCCACTAACAACCAGCACGGTAACACTTGCAAGCACTGCGCCCACCCAGATGAAGTTGCGTTTACGCCTGTGTTCGCGATTGGTTTTATAGATGAGCACCTGCAGGGCCTCATCCGAAACTGTATTCGGGCCTGGCCCGGTATTTTTTGCTGGCGCGCCTGACGGATCCAGCGTCAGTTCAGTTTTATCGGTATGTTCGTTCTGTGTCTGTTTATGGATTTCTTTTTGGGTTTCTATGTCAGAGTCTTCAAGTTCGAACTCGATTTCACTGTCAGCGTTGTTGATTGCCTGATTTGGCCTGGCCGCGTCCGTCTGCAATTCATCCGCAGGTTTTGCGCTCGCAGCTTCCTTGTCTTTTGCGGCTTTTTTTAATGCATCCAGAAGTAAACTCATGATGGTTTCCCGTTATTCGCATGCGTACTGCGAATTCATGGTTTTATATCTTCGAGCAGGTATTTTCGATAATCTTTCAGATCGCCCTGCAGACTTGCGTTGTGCATCACTACCGGGCGAATAAATATCACCAGTTCGGATTTTACGTATTCATCATCCCGGTATGAGAACAGTCCACCGATCAGGGGAATACTGGAAAGAATCGGGATGCCTGTGGTGCGTTTATTTACCTGGTCCTGCATCAGGCCACCGATAACGGCCGTGTCGCCGTTATTGATTTTGAGCACTGATTCAATTTCACGCACCTGTATCACCGGGATCTCGCTGGTGACACCGGCATTTGCCAGCTCGGGGTTTGGATCTTCTACTGTATCAACAATTCTTGAAATGGTCGGGCGCACATTCATCATCACGATGTCGTTATTATCTATAAACGGCGTGACTGACATGACAAAACCAATCGGCACAGTTTGTACTTCGGTATCGAGCACTGCCAGCGCGGTGGCAACGCCGCCGGTGCTGACGGCCTGTGAAACTTCGACATTGGTGGTGAAGTAAACCTGGTTATCGACCACTTTAAGCATGGCTGTCTGGTTATTCAGCGCCATCACTTTCGGGCTGGATAATACTTTTACATCGCCGAACGTCTCCAGCGCCTTCAAGGTTACGTTTAATGGATTGCCATCAGCAGTGCCATTGATGTTGGCCGAGAAAAACGGTGTCTGGCCGAGATTGCCGCCGAGCAAACTTTGCGTTAAGTTTTCTCCCGCATCCTTCTTGTTAATCAGTGACCAGTCTATTCCTGCCTGGTAACGATCACTCAGGGTCACTTCGGCAATCGTGGCTTCGATCAATACCTGGCGCTTTGCACTGCCGATCACCATGCCAAGAAAATTCTGTACCTGTGTGTGTTGACGCGCAGTCGCGCGTACGCCGAGCATGCCGCTTTCACGATTGACAATAATATTGCTGCTCACAGTGATGACATCGCCTGAAACTTTCGCGTCCTCACCGATTATGTTGGATACGTTAGACGCGAGGCTTTGCCAGAAACGGTTGTCTGAACTGTTTTCAACCGTGGTGTTTGAATTATTGCCGCCCTTGCTACCGCCGCCACTGTTATTGCCTTCGGTGTTAGCGCCTGCGCCGGTCGAGCTGATTTCTGTTGATACCACGACATTGCCCGTGCTGATGCGCGACATATTGAGATAATCAATTTCGTACATTTGCAGGAAGGGTTTATCTGCCATCACGTGCAGGGTTTCGCCTTCGAGCTGGTAGTTGATCGCTACCTGCGAAGCGAGGCGTTCGAGTATTTTCGGCAGGGTCTGGTCAATCGCATTCATCGTTACCTGGCCATCGATGTCACTGTCGATATCCAGGTTCAGCCTGGCATCACGTGCCATTGAGAACAGCAGTTCGCGCACCGGCACCTGGTTAACGATGACGGTATAGGTTTCCAGGTCGGGGCGTGGTTGCGGTGCGGGTAATGCCGGCGCTGTACTCACTGTCTCGGGAATATCGGCCGAGATGTCCGGCGGCGGCTTGATATGGCCTTCGGATATCGTTGGCGGATTTGTTGCACCACATCCTGACAGCACAACTGCCGCGCCTAATACTAATGACCAGATTTTAATATTCATTTTTCCATTAACTCGGTGACGTTTTCCACATGTTGAATCAGCCATTTTGCGTCAGGTCCTTGCGCAGGGCGCTTACACGCCGCAAGTAAGGTTTACTGGCTTGCAGATCGGCAGGCAGGCTTTGAAGTTTTGATCGCGCCGTTTGACGCGAGGCATACTCGTTGTACAGAACGCTATACATCGGTCTGCCGTTTATACTGGTTTCATAGATGTAAATCTTTTCGAAATCAAGCGACTCCGGGGCGTTTTGCAGAAAGCTTTCGAGCGCATCCGCATCCGCGGTGCTGGCCATGAACAACTGGATGCTGTACTGGCTGTCTGCCGCTGTTTGCAGCCACT
>CAWKAL010000021.1:0-9776 GCA_963847575.1 uncultured Gammaproteobacteria bacterium
CGCCGCCATAGGTCGTATTGGGCAGCTGGAAGCGCAGGGCGCGCCGATTAAAATCAGTGCCAGCGCCTGTGAGCGGGTGTTGAGTGCGGCGCTGAACATGCTCGAAGGCAGGGGTTTTATACAGGCAGGTGACGAAGGTTACCGGGCGAATGATAATGCGATTGAAGTCTTGAGCTATTACGCTAACTCTATCGCGCAGTGGAAACAAAACTAGATGATTCAGATGATTAAAAAATTAATGGCTGCAGTGTTATTGACTGCGCTGGTTGCATTTCATGCCCATGCGGAGGATGCAGCGCCCGACTTTACACAGTTGCTTGCTTTTGGGCGGCTGGCAAACGTGGCCTACCTTGACGAAGACGCTATCAACAAGGAGCTTAAGCTGCAGAACTTCCAGCTGGTGAAGCGCGCCAATGTTCCCGGCTATGCAGTGACCTGGTTTCTTGCTGTCAATGAAACGGAAAAAACCCAGGTGATTGTGGTGCGTGGGACTGACAATGCTGAAAATGCCTTTGTCGATGTCGCGCTGCAATTGATGCCGGATGAAAAACTTGGTATCAAACTACACCAGGGATTTATGCAGTCAGCGAGTAATGTGTATCAGCAGGTACTGCCTTTGTTGCACAAAGATTATCAAATCATCACCATCGGCCACAGTCTGGGCGGTGCAATAGCAAATATTCTGGCCATGTACCTGGATGTAGATAAATATAATGTCGAAAAAGTGGTGACCTACGGCCAGCCCAAGGTTACCAATGTCAGCGGTACGCGAAAATATGCGCACCTTGATGTAACGCGGGTAGTGACGCCGAAAGATGTCGTGCCGCTGGTACCGCCACTCGACCCGGTGAGCATGATGAACATGATGAGCCTGGATCTTTACTGGCACCAGGGCAAAGAAATATTATTGCTCGATACGAATGAATACGCGGTACTCGAAGGCAGGAAAAGCATGATGCGTGCCGCGCGCTTTATGGAAACCGTGCCGGATGAAAAGAACGTGCAGCATCATATGATGAGTGAGTATCTGCGACGGCTCGGCAACAAGGCCGCTGGCGCAAAGCAGGTGCCCTACAATACCGAGTTCAACCTGTTCGGCAGCAGCAGGTAGTTTACTTAGAGCGCAAACCGCAACACCAGGTATGGAATGATGGTAAATAAAAACGTCGCCAGTTTGTAATATGCCATCGCCGCATACTGGGTCGCGTCGAAAGTTTCGCGACTGATCTTAAACCAGCGACTGTGTAAACGATAAACCCAGTCATGTGCAAAGGCCATAAACAGAAACCAGTATAACAACACGGCTATATTGATTGCACCGCACCAGCCAAGAAACCGCGTCAGCTCTTCGATAGACATACATTCACCCCTCGCGTAAATATGGATTCGTACTGCCCGCCTGGCTTACCCGTTAACAGGCAAGTTACCAAGCGTTGAGATTAACTGATCAATGTGTGAATTTGAATGCTCGGCTGACAGGGTAATGCGTAATCGTGCAGTGCCCTGCGGTACGGTGGGGGGGCGAATCGCGGTAACATGTAAACCACTGTCAAACAATTGCCGGCTTATCTCCAGAGTTTTTTCAACCTCACCGATGATGATCGGCTGAATCGCAGTCTCGCTGTTGCTTATAGCAAGCCCGACCTGCTGCGCGCACTGTTTAAAACAGGCAATGTTTGCCTGTAACTTCTCGCGGCGTTCGGGTTCGTCTTTTATGATGCGTAAACTTTCCAGTGTTGCTGTCGCAATAGCGGCGGGTTGTGCCGTAGTGTATATATAAGTGCGCGCCTGTTGAATCAGGGTTTCGACCAGGTCTTCGCTGCCCGCAACAAACGCGCCCGCGGTGCCGAGTGCTTTGCCGAGTGTCGCCATGTAGATTGGCACTTCGGCAGTGTTCACGCCACAATACGAAAGCGTACCGCGGCCGTTTTTACCAAGCACACCGATGCCGTGCGCATCATCAATCATCAGCCACGCATCTTGCTGTGAGCAGGTGTGCGCAAGTGCGCTTACATTGGCGATATCGCCGTCCATGCTAAACACACCATCGCTCAGAACAAATTTATCGCCGTGATCACGTGATACCAGTTTGCTGGCAAGATCGTTTACATCATTATGCGCGTAGCGTATCAGTCGCGCGCCACTGAGCAGGCCGCCATCAATCAGCGAGGCATGGTTCAAGCGATCTTCGAGTATGGTGTCGCCTTTCCCTGCGAGCGCCTGTGCAACCCCCAGGTTGGCCATGTAACCGGTGGAAAATAACAGTGCGCGCGGATAGCCACTAAATTCCGCCAGCGCTTCTTCAAGCTGGTGATGCGCCCGGCTGTGGCCGTTGATGAGATGCGCCGCGCCGCTGCCCGCACCGTAACGTTCGATACCGTCGATAAATGCGGCCTTGACCCGTGGGTGGTTGGCGAGACCAAGATAGTCATTACTGCAAAAGCTGATGACCTTGTGGCCATCAATGGTCATTTCTGCCTGCTGGGGCGATTCGCTGATGCGGCGCGTACGGTAGAGGTGGTCTGCTTTGCGCGCCTGGAGTTCGGTGCCAAGGTTTTTCAATGTTGAGTCACCCACTATTCATTGAGCAGGAAAATTATAGAGACTAAAGGCGAAACCACAGAGGCACAGAGTACGCAGAGAAAAGCTGCTATGTTGTAAAAACAATTGGTCGCGAAGAAATATTTACGGTAGGGCGGGCATTGCCCGCCAGTTGGCCGGATAATACTTCATTGTTTACTTTGCGTCCTTTGCGGCGAATATGTTTTTAAAATAATAATTAATTTTTCTCTGTGTACTCTGTGCCTCTGTGGTTTCGCCTTTAATTTTTATCATTGTAGAGTAACAATCAATTCATGCCGATGCGATGCTGGCTGAATCGGGTGTAGTGCCTGCGGCAGTATTGATACCGAGTTTTTCAAACAGCTTCTGGTCGTGGTTTTCATCCGGGTTGGCAGTGGTGAGCAACTTGTCGCCGTAAAAAATAGAATTGGCACCGGCGAAAAAGCACAGCGCCTGGAGTTCATCGCTCATGTCGGTGCGGCCGGCAGAGAGGCGTACATACGCGTGCGGCATGAGAATGCGTGCCACGGCAATGGTGCGCACAAATTCCAGCGGTTCGAGTTCGTCAACACCGTGCAGCGGTGTGCCTTCGACCTGTACCAGCATGTTAATCGGCACGCTCTCCGGATGTTGTGGCAGGTTGGCGAGCTGCTGCAGCAGCGAGGCGCGGTCGTCGCGTGATTCGCCCATGCCAAGTATGCCGCCGGAACACACGTTAATGCCTGCATCGCGTACGTGCGCCAGGGTGTCGAGCCGGTCCTGGTATGTGCGCGTGGTAATGATATTGCCGTAGTGCTCGGGCGAGGTGTCGAGATTATGGTTGTAATAATCGAGGCCGGCCGTTTTCAGGCGCTCGGTTTGTGATTGCGTCAGCATACCCAGGGTGACACAGGTTTCCATGCCTAGGGCTTTTACGCCCTTGACCATGTCGATGACCTTGTCGAGATTTTTATCCGTTGGATTGCGCCAGGCAGCACCCATGCAAAACCGCGAGGCGCCGTTGGTTTTTGCCGCCCGGGCTTTTTCCATGACTTCGTCCAGCGGCAACAGGCGTTCGCGTTCCAGTTCTGCCTGGTTGCGCGCGCTTTGTGAACAATAGGCACAATCTTCAGGGCAGGCGCCGGTCTTGATGCTGAGCAGGGTACTGACCTGGACCTGGTTGGGATCGAAATGCTGGCGGTGCAGGCTGTGTGCCTGGAACAACAGGTCATTGAACGGCAATTCAAACAGCGCAGCGATCTCGTCAGTGCGCCAGTCGTGGCGTAATTGTGTCATGGCAATGTCTTGTGGTGTTTTCAAAGCGGACTATTATCGCACGCTATCCGCTGGTTTAGTGAATTTGGGCGTGTCGGTGCGTCCGCAACTGGCGCAGGGCTGGGGCGGGATATGGGGATTATCCATATATAAATCAATAAGATATATCAGTAGCACGTGAAGGTGTCTGGTTGGCGCCAGGCGCAAGGATCAATCTGTCGTGGTTTTGCTGATGAGGAATTATTTATCTCAACTACACTTACTAGACATTTGTCCATGTTCTTATAACAAGGGTAGCGCGTGCCCAGTCAAAACAAAGATCTGTCACAGATAATCGAGATCAAGGAAAGCCTGCTCAATCGTGAGGCTGAGATCGAGCTGTTGCAGCTGACATTTAACGAGATCGGCAGCCAGCTGGATCTCGACCAGGTATTCAAGATCGCTGCCGAGCGCGCACGTGAACTGGTCAATGCCGAAACCCTGCTGATCCCGGTGATCAATTTTGAAAACGATACCTATACCTATCGCGCCGGTTCGGGCGCGAATGTCGAAGAAATAGTGGGTGAAAGCCTGCCATTGAATATGGGCATCTGTGGCTGGGTGTTCAGGCACAACAAGCCCTGGTGGCGGGGCGTGATTGAAGATCTCAGCAATGAAGACCGCACCCGTTGGGAAAAAGAAGCCGGCAATGTGATCCTGGTGCCGCTGCGTGGCAAACGTGGTCTGCTCGGTGGCATCTCCGGCGTTAATAAAATCGGCGACAAGGAGTTTACCCGGCGGGATTTCAACCTGTTGCAAATGTTCGCCAGCATCGTATCAGTCGCCATCGAAAACGCAATGGCGGTGCAGAAAATGGAAGAGTCGATATATCTCAAGGATAATTATCGCCATCAGATGTCGGTATTAAACAAACAGTTGATGGAAAGTAACAAGGAGCTCGAGCGCCTTGCATTGTATGATCCACTGACCTCATTACCAAATCGTTCGCTGTTTCGAGACAGGCTGACACGCGCCATCATGCACGCCCGGGACAACGATGCTAACGTCGCCGTGCTGCTAATAGATCTCGATAAATTTAAAAATGTGAATGAAGTGCTCGGTCACGAAAAGGGCGACCGTTTGCTCAAAGGCATCGCGATGCGTATGCAGGAATTCATCAAGCCCGAAGAAACCCTGGCACGGCTCGGCGGTGATGAATTCGTGATCGTGTTGCAGCAGTCGCCGGAAGAAACCCTGCAGCGCGCACGCGCGTTACTGGATGTACTTGAAGTGCCGTTTCAGATCGACGGTGCCAGGATGGTGGTCAGCGGCAGCATAGGCGTCGCCATGTATCCGCAACATGGACACGACGTAAGTGAGCTTCTGCGCCATGCGGATTGTGCAATGTATGTTGCAAAAGAACATAAAAAAGGCGTGGCACTCTACAGCCTTGATGAAGACAAATCATCATTGAAGCAGCTCACCATGGTTGCTGATATTCGCAAGGCGCTGGAACAGGAAGAATTCAGGCTTCACTACCAGCCACAATTGCAGCTAAGCAGCGGCAAATTTATCTCTGTCGAAGCCCTCGGTCGCTGGAACAGTTCGGTGCTGGGTGAAGTGTCGCCGGATGTATTTATTCATGAGCTGGAACAGGCGGGGTTAATCGAGCGTTACACACACTGGTTAATTAAAACTGCACTTGCGCAGGCCGTGGCCTGGGAAAAGCTTGGGTATGACATTAATATATCAATTAACATTTCGGTGCAGGACTTGATAAATCCCGAGTTCACATTGCATCTGGATCGTATTGTGAATCACAGCGGTAATGGTAAATACCTTACGTTTGAAATTACTGAAAGCATGTTCCTGTCAGAGCAGGACCGTATTTTTGAAGTGCTGGAGTATGTTCGCAAGCTGGGAATAGGGCTTTCAATTGATGACTTTGGTACCGGGTACTCGTCGCTGTCACGATTAAAAAAAATGCCAGTCAATGAATTAAAGATTGATAAATCATTTATTCTCGATATGGAGCAGGACAAGGATGATGAGGTGATTGTAAAATCAATCATCGACCTGGCGCATAATCTCGGCCTGATGGTGGTAGCTGAAGGTGTTGAGAGTGAATCTGTGCGCAGCCACCTGGCACGGCTTGGTTGTGATAGCCTGCAGGGTTATTACATAAGCATGCCGTTGCCGGTTAATCAGCTCGAAGCGTTCCTCGCTAAAAACAAAGTCAAAAAATAACGATACCAATTACCCGGTTTGAAATGATGCAAGGATTGCTGTCAAATTTTTCCAGGCTGGTTTTTCCTCCCAGGTGTACCTTGTGCCAGCGACCGGGCATAAACAGGCTCGATATTTGTCGCCATTGTTATAATACGCTGCCGTTTATCATGCATGCGTGCTCCCAGTGCGCGCTGCCGCTGGAAACGAGTACGGCGGTGGGCGGTAAGTGCGGGCAATGTTTGCAACGTCCGCCGGCCTTCGATGCGGCATTCAGCCTGCTGCGCTACCAGGACCTGGCAGCGCAATTAATTACACGCTATAAATTTCACGATAAATTATCGTATTCAGGCCTGCTTGCAGATCTGTTGCTGGAACGCCTGCCACACATCGCCAGACCGGATTGCATCATTGCAGTGCCACTGCACGTCGCGCGCTTACGCGAGCGCGGATTCAACCAGTCACACGAGCTGGCAAAAATTATTTCCTCGCGCCTCGATATTCCACTGGTGAGCGATAGCATAGTGCGTATTCGAGAAACCCGGCAACAGACCGGATTGAATGCGAAACAGCGGCGCAAAAATATTCGCGGTGCGTTCGAGCTGGTAAAGCCAGTAGCGCATAATCACGTGGCATTGATTGATGATGTAGTGACGACCGGCTCAACCGTGAATGAACTGGCGCGCGTGCTGAAACGTGCGGGTGTCAAGACAGTCAGCGTGTGGAGTATTGCGCGCGCAGTTTAGTTGGTTGTTAAAGTATAAAAAGCGAAACCACAGAGGCACAGAGTACACAGAGAAAAATTACTTATTATTTTAAAAATATGTTCACCGCAAAGACGCAAAGACGCAAGAAAGAAATGGATTACTGTCTGAGCATCTGGCGGGCAATGCCCGCCCTGCCATAAAGATTTTCTTTGCGTACTTTGCGTACTTTGCGGTCAATTTTTTTACAACAAAAAAGCTTTTCTCTGTGTCTCTGTGGTTTCGCCTTAATTTCTTAAGTTTTACTTCGGCAAACCTTCGAGCCATGGTGCAACGCTTTCAAGCAGTTCGTCGTTCTTGTCGTCGAAGAAGTGGTTTGCGCCTTCGATTTTTTTCTGTGAATAGTTTTTGTTGCCCGCGGCCTTGGCGGCGGCCATGCGTTCGCGATCTGACATCAGTACACTTTCAAGGTCTTCACTACCATAAAGATCGTACACCGGCACACTGATGGATTTGAGTGACAGCAGGGCATTCATTTTGCCTTCGCCGAAACTGCCCGGCATGCCGATGGCAACAAAGGCTTTTGCGGTATCTCTGTGTTTGCTGAGATGGTAGGCGCCCATCACGGCACCCTGGCTATGGCCAATCAGTACGATGTTTTTAATGCCCTTGTCATGCAGGTCCTTGATGGCAGCATTTATGCGCGGTGACACTTCGTCATAGAGGGGCGCGTAGTCTTTGTAATCGGCCTCGTTGTCGAGTATCGGCATCTGGATAGCAAGCGTATGCCAGCCGTGTTCTGTCAGGCCGACACGCAATGGCTGCACGACCTGTTGCCAGTTTGGGTGAACACCGGTGCCGTGCATGATAATGGCGCCGCGCTGTTTGTCATCTGATGCTTCGGTATAGATGCCAAGAAATTTGTGCTTACCGTCGTTGAGCCAGACGGCATCGCCATCGATAATGGAATCAACTACCTGGTCAGCCCAGCGTTTTTCCCTGGCGAGGTCAGATGCCTGTGCAAGCAGGCTGTGAAATGCGAAGCAGATAATCAGTACAGTACGTATGCTGGTTTTCATATTAAATCTCCAAACTGGTAATCACAAAATACACCCATGAACAGCGCAAAGCCGAGCCAGTTATTGTTCAGGAAAGCCCTGAAGCACTGGTCGCGTTCGCGGTTTCGTATTAAATAATGCTGCCACAGCGCAAACACTGTGGCAGCGCTCACTCCGGCATAATAAAACCCTGAGAGTTCCGCGCGTTCGCCGATCATGAGCAAGGCCAGCAATAGCATGAGCTGAATAATGCCGATAATCAACCTGTCTGCGGGCCCGAACAGGATGGCGGTTGATTTGACGCCAATGCGGATATCGTCGTCGCGATCGACCATGGCATACAGGGTGTCATAGGCCGTGGCCCAGAGTACGGTAGCGAGAAACAGCAGCCAGGTCAGCGGCGTAATTTCATTGGCCTGCGCGGTAAACGCCATCGGTACCGCCCAGCCAAACGCAGCACCGAGATGGACCTGCGGCAGGTAATGGTAGCGTTTCATGAACGGATAACTGACGGCGAGCGCAATACCGGCGAGTGACATCCAGATGGTGAGCGTATTCATCAGCAGCACCAGGCCGAAAGCGCACAGGCTCAGCACGGCGAATACCAGCAGGGTTTCTGTTGCGGAGATTTTCCCCGAGGTCAGTGGCCGATCTCGGGTGCGCTTCACCTGTTTGTCAATCTCACGGTCTGCGTAGTCGTTGATTGCACAGCCGGCGGAGCGCATCAGGATGACGCCCAGCACAAATACCACCAGCACCCGGGTATCCGGCCAGCCACCGGCAGCAATCCAGAGCGCAATCAGGGTCGGCCATAACAGCAGCAAAATGCCGATCGGCTTGTCGAGCCGGACCAGCCGCGCATACTGGCGTAGCTTTTCGTTGTGGGTCAGCGGGCGGGCAACATCCGCCAGCCAGAATGCGCCCTGTTTGCAGTGCGCGCGCAGCTGGCCGGCGAAGTCCTCGATTTTGTCCAGCGCGGGGTGTGTCGCCAGCCGGTCGATGAATTGGTCGAGCCGCAGCATTTGCTGCTTGATCCGGGTTATTGCGTCGTTAAATTGCATAGCCGCAGAGTTTACCGCAGCCACCCGGGGTAATGCAGGTGTATGTTGCACGGGTTTTTGATACATTGCGCGCATGACGATCAGAAACTTTGAACAATGGGCCCCCGACATTGCCGACAGCGCATTCATCGACGATAGTGCGGTAGTCACTGGCAACGTAGTGATAGGTGACGACAGTTCGGTGTGGCCGATGTGTTCGATTCGCGGTGACATTCATTCGATCCGAATCGGTGCGCGTACCAACATTCAGGATGGCAGTATTCTGCATGTCACCCATGGCAGTGAATTTGCCCCCGGCGGCAACGCGCTGTCGATCGGCGACGATGTCACCATCGGTCACAACGCCGTGATCCATGCCTGCACGGTAGAAAGTCTGTGCCTGATCGGCATGGGCTCGGTCCTGCTCGACGGCGCCGTGGTGCAACAGGGTGCCATGGTCGGTGCGGGCAGCCTGGTCTCACCCGGCAAGGTGCTCGAAGGCGGTTACTTGTGGCTGGGCAGCCCGGCGCGACGCGCGCGCGAACTCAATGACAAAGAGCGCGCGTTCCTGGAATATTCCGCGGGGCATTATGTCGGATTTGAAAAATCGACATATAAGGTCATAGGCCGTCGATTTGAAAAATCGACATATAAGGTCATAGGCCGTCGATTTGAAAAATCGACATATAAGGTCATAAGCCGTCGATTTGAAAAATCGATATAAAAAATCGTAACCCGTTGATTTGAAAAATCGGCATACGAAATCATACGTCGTGGATTTGAAAATCGGCATATGAATAGATAATTGTCCTTCGTAATAAAAGCCCAGGCACTGAAAAAAACTCCCCGACTGCCAGATCCGGCGACCTGAAGAACCATTCCTGACCTGGGTCACAAACAGTTCTCGTCGCATTAAGCCGCGTTTAAGAAAGCATCACTATCATCTGCATACT
>CAWKAL010000022.1:0-7372 GCA_963847575.1 uncultured Gammaproteobacteria bacterium
GCAGCATAAAAAACGGGCCTGTGGCCCGTTTTTTATGCATACATCTCTGAATTAAATATTCCTCAAAACAGGAAACCGATGACCGCGCCAAGACTGTTGCCCCTGACTGAACCAAACTGGTTGTCATAATCAATCAGCGTGACACGGCCGCCAACATACCAGTCACGAGTAAAATTTCCATTACTGTTGTAATCGAACGCAAACACGAAGCCGAGTGAGTCATCAAATTTGGCCGTGCCGGATAGACCCACGGAAGGCGCGTCAGCAGTCAGCTCAGGTGAAAGGTGGTACGTAATACCGCCGCCCAGCATCCAGTAGGTATAGCGTTGCATGACAAGAAATTCGAGTGGTACGCGGGAAAAATCCAGGTCACCGTTTTCTGCATTGATGCTGTCGAATTTGTAACCGATGGAGAAACGTCCCTGCAATGTGTCTGACAGCTCGGTATGCACACCGACCGCCAGGCTGAGCAATTCACCCGCCTTGAGTTTTTCAGTATCACCATTGGTGAATGTAACACCGACCATGGTCTCACCACCGACATGAATGCCGCCTTCGAAAAACAGTCCGGTGGCCGAAGCCTGCGATGACAGGCAAAGCAGAACGCCCGCGCTTAATAAATGCGTAATCTTCATGATACCCCTTCCTCTGTGTGAATAACGTTAGCGCACGATGCTGCCAGGTGTTGCACATCGCCGCAATTGGGTTAGTCGAATTTATCTGTCACTGCACCTTCTGATGCCGAGCTCACCTGGCGTGCATATTTCGCCAGCACGCCGCGGCTTTCGCGGATCGCCGGTGGCGTCCATTTTGCCAGTCTTGCATCGATTTCAGCCTGGGGAATGTCGAGCGTGATTTCGCGTTTCTCGGCGTCGATAGTAATTCCGTCGCCCGTCTTCACTATCGCAATCGGGCCACCGACCGCCGCTTCCGGTGTGACATGCCCGACCACGAAACCGTGACTGCCACCGGAAAAACGTCCGTCGGTGATCAGCGCCACGTCCTTGCCCATGCCCTTGCCCATGATGGCGCCGGTCGGGCTCAACATTTCGCGCATGCCGGGGCCGCCCACCGGGCCTTCGTGGCGAATCACCAGTACATCGCGTTTTACCACGGTGCCATCGAGAATGGCTTTCAACGCGGATTCTTCGGATTCAAATACGCGTGCGTTACCGCTGAACACCAGGCCTTCCTTGCCGGAAATTTTTGCCACCGACCCGGTCGGCGCGAGATTGCCGTAGAGCACCACCAGGTGACTGTCTTTCTTGATCGGATTATTCATCGGACGCACGATGTCCTGGTCCGCAGGGTAGGGTTTTACATCGGCGAGATTTTCAGCCATGGTTTTGCCGGTCACGGTCATGCAGTCGCCGTGCAGCAGGCCGGCATCGAGCAGTATTTTCATCAACGGCTGAATGCCGCCAATGGCAATCAGTTCGGACATCAAATATTTACCGCTGGGTTTGACATCGGCCAGCACCGGCACGTTCGCACCGATGCGGGTGAAATCATCGAGTTCGAGTTTAACGTCGGCGGTGTGCGCCATCGCCAGCAGGTGCAATACCGCGTTGGTCGAACCGCCGAGTGCGATGACCACGGTGATGGCATTCTCGAATGCCTCGCGGGTCATAATATCGCAGGGCTTGATGTCTTTTTCGATCAGGGCCATCACTGCTTCACCGGCGCGGTGGCAGTCATTTTTCTTGGCCTCGGACACCGCTTCCTGCGCCGAACTGTTGGGCAGGCTCATGCCCAGGGCTTCGATTGCCGACGCCATGGTGTTGGCGGTGTACATACCGCCGCAGGAACCCGGGCCGGGAATCGCGGTATGTTCGACTTCACTGAGTTCGGCATCTGACACACTGCCATTGGCGTGACCGCCCACGGCCTCGAAAACTGAAACGATATCGCGACGTTTCGCCCCCGGCTTGATCGTGCCACCGTAAACAAAAATGCCCGGGCGATTGAGCCGTGCCAGCGCAATCATGCAGCCGGGCATGTTCTTGTCGCAGCCGCCGATAGCGACCACGCCGTCAAAGCCCTGCGCGCCGGTCACGGTTTCGATCGAATCGGCGATGACTTCGCGCGACACCAGCGAATAACGCATCCCCGGCGTGCCCATGGAAATACCGTCGGACACGGTGATGGTGTTGAATATCACGCTCTTGCCGCCAGCGCCGTCGACCCCGGCCGCGGCATCATCGGCGAGCTTGTTGATATGCATATTGCACGGCGTCACCATGCTCCAGGTCGAGGCAATGCCCACCTGGGGCTTTTTGAAATCGGCATCTTCAAACCCGACCGCGTGCAACATGGCACGACTGGGCGCATGTTCTACGCCATCAACGATGATTGAGGAAAATTTGCGCCTGCTGTCATTTTTGCTGTCACTAGCCATGATAAACCCGTGTAATCATATATATTATGTGTGTCGCACACCCGAGGCACGTATATTACAATCTTCTTCTGTATGTTTCGAAGGCTTTGAGCATGATTCTCGATTAAGATCACGGCTCGGAGCAGAATTACACATATATATAACAGGACACAGGACGCATTCATTGAAAAAAGCACCCGTAGATCCCGCCAGCCAGCAGGGCCACGTCGACTGGTTCCGCCAGTCCGCGCCCTATATCCACGCGCACCGTGGCAGCACCTTTGTGATTCTGTTCGGCGGTGAAGCCGTCGAACACAGCTGCTTTGCCCACCTGATCCACGATATCGCCCTGCTCGGCAGTCTCGGCGTGCGCATCGTGCTGGTTCACGGCGCGCGCCCGCAGATCGAAACCCAGCTCAGGACACTGGGCAACCAGTCCGAATTCAGTGCCGGCCTGCGCATCACCACGGCGGATGATTTGCCCGCGGTCGAACAGGCGGTGGGCATGGTGCGCATGCGTATCGAAGCCCAGCTTTCGATGGGCCTGCCGAACACGCCGATGGCCGGTGCCTCGATACGCGTGGTGTCCGGCAACTTTGTCACCGCGCAGCCCTACGGCGTGCGCGACGGGGTTGATTATTGCCAGACCGGCAATGTGCGCAAGGTGGATGCCGATGCCATCAATGACCAGCTGGCGCACAATAATATGACGCTGATTTCACCGATCGGTTATTCCACCACGGGTGAAATATTCAACCTGCGTGCCGAGGACGTCGCCACCGAAACCGCGATCGCGCTGAATGCCGACAAGCTGATATTCATCATGGAGAACAACGGCGTATTCGACAAAGACGGCGAATTGCTGCAACAGCTCAACCTGCCGCAGGCCGAACAGTGGCAAAAAAACCACGGCGATCGCAGCGAGAAAAGCTTAGAAACCCAGGCACATCTCAGCAATGCGGCGCATGCCTGCCGTGGCGGTGTGCGTCGTGTGCACCTGATCAGCCGCAGCATCGACGGTGCATTACTGCTCGAACTCTACACCCGCGACGGCATCGGCACCCTGGTCACGGCAGATAATTACGAAGGCCTGCGCACCGCCACGATTGACGACATCGGCGGCATCATGGAACTGATTTCCCCGCTGGAAGAAAAAGGCGTGCTGGTAAAACGTTCGCGTGAGCAACTGGAACTCGATATTCACAATTTTACCGTGATCGAACGCGACGGCATGATCATCGCCTGCGCCGCGTTGTTCCCGTTTGTCGAAGAAAAAATGGCCGAGCTCGCCTGCCTTGCGGTGCACCCTGCTTACCAGCAAAACGGTCGCGGCAATGAACTGATGCAGCATATCGAATGGCAGGCGCGCAAGCAGCATATTGAAACCATGTTTACGCTCACCACGCAAACCATGCACTGGTTTATCGAACGTGGTTTCAGTGAAATTAACGTAGATAAACTGCCGGTAAAAAAACAGGCACTCTATAATTATCAGCGCAAATCAAAAGTGCTGAGCAAACCGCTCGGCTGATTTTTGCAGACCGCCATGCTATATGTCCCGCAGAGTGAAATTGAAGACAATGTCATGGTCGCCCTGCGCGAAGACATTGGCACCGGTGACATCACTGCCGAACTGATTCCCGAAGATGAAATTGTGCTCGCCAGTGTCATCACCCGCGAAGCCTGCGTATTTTGCGGCATGGACTGGTTTGAAGAAGTCTTCCGCCAGGTCAACGATGAAGTCTTTATCGAATGGAACATTGAAGACGGCGAGCACATCGAAGCCAACGCCACACTTTGCAGCATCAGCGGTTCAGCGCGCTCCATCCTCACCGGTGAACGCACTGCGCTGAATTTTATCCAGCTGCTTTCAGCAACCGCAACACTCTCATCTCGATATGCACAGGCCGTTGAAGGCACCGGCGCGATCGTACTCGATACCCGCAAAACCATTCCCGGCCTGCGCCTCGCGCAGAAATACGCGGTCAGTTGCGGCGGCTGCCAGAACCATCGCATCGGCCTGTACGACGCCATCCTGATCAAGGAAAACCACATCGCCGCCCACGGCTCTATTGCCGGCGCGGTCGAGGAAGCGAAGTTTCTTTACCCGGACACCATGGTCGAAGTTGAAGTAGAAAATATCGATGAATTCAGCCAGGCACTTGCGACGCCGGCGCCAGGCGGGTACTGCTGGATAATTTTTCACTCGATGACCTGCGCGAAGCGGTGTCAATCAATAATAAAAAACCTGACAATGAAAAAGTCGAACTGGAAGCCTCGGGTGGCGTCACGCTGGAAAATATCCACAGCATTGCACAAACCGGCGTTGACTATATTTCCACCGGCGCCCTCACCAAGGATGTTAAGGCAATCGATCTTTCCATGCGTATCATGTAATGAGTGTCGTCAGAATTCTCTATCGCGGTGCATTTCTTGTGCTGCTGATATCTGCCGGCGGCCTGCTCACGCTGTTGTTTCAACGCGGCACTATGCAAAGAAACGGATTTTCCAGCAGGATCACCCGCTGGTGGCACCGACACAGTGATTCGCATTCTCGGGATTCGATTAAAGGTATACGGCACGCCGTCTGACTCGGCTACATTATTCGCTGCCAACCACCTGTCCTGGCTGGACATCCACGTTATCGGCAGCCAGCTGCCGGCGCGTTTTTTGTCGCGCGCCGAAGTCAGGCACTGGCCGGTATTTGGCTGGCTGGCATCAAGAGCGGGCACACTCTATATACCGCGCGGCAGCAAGAACGCAGCAGCCGAGGCCAATGCTGTCATGCATGACGCATTGCAAAACGATCATCACGTGGTGTTGTTTCCGGAAAGCACAACATCAGATGGCAATATCAGGCGCTTTCACGGACGCCTGATGCAAAGCGCGATCAATGCACAATGCATGGTGCAACCCATCGCAATTCGTTACCCGCATACCAGCAAGGCCGTGCATGAAGCGGTTTTGTATACCGGTGACATGAGCTTCATGCAATCGGCGAAAAATGTTATGGCGGCGAGAGGCATCGTCGCCGAACTGCATTTTCTCGAAGCCGTGGATGCCTGCGATAAAACCCGCGACGAGCTCGCGCGTTATGCAGAAGAACAGGTAAAGACCTTATTTAATTCCTGAACGTATCGCCCATTGCCGCACGGACATAATCACACACAAAAAAACGGCTCCCTGAGAGAGCCGTGATTTTTAGTTTTGACTAAAACTATGCTTTCTTTTTCCTGGCAAAACCCAGCAAACCCAGCAGACCTGAACCAAACAACCAGACGGCTGCCGGAACCGGAACAACCGCTGGCGCTGAGCTTATTGCGCCTACCGCATCGATGTCAGCGCCAATAGTGCCACCGCTACCCTGCTGACCTTCATTCGGATCATCAGTCAGGCGCACATAAGAAAAGAAATCTGAAGTATTCCAGCCAAAGGCATCAATATCGATACCGGAGGTTGATCCACCGACTTTTCCGACCGAGAACCAGTCGGTGCCATTCTTGCTGATATCGACATAGGTGTCTTCAACATCGGGGCCAATTTCAAATATCCATAAATCGAGCGCATTGCTGTCGCTGCCGGTTAGCGAATTATCAGTGAACCGCAGTATGATATAACCGCCATCACCCAGAGTGACGTACTCAGGCTCGGGACCTTCGGTATAATCAGGGATGCCGAGTGCTTCTTCAGGCACCTGGTAAGTCAGGGCGGGGCCGGTGTTGCCATCGAACGCCGGGTTGTAATCAACCACCACATCTGCAAATGAAACCGCGCCGTCCGGGAATTCAACACCATGATAGGGCGTGGCCTGTCCTGCCAGCGGAATAGATAACGCCGCCAGTGAGGTGAAGACTATTGAGTATAACGATGAACTTTGCATGATTATGATCCCTGGTTTGTTTACATTTAGAATATTCAACACTGAATGCAAATCACCAGAGCAATGTCCATGCCATGTGAATATTTCAGTTTTATATCAACAACTTGATAAATTTACAAACACGATCAGAAATAAACTGTAAGCAATTACGACATAAATAAATACGTGACCCTGGATACCAGCAACCTTCCAAACATTCGTTTTCTATCAACCGACTGTATTACGCACCATATATTATGTGCAAAAACATGAAGCACGAAGCAATAATTCTCTGCGTCTAATGCGCTCAAACAGTCTAATTCATTATCAATAGTGACGGCATCAGCTTGCATCATTGGCCTATTTTTGACTAACAACACTCAAAAAAGTGTAAATTTATTCAACAGCCATACAATGGCAATTCAGCGCATAACAAATACACATTCACCTGCCCTAAACAACCAGGCCAGTCTCGTTATTACGAATCAGCTTGGTTGCGAGATTTGTATTCAGCGCTACTGTCACACCGCGTTCGAGCTGAGGGTTTTTCTGCATCAAACGATGCAGCACAATGCTATCAAACACCAGGCATTCAAGATTTTTTGTCGCCGTCACCGTTGCAGTCGCAGGCACCTGGTTGAAGAAACCGATCTCACCAATGAAGTCACCATGCAGACACTGCGATATTTCCTTATCGCCGAGCGTGACAATGGCTTCACCCCGCTCAACCAGGTACAGCTGACTGACTTCACTTCCCTTATTCACCAGTATCTGCCCATTTTCAAAACGACGTCTGTCAGCACTTGTTAGCAACTTAAGAAAATCCAGGTTGGATAACACCGGGAACACCTGGTCCCTGAGCAAGGATTGCAGCGGTGTTAACAGACTGCGTTTTTTTTCGTACAACAACCACAACCACTGAAACAGATTGACCAGGATAAAACAGGTTTCCCAGAATGCACCCACCGGATTTTGTAACCACACTACGTCGTAGCTGAGACCGGCGACTCCCGACATAATTGCGAGTACCCGCAACCAGAAAATATCGCGCATCGCCATCGAGATAATAAGCAACAGGTAAGACAGGTTGCCCACCATGCCGCCAGCGGTAAATATCGATTCAATCGTCAGTTCCA
>CAWKAL010000023.1:0-5405 GCA_963847575.1 uncultured Gammaproteobacteria bacterium
TGACAATGGAAAATGAGGTTGGCGCAGATGATGATCCGATCAATGGGCAGCAACGCCAGCAAAGTTACGGTGTTGGGTTTGATGTGCTCAAATGGCTGGGGGATGATGGTGTCAGCAAGGGATTGTTTGCGTCTGGTGGCGTAAGTTACAGGGTGAAAGAAATTACTGCGCTCAATGTGCCACTGGCACCAGATCAAAACCTGGACGCAGTCATATACGCCGCGGGAATTGGTTATAGTGATATAACTGAATACGAATTTAATCGCGAAGGCGCATTTTTGCAGTACCGCATAGAATTCTCTGGCGATGACAGTCCGGGATTCAATCAACCCTATACAAAATACGAAATTAATTACACGCATTTGCACTCGTATAGCAAAGTGGAGCCGTTAAACTTCAATTACAATATTGCGATAGGCAGTTCGAACAATGACGTGCTGGGCGACAAGGCATTTTCACTGGGAGGCAATACCAATCTGCGTGGTTATAGTACTGGTGCGTATCGAGGCAATGCTTTACTGCGCGTCAATCTTGAATATTTGTCTGTGTTTGATGAGTCGCCCCTGTTGCGCAAGGTGTATTTCATTGACTTTGGCGATGCCCAGGAATCACTGGGTGACATCCGGTTTTCAACGCTGAAGACGGGGGTTGGCGCAGGCCTGCGCTGGAAATTGCGCCGTTTTGTGGATCTGGATCTCCGAGTCGATCTGGCCTATGGTGTCGAAAACAGAGACTTCCGATTTGGGCTGGGTACGCGCAGTACCTTTTGATGCCAATAATCAATTTGGTGGGAGTATTTATTTGTGTGTTCAGAATTGAACTTCGCGCTAAATGGATAGACAAAATTGCATTAATCACGTGTTAACATCCCGATCCAGAACAATCCAGGAGTTAAAAATAGTATGCAACGTAAAGCCCTGCTCAGCCTGATAATATTGGCGCCGCTCTCAAACGTGTCGGCTTCCGGTATTGATTTACGCCTTGGCAGCAAGACTGCAGAAATAGTTTATCTTACAGAATCGGCGACTTTTGGTTATGGTGGCGCCGATATCGGTTTTGGACTGTTTTTTAATGAGGCCGATGATTTTGTGGCCAGTGGCTCGGTGCTGGTGAGTGGTAGTAGTGCTGGCGATGTCCGGGCATTGCATTTTGGCGTTGGCGCCAAGGCGTATTTTGGTAGCCTGGACGTGCAGCCGGAAAATCTTGAAGGTGGTGCGCTGGCGATTGGCGGCCAGGTGCGATACGTGTTTCCTGCAAGCACACCGCTGGCTATTTTAGGTGAAATATTTATTGCGCCGTCGGTCACCAGTGTGTCTGATTTCGAAGGTATCAGTGAATATCGTCTTGCGCTAGAACTGGAAGTGACACCAAGTGCGCGTGCCTATATAGGTTATCGTCAGCTAAAGGTCGAAATTGATAATAATATAAAATTAAAACTTGATGACAGGGCTCACATTGGTGTGCGATTCTCTTTTTGAGCTATCGTGAATGTTTAATCAAAAAGGCGAGCAGGTGCTCGCCTTTTTTATGCCTGGTGTTTAAAACGAGGAGGACATATGCAGCCTATAGATAAACTGCTGGATATCATGGCAGCCCTGCGCGATAAAGACTCAGGTTGTCCGTGGGATATCGAACAGGATTTCAAAAGCATCTCGGCCTATACCGTCGAGGAAGCCTATGAAGTGGCCGATGCCATAGAACGCAATGACATGCATGATCTGAAAGACGAGCTGGGTGACTTGCTGTTCCAGGTGGTGTTCCACGCGCAAATGGCAAAAGAGCAGGGCGAATTCGAGTTTGATGATGTTGTCAGCGCTATCAATGACAAGCTGGTGCGCAGGCACCCGCATGTGTTCGCTGATGAGCAGGTCGAGAGCACTGAACAGCTTGCCGAACGCTGGGAACAGCACAAGCAGGCAGAGCGCGATGATAAAAGCATCGATGAAAACGCCAGCAGTGCACTCGATGGCATAGCGTCATCCCTGCCCGCACTGCGCTGGTCACAAAAAATTCAGAAACGTGCCGCCACCACCGGGTTCGACTGGCCGAATATCAGCCCTGTATTCGACAAGCTCAACGAAGAACTGGCGGAATTAAAAGCAGAAATTGTGCATGAAAATAACCATGAAAGAATACTTGATGAGTTTGGCGACGTATTGTTTGTATGTGTCAACCTGGCGATGCATCTTGGTATCAACGCCGAGGAAGCATTGCGCTACTCGAACAGATAAATTTATCCGTCGCTTCACCATCGATGGAACGGTTAATCGAAAGTGATAGTAAATCGCTTGATCATATGTCATTGGAGCAAATGGAAGAGTACTGGCAGAAAGAGTAAAAAATTATTATCCGCAGATGAACACAGATGAACGCAGAATAATACAGTTATTAAATGTGATATTACGTGTGTCTGAATCTTACTGTTGCGAATACACCTCGGTTGAGTGGAAGTGTAGCTAAACAGTTTTGGCTTTAACGATGATGTTATCTGGGTTTATCCGTGTTCATCTGCGGTTAAAGAGCAAAAAAAAGCCGCGCAGTGCGCGGCTTTTTCGTCAGCTTTATTTTCTGCTTAGATGAACAGTGACTGGGTAGCGTCAGCTGATTCTTCGAAGTAAGAGGCGGCGCCAACAAACTCGCAGCCTTCAATGAAACCTTTTGGATCGTGACCGAACAGTTCGACAGTCATCTGGCAGGCAAGGAATTTAACTTCTGCTTCCTGGCACAGCTCGCGCAGTTCTGCAATTGAAGCAACGCCGCAGTTCTTGATGGTTTTCTTCATCAGTGTGGTGGCAATTGGATCCATGAAAGGAATGTTCCACAGCACGTTAGGGATCTTGGGGCCCCAGTCGATGCTCTTGAACCACTTTGGACCAACAGGCATTTTCATCGGCATGGCAGGGTTTGCCATGGGTGTTACTTTCAGGGCACTGGTGTCTTTCAGCAGCAGGTTAAGGCCATAGAAAGTGAAGAAAATAGACACTTCCATGCCGAGCGCAGCCGCTGTGCTGCCCAGAATGAATGGAGGGTAGGCCCAGTCGAGCGTGCCCTTGGTTGCGATAATGGTCAGTTTACGGTTGTCTGACATGATATTGTTCCTCGGATTATAAAGTAAGGCAGTCTTCTGACTATTGACATTTCAGAGTGTATTACCATACATCTAAAATTGCAATCGATGCAAGGGGCGAGGCGGAATTTACTCCGCTGATCTGGAATCTGTCCAGACAGGTGTTCAGACGCTTTGAGAGCGCTGTTTGATGTGTTGTTTGTAGATGTCCAGCTCCAGCACCGGTGGCTGGCAAACTGAACCTTCGCAGATATAGGCGCAGGCGCCTGCCCTGGGGATGTTTTTCGGCAAGCGTGCCGCTCAGGCGTTGCTGGTTATCAATAGCAAAAATCAGGGTCGAGGACAGGTAATGGCTGGCGCTGGCCTCGCGCCATTGTAGTATTTCATCGGCTTCGCCGCGAAGAATGATGATTGCGGGAGGCGTGAGATAGTCCTGCAAGGCTTCCAGCAGGCTGCAATGTGATATCGGATGCTGGTTCAGGGATTGCCAGCCGGCCTTGAGGCAGCGCTCGGCGGCATCCAGGTAGCGCGTTTCGCCGGCAAGATAACCCAGCGCGATGAGCGCGCGCGCGGCCACACCGTTGCCCGAGGGCATGGCATCGTCGGCAAAGCTTTTGTTGCGCATAATGAGTTCTTCGTGGTCGTGGCTGGTGAAGAAAAAACCGCCATCGCCAGCTTCGAATTGTTCAATCAGGGTGTCGGCGATATTACATGCCCAGTCAAAATGTGCCTTGTCCCAGTGCGCCTGCAATAACGCGATCAGGCCGCTGAGCAGAAACGCATAGTCATCGAGATAGGCGTTCAGGTGGGGTTTGCCATCCTTGCTGGTGGCGTATAGCCTGCCATCGCACCAGTGCGTTTCGCGTGCAAAATCAGCCGCTCGCGTGGCGCAAGCAATGAAGTCGTCGCGTTGCAGTAACATGCCTGCCGTGGCCATGCCTTCGATCATCAGGCCGTTCCACGAGGTGAGTATCTTATCGTCGAGACCGGGGTGGATGCGATTTTCACGCGCTGAAAACAGCTTGTTTCGCATCTCTCCCAGGCGTTGGCGCACTGTCTGCGGGTCGAGATCGAAACTATCTGCCAGCGCTGCATAATCCTGCCAGGCATGCAGGTGCCAGCCAGCTTCGAAATTGGCCTCACGGTCGAGGCCAAAGCGGGCAGCAAACAACGGGTAATCAGCATCGCCGAGTATGTCTCTGACCTGGTCAGGTCGCCAGACGTAGAACCTGCCTTCCTCGCCTTCAGAGTCAGCGTCCTGCGCGCTGTAATAGCCGCCCTGGGCAGACTGCATCTCGCGCATGACCCATTCTCCGGTTTCGATCGCAGCGTCATACAGCTGGGCTTCGCCGGTAATGCGGCAGGCCTGTGCATTCAACCAGAGCAGGGGTCCATTGTCGTAGAGCATTTTTTCAAAATGCGGAATCATCCAGTGTTCGTCGGTGGCGTATCTGCAGAAGCCGCCGCCGAGATGATCAAAAATACCGCCGGCAGCCATTTTATGCAGGCTGTACACAGCGCAGTGCAACATCCTCGGGTCGGGCTTCAGGTTGGCAGCGCTGCTTGCCCAATGGCGCATGGCGCGCTGAATAATCGATGGGTGCGGGAACTTGGGTGCGCCGCTGAAGCCGCCTTCACGGCTGTCAAACTGCTGTTCGATCTGGCGCCGCGCCACATCCAGTGGAATGGCATTGAGCTGACCGTCTGTTTGAACTGACTGGTTGATACGCTCAAATGCTGATTTCAACGCGGCGCCCTGCTTTGCAATATCGGCCTGGCGGTGAAGCCAGATATCGTGAATCTGTTCGAGCAGCTGTTTGAACGAAGGCATGCCGTAGCGCGGTTCTGGCGGGAAATAGGTGCCGGCAAAAACCGGCATGTGATCGTCCGGCGTCAAAAATACGGTCAACGGCCACCCGCCCGGTCGCTCGGTCAGCATCGAGTGCGCATTCTGATAAATTTTATCCAGATCCGGGCGCTCCTCGCGATCCACCTTGATATTGATAAACCACTGGTTCATCAGTGCGGCAGTAGCCGGATCTTCGAATGACTCGTGCGCCATTACATGGCACCAGTGGCAGGCAGAATAACCAATCGATAAAAGAATCGGCCGGTTCTCGTCTCGCGCCCTGGCCAGGGTTTGTGCATTCCACGGGTGCCAGTCGACTGGATTGTCTGCATGTTGCAGTAAATAGGGGCTGGTTTCCTGTGCGAGCGAATTCATCGCGGGTGCTCATGGTTTGCTGGTAGACGCTGAATCATAACGTGGCAGCGACCGCAGGGATATTCCCGGCATGGGATGTGGGCAGGCAACAGTACTGGCGATTTGCTGGCGAAT
>CAWKAL010000024.1:0-29708 GCA_963847575.1 uncultured Gammaproteobacteria bacterium
TGCCAATCGCCGTGAAGGCAATTGTGATACCCGGGTGTAATTGAGCAAGGCCAGCTCATCGAGCAGGGCCCTGGTATTGAGTGATTTACCTTCGTAGACTTCGAGCGGTCGGGCGTACACGCGTGCAGGCAACTGCCATAACCTGCCCTCGAACAGGGTCGTGACCTGGTGGTCGAGATATACCATGTAGACCAGCACCACGGGCAAACCGAGGATGGCTAACCATTTGAGCTTATGTCGCCATGAGGATGTACGCGGTGGGCTGGTCTTGTTTTGTTTTCGCGTGGCCGCGGACTTTCTGGATTTCACCGTCTTGCTGCGGCGTTTTTTAGCTGTCATTTACAGTTCTCGAATCATGCATACACCAAATCGCGAAAATACAGGGATTTCGCCGTGCTGCCAGGTATTATTACAGACGGGATTATATCGCTAACCACCGGTGATGAGACCGGCAGTGACGGGGAATGTTCAAATTGCCGGACGGTTCAGCGGCAGGTAGACAGGAAGCGCGCTGATTTTCCGCTGCAGGGATCAGATTCGAATTCTGCCTTACGATCTACTTCACGCTCTTCACGCTGCTCTAGAATGGCCTGGCGTCTGGCTTCTCGCTCACGCTGCTCGGCTGCTCGCGCTGCTGCCAGCCTGGCTTTTTCCTGTGCTTCTGCTTCTGCTTGTTTCGCGCCAGTGGCCCTGCTATCAGCCTGTTTACGTTTTTCTTCGGCCGATCGAGCGGCAGCGGCACGTTCTGCTTCGGCTTTTTTCTGTGCTGCGAGGCGTTCAGCTGCCTGGCGCTGCTTGGCTTCTTCCTGCTTTGCTTTTAACTCGGCCTGACGCTTCTGCTCGGCCCTGCGCTTTGCAAGCTGTTCGCGCTGGTGCCGATCGCGCACGGCGGTAGATTCACGCTCTGCCTCTACAATACCTTGCAGCGTTGCCTTGTTAAACCAGTCGAGCGCTTTCTCGCTATCTTTAGTGACACCTGCGCCATCGGCATAGAGTTTTCCCAGGTAATATTGCGCATAGCCGTCCTCTGCCGCAGCACTGGCTACCAGTGCTTCGTATCGAGGCTTGTTTTTTGCGGTGAGACCATTCTTCTTCATGTCCCAGAAGAGCAGTTTAAACCCGGCAACTACGTGTCCCTGGCGTGCCGATTTACTGATCCATTCGTTCGCCAGTGCCATGTCCTGTTTGACGCCAAAACCGGTTTCATACATCTCACCAATTTTGAACTGGGCTTCCGCATTGCCTTTTTCCGCCAGTTTCATCTGAAAATCAAACAGGCCATCGGCATGCACAGCTGATATTTCAGTCAGAAAAACCACCAGCACTAGTAACAGCATATGAATAACAGCTATCCGCAAACTTCTTTTCGGAAGCAAGCCGGTGCTGTCAAAAATATTCTGCTGATGATGTTTTTTACGCTGACTCATGATCATGTGTCTTCAGTAAAAATCCTGCCCGGCAGTTGCCGGGCATGTGAAGCTTGTAAATACAAACTTCGTTGTGTTCAGAAAATCACGTCAAGTGCGACACTGGTGATACCGACTTTTTCAGTCGGCGATGCACCGGTGAAGCTGGTATCAAACAGACCGAAGTTGATGCCGAATGGATTGTTCGATGTTGCGACTTCGGCCGGATCGTTTTCAACATCGACGACACTGTATTCAATTTTCAGTGCAGCGCTGTCGTTGACTTCATAGCGCAGTCCTGCAGTCACAGATGTCTGGATTTGAATCGGGAAGTTAAATAATGGTGTACCTGCTGGCACCGGACCTAAAGGTGTCGTACATCCGCCCGATGAGGCTGCACAGGAAACCGCACCCGGACTTACCGTGGCCGCCTTGCCTTCAATCGAGGCAAACGTTATATGGGGTAACCATTTGCCGAAACGGTAACCGAAGGTGGTATACCAGGCCTCGGTATCACCGAACGGACGCGCCAGGGTGTCACTGGTTTTACGTTCCTGCCATTCTGCGTACACCACAAAGTTTGACAGGTCGAGGTTCAGACCGGCAGATGTCACATCACATTTACCGGTACCGTTCAGGTCAACGTCCACTGAAAAACCAAAAGCTGTCGGCACATTTACCAGGTTACCCTGGGTGTTTACTTCACGACAATGGAAGGTACTGGCATGCACCAGGTAACCCGGCGCAGCGTATTTGATATCAATACCGGCAATACCTTCCGCTTCGAAGAATGCAACACCGCCTGTGTTAGGAATATCATCACGATTAGAACCGATGTATGGCTGGAATGACAGCTGGCCTTTACCGATTGGCAAAGACAGCAGTAACTCGGCACCGTTGACCGTATTCAGTGGATTGTTCAGGTAATACACTTCGACCGGCGGACGTATCCAGGGATAGGCAAAACCGACTTCTACGTAGTCATTCACCAGGTAAACCGGCTGTTTGACTTTACCTGCGCGTAAGCTGACATATTTATTGAATTCGTAATCGACGTAGGCCCACTCAACCACGGCATTAAAATTGCTGATCAACGCCGGTCGCGAGTATCTGCGCAACTACGGAGGCGTTCTCAGCAATATCCGAGGACTGATCTGGAGACCGAATCGAGTATCGGTTTCAAATGTGATATCGTCTGTAATACCGCGATCTCCAAGACTGCCGATGTACCTGTTTTTATTCTCATCATCATGCGTCGCCGCGCCAACTGTAAAAAAACCGTCGAACTGAATAGCACTGGCAGGTGACGAAGCCATTATTGCAGCGAGCGCACTGGCTATGGCGCTGTACCTTGTTTTCATGGAAAACACTCCCCTTGTTTATTCTGTTACACAAAATTACTTTTATGCATTTGTGATATAAGGAAGGTAGTCTAAAAACCGGCGATGGCAAGATTTTGCGAGTATGGCGTATACCGGGCCATATGTCTAAAACATAAGCCATTGTTTTAATTCATTTTTAACTAAATTTATCAGCGACGATTTTTCCGCTTTTTGTCCATTAGTTTAATGTGATGGACCATGCGCTGACGCTTGGACTGCTGGCGTTTGGTGAGCACATTTTTGCGATCCGCGAAGGGGTTGTCACCGCTTTTGAATTCGATTTTGATCGGGGTGCCGACGGAATTGAGCGCCTGCCTGAAATAATTCATCAGGTAGCGCTCATAACTCGGCGGCATCAACTCGGTCTGGTTGCCATGAATAATTATGCGTGGCGGGTTGGATCCACCCTGGTGGGCATAGCGTAATTTTATTCGACGACCTCGCACCAGTGGTGGCTGGTGGGCTTCGACGGCCTTTTCCAGCAGACGGGTAAGTTCAGGCGTTGACATATCCAGCATCGCCGCCGCGTAGGCCCGATCGATGGCCGCATAGAGCTTGCCGACATTGGAACCGTGCAGCGCCGAGATGAAAAAAACTTCGGCGAAGTTAATAAAACCTAGCTGCTTGTCGATGCCATCTTTAATCTGCTGCTTCTGATAATCATCCAGCCCGTCCCACTTGTTTATCACCAGCACCAGCGCACGACCCGCTTCGAGCACATAGCCCAGCAGGTGCAGATCCTGGTCTGCAACTTCTTCGCGCGCATCGATCATCATCACCACCACGTTGGCGGCATCGATCGCCTGCATCGCCTTGATCACACTGAATTTCTCGACCACTTCCTTGACCGAACGTTTTCTGCGTACGCCGGCGGTATCTATTAATGTGTAATGCTTTCCTTCGCGCTCGAAGGGCACAAAAATACTGTCGCGTGTTGTGCCCGGCATGTCAAACACCACGACGCGCTCTTCGCCCATGAAACGATTAATCAGGGTTGACTTGCCCACGTTGGGCCGACCGGTAAAGGCGACCTTGATGCCCGGATTTTCCGGCTCCACACTTTGTTCGACGACGACATCAGCAAGCATGGCTTCAAGCAGCGGCTGGATACCTCGATTCTGTGCGGCGGCGATCAATACTGGATCGCCAAATCCAAGCGCATAAAATTCACTGGCGACGACGCGCGTATCGAGCCCGTCGGTTTTGTTTACCACCAGGGTTATCTGTTTGCCGGTTTTGCGCAGGTCCGTTGCAATGTTTTCATCGGCCGTGGTCAGGCCGTCGCGCGCATCGACAAGAAATACAATAATGTTTGATTCTTCTATGGCAAGCAGGGTTTGCCGCGCCATATGTACATCAATGCCCTCGCGTTCGCCACTCAGGCCACCGGTATCAATCACAACAAAATGCTTGCTATCGAAATGCCCATGACCGTATTTACGGTCGCGCGTGAGCCCGGGGAAATCCGCTACCAGTGCATCGCGTGTGTGCGTGAGCACATTAAACAGTGTGGACTTGCCAACATTCGGCCGACCAACAAGTGCAATAACAGGATTCATACTGTCACTGGCTACTTTCCAGCGAAGCATCCGGCATGCTGTATGCGTATGCATAAACACTGCCGTCACGCGTGGTGACCAGCAGCTGCTTATTGTGCACTATCGGTGGTACCAGGATGCCGTTGTTCTCAGTAATGCTTTCAATATCCTGTTCACCGACACGTGTACGTGCAACAAAATGTCCATCAAAGCGTGACAGAAAATGAATATAACCGTCGAAATCTCCGACCACCAGGTAATCTCCCATCACCACGGGACGTGTTACATCGCGCGCGGTAAGCGCATCCTGCTTCCATAATGTTGCGCCACTGAATCGGTCGATTGCCCATACATGACTGCGGTCATCGGTAACGTACAGCGCTTTTTCGTCAAGGGTAATACCAGAATAACTCGAGAACGGACGCGCCCAGAGAAACTGGCCGCGCTCCACATCAATCGCAACCAGCCTGCCCTGAAAACTTGATGCATACAGTATGCGGCCATAGAGTTCTGCACGCCCATCGATGTCGACCAGTCGCTGTATTTCAGAACGGCCTTCCGGCACTGTCAGTGCAACATCCCAGACTACTTCACCGTTGGCAGCGGCGAGCGCCACCAGCCGGCCGTTATCCAGTCCAACAAAGATGTGATCACGTGATAGTATCGGTTCGCTGCTACCGCGCAGGGTTAACGCAGGCAGCGATTGTTTGTATGACCAGCGGATGTCACCGGTTGCGGCATCAAGACTTATAATCTGGCCATCGACCGTGCGTACCAGCACTGCATCTTTGTGCAGTACCGGTCGTGCAAGCACTTCACTTGCAACACGCTTTTTCCATAACACCTGCGCATTCGCGGCACTGACTGCAATGACTTCTGCGTTACGCGTTGCAATTAACCAGAGTTTGTCGTTGCCGCCGATGCCCGCGCTCAAGGTTGTTTCGAGTTCGGTACGCTTTAAAATCTCGCCATCTTTAAGGGCAATGCTCAATAACTGCCCGTCACGCCCGGCGTTGATAAGTGTTTCGCCGCTAATTAACGGCGTCAGGAACAGGTAATGCTGAGCAACACCATCGCTTGCCGGATCAGACCAGCGCTGATTTAGATCAATCGTCGCAGTAAAATCCGTGAGTTCGGCTGGCGGTTCCGAATTGTCATCATCACCGCACGAAGCCAGCACTACGGCGAGTAAAAGCGTAATCAGGTGTCTGGCGATATTCATGCAGGCGGTGCAACCGGGTCAGCAGCTTCAGGTTGAATATTGCCCAGGTCCTGGCGTTTAAGACGCAACCAGGCACTGGTGTTATTGCCCATGGCCTCAATTGCCTTGTCATAGGCAATGCGTGCTTCTGCCAGGCGACCTCGCAATACATACACATCGCCCTTTAGCTCTTCATAGGCCGCATTAAATGCAGTCGGATGATCCGCACTCAGCAATACTTCTGCCGCATCATATTCAGCGTTGCCCAGGTGAACACGCGCCAGCCGTAAGCGTGCAATATTCTGCAACTCAATTTGTTCCGCATTATTGATGACCCATTCGAGCTGGCTCGTCGCCTCTGCCGGATTACCCTGTTCAAATTCAAAACGCGCCATAATCAATGCGGCCAGTGCTGCATAAGGCGTATCTTGATATTCGCTGGTCAGCCTTGCAGTCGTTTCAAGTGCGCCCTGTTCATTATTTTTATTGACCTGATCGGCCACCATAAAGTAAAGATCGCCAGCACTCGCTCTGTGTTCGCTTTGCATATTGATGTAATAACGTCCACCAAATAAAATGGCAACACCCAGGCCAAGACCAACAATTAACGAAGTGCCGTTTTCATGCCACCATTTTTTAAGCGCTTCTAGCTGTTGTTCTTCTGTTTCATAATCCTGCATCAGATCCACCCCACCCTGTAATAATCATTAAATTGTTCATAAATTGTCAGTAACATATAAATATTCGTTAAATGTACGATTGTAAATATTCGCCCAGCTCGGCCTGCGGAACAATTTTCTGCTCAGACTCTGTGCGTAAAAACTTGACTGTTACTGTACTGGCTTCGATTTCTGACTCACCCAGAATAAGCGCGAGCTCAGCACCGCTTTTATCAGCTTTTTTTATCTGGCTCTTGAAGGAGCCACCACCGCAATGTGTCATTAATCTGAGCTCGGGCAATTGATTGCGCAGCTGCTCTGCCAGTAACAGGCCTTTTTGTTCACTGCCCTCACCTTGTAACAACAGGTATACATCAAGTTGATCCAGGTCCGCTGTCTCGGTGGACTGCTCCTGCAAAGCCAGCAGGCGCTCGATACCGAGCGCAAAGCCTATCGCCGGGGTTTCACGTCCGCCGAGCTGTGTCACCAGGCCGTCATAACGGCCGCCTGCACAAACAGTGCCCTGCGCACCGAGCTGATCTGTCACCCATTCAAAAACAGTCTTGCAATAATAATCCAGTCCGCGCACCAGCCTGGGATTGATTGTGTACGCAATACCCGCCGCTTCAAGAATAGTTTTCAGGGCTGCGAAATCCTCTGCTGATTCATTGTCAAGATAATCCAGTAAACTCGGCGCTTCCCGATTCAGCGCCTGCATATCGGGATTTTTACTGTCAAGAATTCGTAACGGGTTAGTCTGCAGTCTGCGCTTGCTGTCATCATCAAGCTGTTCACTGTGTGACTGAAAATAATCCACCAGCATTTCACGATATTTAATGCGGGCATCTGCACTGCCGAGTGTATTCAGCTCAAGTCGTATATCCTTCAGCTGCAATGCTTTCCACAGGCGTGCGCTCATCAGGATCAATTCAGCATCTATATCGGGCGTTGCAATACCATATGCTTCAACTCCGAACTGATGAAACTGGCGGTAGCGGCCTTTTTGCGGGCGCTCATGCCGAAACATTGGACCGGTGTACCAAAGCCGCTGCGTCTGGTTGTGCAACAGTCCATGTTGAATACCTGCCCTGACACAGCTCGCCGTACCTTCAGGTCGCAAGGTCAGGCTGTCACCATTTCTATCATCAAAGGTATACATTTCCTTTTCGACGATATCAGTGACTTCTCCAATTGACCGACAAAACAAATCGGTCGATTCAATGATTGGCGTACGTATTTCACGATACCCATAGGCCGACATGGTTTGCCGAACGATTGCTTCAAACGCCTGCCAGCGCGCGGACTCGTTGGGCAATATATCGTGCGTGCCACGAATGGACTGAATAATTTTAGACATGAATAAAAACTGGTTTAGTGAAATATAACTCTGTCGATCCTGGTAGAAACCGAGAACCGAGCAACATTGTTGCGACGTATATATCGGGCCATCTTGACTTCAATACCATTGACCAGCAGCTGCACCGCAGGTGCATTCCCTAGAAACACATCAAATGGTGCCTCACCCTGCAAGCGCAATACCTGGTCTTTTTGCACAAGATTGTGATACAGCTTTTTGTTAGTGGCATCAACAATCTCGACCCATGAATCATTTCGCGGGCGCAATTCGATGGTGTCGAGACCATTGTCAGCCATAACTGCATCTGCGGCTTCAGCCTCTAGTGTCGCAGTATCGGCACCGGCGTCAGTTCCGGCAATCACCTGCTGTTCAGCTGCGCCAGCTGCGATGTTTTCGTTGCCTGCCTCAAAGTCTGCAAGATCATTTTCATTGCTATCTGGAGCAACTACGATCAGCTCGCCGTCTTCGGAAATTACTGCGTGTTGCTGTATACCCGGTTGCTCATATTCGGGCAGTTGAAGTGCTGTTGCATCCTCGTCTGTTCTTTGCTGGCCCATTGTCTCTGCTGTTTTCACGTAATAATCATACGCACCATATACCAGTGCGAGCATGGCAAACAGCAACAGCACGACAGTCACACTGCGCATCAATGGCGAATGACTGGTGGCCTGAGAGGGCAATGTCGAGCGCGGATGCAACTCTGCTTCCTGCTGGTGAGGGATCGCGCGATTAAAATCATTCACAACAGTTGATTCTGATAAACCGAGAAACCGCGCATATATACGCAGGTAGCCCTGCACAAATGTCGGTGGTGGCAAACGCGCTATATCAGATTTTTCAATTGCATCGACGACAGCAACAGACAGATGCGTAGAATTCGACACTTCTTCAAGCGTCAGGCCACGCGCTTCTCTCGCCTGGTGCAGTGATTCACCAAAGGCGATGTGTTCTGCCTCGACAGGACTGGCTGGCTCAGTTATTTCTGAGTTGTTCATCACGTGCCTGCTCTTGCGCCCAGCCGGCTTCATCAGAATCGGGGAATTCTGCAATCAGCTGTTTTGCATACTTGACATAATAATCTGTCGCACCCAGGGCCTTTTCTGCCTGCACCTGTATCCACAGGCTTTGTGCCGTCGCGTTGTTGCGTTGATGGTAACGCTCGATGTAGGCGCGTGACATCAGGTATTTTTTTGTTTTGATGCCCAGCTCTGCCATCGAAACCAGTGCGCCTGCCAGCTTTGGATTTATCCGCAAGGCTTTGCGTAACATGGCTTCAGCTTCAATATATTTACCCTGCTGCAGCAGGCAGGTACCGGCATTGGCGTAGGCAAGATAGGGCGTTTCATAAAACGGGTGGGTGTAGGCCGCCTTGAATTCTTCCATTGCTTCATCGGCCCTGCCGATACCACAAAGAAATGCGCCATAACTATTATGCAGGCCGGGATCACTGGATTTAATGTTGATCGCCGCCTGGTATTGCTCATCGGCTTCATCATTCAAACCCAGTCGCGTCAATAAATACGCCATTGTTTTGCGCGCTTCCAGGTTTTTCTCGTCCTGCTTTATGGCTTTATCCAGTTTTTCTTTTGCAGCTTCCAGCTGGTCACGCTGGATATAGCCGATGGCAAGCTGAACATTAAGTTCAGCTGCCTGTTTGTAATCGGCCCCTTCGGACGGGCGCGTGCTCTCGCTTTGATTGCCGCATGAAGCCAGAAATACTATTGATGCAATAACAATCAGCTGGACAAACTTTTTTATTATCATTGTGTCATCCCAAAACGTGGTTCTACGAAACGCCTGGCGCGCCGGCTTTTATCATCGACTTTTCCTACCAGTTGCCCGCAGGCGGCGTCAATGTCCTCACCGCGTGTACGCCTGACAACTGTGGTCATGTCAGCGGCGATTAATATTTTTGCAAACGTTTCTATGCGGCTGCCGGACGATGTTTTGTAACCCGAGCCTTCAAATGGATTAAACGGTATCAGGTTCATTAATACCGGTAGTCCTTTGAGTAATTTCACCAGCTCGCGTGCATGCTGCGGGGTATCGTTGACACCATCGAGCATGACATATTCAAACGTAATACGGCTGCGCGCGCTTTGCTTGGCAATAAAACGGTGGCAGGCCGCTATCAATTCACTGAGTGGATACTTTTTGTTAATCGGCACCAGCGCATTACGCAGTTCATCATTGGTCGCGTGCAACGAGACCGCCAGCCGCATGTCCAGCACATCCCCCAGCCTGTCCATCGCAGGCACCACGCCCGCGGTACTGACAGTGACCCGGCGCTTGCTGAGACCGTAGGCAAAATCATCCATCATGATACGCACTGCCCGAACCACACTGTCGAAGTTAAGCAGCGGCTCACCCATCCCCATCAGCACGACATTGGTGATCGTCCTGCCCGGTTTTTTCTCATCTTCCAGCAGGCGGCTTGCAATCCATACCTGCGAAATAATTTCCGCGGTGCTCAGGTTGCGGTTAAAGCCGCGGCGCCCGGTCGAGCAAAAACTGCAATCCAGTGCACAGCCTGCCTGCGATGATATACACAGTGTGCCGCGATCCGGTTCCGGAATATACACGGTTTCGATCTGATTTCCGTCATCAAGTTCAAGTACCCACTTGCGCGTGCCATCATTTGACAGCTCATCTAGCACGACCTTGAGCGGTGCGATGGTGGTGCGCTGCTTGAGGATTTCACGCAGGGCCTTCGAGACATTGGTCATCTCGTCGAAGTCGGTCACCCCGAGCTGGTGTATCCACTTGGTCACCTGGCTGGCACGAAACGGTTTCTCACCGAGTTCGGTGAAAAACGCTTCCAGCCCGGCGCGATCAAGGTCGAGCAGGTTTAGCCTGGCCTTGTGCGGGGGTGGTACGAGTGCGTTTGCCGTTGTCATGCGTAAAAAAGTAGCTCGAAATACGATAAACCCGCGATTTTACGCGGGTTTATGCTGATAAGAAACCACCTGCGCAGCAGGGGTCATTGTTTTTCTTCGATCCAGGCCATCTGGATGGCTTCGAGGATTTTCTCGCCTGAATGTTCCGGATCATCGTCGAATTCATCCAGGCCCATCACCCATTTGCGTAAATCGACGAAATTGACATATTGCGGGTCAATATCCGGGTGTTGTTCGTCCAGCTCGATGGCAATTTCCAGCGAATCAGTCCACTTCAGACTCATAATGCCCCCATTTCACAATTATCGGAAAACAACATAGGACTAATGGTTCTCGGAAACCATGTTGATTGTATATTTCGGGATTTCTACCACCAGGTTCTCATCCCCCACCATGGCCTGGCAGCTTAGACGCGAATCGGGCTCCAGCCCCCAGGCCTTGTCGAGCATATCATCTTCCTCGTCGGTGTTTTCATTCAGCGAATCCATACCTTCACGAATGTATACGTGACAGGTGGTGCAGGCACAGGATTTTTCACAGGCGTGCTCGATCTCGATACCGTGCTTCAGCGCAGCATCGCAAATCGATATGCCTTTATCGGCCTCAATCACCATACCTTCCGGGCAAATCTCTTCGTGTGGCAGAAAAATTATCTGCGGCATGTGTTACTCCTCGTTATGCGTGGCATATTCATCAATCGAATGTCCGCGCATGGCTTGTTTGATACTGGTATTCATGCGTCGCGCGACAAACTCATCGCAACTCGCTTCCAGTAATTTAATGGCTGATTTGATTGCTGCCGCATCATTTCCTGTATTGACATCGACCAGCGCCTGCCTGAACTTGTCAATTCGGACACGTTCCTCCGACGACAGCAGAGCATCGCCATCGGCTACAAGCGCCGCATCTAGTGCAGCGAGAACGCGCTCGCCCTCGACCTGCTGTTCACGCAGGCTACGTGCCTGCATATCTTCTTCGGCATGTTCCATCGAATCACGCAGCATGGTTTCTATTTCATTGTCGCTCAGGCCATACGATGGCTTGACGTCGACACTGGCTTCAACGCCGCTATTCTGTTCGCGCGCGCTGACGATCAACAGGCCATCGGCATCGACCTGGAATGTCACCCTGATACGCGCGGCACCGGCAACATGCGGTGGAAAGCCGCGTAATTCAAAGCGTGCCAGTGAACGACAATCGGACACCAGGTCGCGCTCACCCTGCACGACATGGATGGCCATGGCGGTTTGCCCGTCTTTGTAGGTGGTGAATTCCTGCGCCTTGGCGACCGGGATAGGCGTATTGCGGTTAATAATTTTCTCGACCAGGCCGCCCATGGTTTCAATGCCGAGAGACAGCGGAATAATATCCAGCAGCAACATTTCCTCACCGGGTTTGTTGCCGGCAAGCACATCAGCCTGCAAGGCCGCGCCAATGGCTACGACTTTATCCGGATCGATGGTGACCAGCGGCTCAGTGTCGAAAAATTCTCCGACTTTCTCGCGTACGCGCAATGCCCGTGTTGAACCGCCCACCATCACGACTTCACTGATGTCCTCGATTGACACATCTGCATCACGCAAGGCGCGGCGACAGGCCAGAATTGTCTGCTTGATGTAGGCATCGATCAAGTCATTCATCTGGACGCGCGTCAGTACGCCGGTCCAGTCGAGGGTTTCATTTTTGATACTGATCTCAATCTGTTCAACTTCACTGAGCGCTTCTTTTGCGACACGCGCCTGTTGCATTAACAGCCGAATTGTCGATGGATCAAGTTCAGTAGCAGCGGCATCGATGCCTGCCTGTTGAAGTATCCATTCGGCAATTTTGTGGTCGAAATCATCGCCACCCAGCGCACTGTCGCCGCCGGTGGCAAGCACTTCGAACACACCCTTATTGAGGCGAAGAATCGAAATATCGAAGGTGCCGCCACCGAGGTCATATACAGCAATCACGCCTTCTTTGCCTGTATCAAGACCGTACGCCACGGCCGCGGCAGTCGGCTCATTGAGCAGGCGCAATACGTTGATGCCGGCGAGACGCGCAGCATCTTTTGTCGCCTGGCGCTGGGCATCATCAAAATACGCGGGCACGGTTATCACTGCACCCATCAGATCGTCACCCAGCGAATTCACCGCACGCGCTTTAAGATATTTGAGAATTTCAGCTGAGACTTCGGTTGCACTGACATCACCGCGTACGGTATGAATGCGCGGCACAGTGGAATCAGTCAGTGCGAAATCATAGGGTAATTTCTTACCCAGCACGTGAAGGTCACTCACGCCCCGACCCATGAAGCGCTTTACAGAAACGATTGTGTTCTTGGGATCGGTAATCGCATGTTCAGCAGCGGCATTGCCAACACACACCCGGTCTTCTGAATAACGCACTATAGAAGGCACCGAGTGGTTGCCCTGCATATCCGGCAGCGTTGCAGCTTCACCGCTACGCACGGTCGCGACCAGGGAATTCGTTGTACCCAGATCAATTCCGACCGCGTATCGACGCTGATGCGGAGCAGTCGCTTGTCCGGGTTCTGATATTTGCAGCAATGCCATAATTAAAATAACTCGTCTTCAATTTTTGCAGTCAGCACATCGATTTCGTTTCGTGCTTTCTGTATGAACTGCATTTTACGCAGGCATTCTTTTGCATCTTCAAGCTGGTCTGCCTCGTATGCCGTCGAAAACGCTTCTGACATTTTTTGCATAGTGTTTTTAACATTACCCAGTTCTTTATCCAGTACTGCAAGCGGGTCAGCCTGCGCACGAACATCGGCAAGGGTTTCACGCAAATCCATTTGATCCATCAGGAACGCCGCGTCCATCGTGGTTTCGTTCTCCAGGTTGACGTCAATGCCTTTCAACTGCAGCAGGTAACTCGCGCGCTCTATCGGGTCTTTTAAGGTTTGATAAGCCTTGTTGACCCACGAGCTTTGCTGCATGGAAATTCTGCGCTCCTGGTCACTTGCATTGGCGTACTTATCAGGATGGACCGTTTGCGCAAGTGTTCGGTAGTGCTGCTGCAACTGGTCCATATTGACCTCGAATGCAATCGGCATATCAAACAGCTGGTAGAAGTTACGTGTGAGCAATTCGTTATTCATAATCAGTCAATAATCTCGCATTCGACTGACCTGATCACACTATAGATGTGCGCGTCGGACTGGCGAGCGGGCTAATGTCGCAATTTATACAGTAAAGCTCTCACCACAACCGCACTGGCCTTTCTCATTCGGGTTAGTGAATTTAAAACCTTCATTCAGGCCTTCTTTGGCAAAGTCGACAACCGTGCCATTCATGTAAACAAGGCTCTTCTTGTCAATCACGACCTTCACACCGTGATCTTCGAAGACTTCATCTTCGGCATCATCAATCTCGTCGACAAATTCAAGCACATAAGACATGCCAGAACAGCCATTGGTTTTAACGCCCAGGCGCAGTCCGACACCCTTGCCACGATTGGCAAGAAAGCTTTTTACGCGTTCGGCAGCAGGTTCAGTCAATGTAATAGCCATGTCGTTCTCTCTTTTTAATCTAAATCGTATGCGCAATACTTATTGCGCGTGTTTGCTTTTGTAATCATCAATCGCAGCATTAATCGCATCTTCTGCCAGTACCGAGCAGTGGATTTTTACCGGCGGCAGTGCCAGTTCTTCGGCGATCTGGGTGTTCTTGATCGCTTTGGCTTCGTCCAGGGTTTTGCCCTTGACCCATTCGGTCAGTAACGAGCTCGAGGCAATCGCGCTGCCGCAGCCGTAGGTTTTGAACACGGCGTCTTCGATGATGCCGTTGTCGCTCACCTTGATCTGCAGCCGCATCACGTCACCGCAGGCGGGCGCGCCCACCATGCCGGTGCCGACATTGGCTTCGTCTTTGCCAAAACTGCCGACGTTGCTCGGGTTTTCGTAATGATCTAATACTTTTTCGCTATAAGCCATGGTGGGTTACCTCGTTTGTCTCTGTGTCAGCGTTAGTTACTTAGACGCTGTTTTACTGTATTCGTTGCTGTTACAAATTAATAATTAATAATGAATAATGAATAATGAATAACTAAGCTCTTAATTTTCTGTGTTCCATTATTCATTATTCATTGTTAATTATTCATTGCTCCTAATGCGCCACCCATTCCACCTTGTCAAGATCGATGCCGTCTTTGTACATGTCCCACAGCGGCGACAGGTCTCTGAGTTTTTCCACCGCGCGGCGCACCAGTTCGATGGTGTAGTCGATTTCTTCGGCGGTGGTGTAGCGACCGATGCTGAAGCGTATCGAGCTGTGCGCGAGTTCGTCGTTGCGCCCCAGCGCGCGCAGCACGTAGCTGGGCTCTAGGCTGGCGGAGGTGCAGGCGCAGCCGCAGCAGATGGCGAGGTCTTTCAGCGCCATGATCAGGCTTTCGCCTTCGACGAAGTTGAAGCTGATGTTGAGGTTGCCGGCGATGCGGTGGTCGATGTCGCCGTTGACATAGACTTCTTCCATGTCTTTGAGGCCGTCCCACAGGCGGTTTCGTAAACCCAGGATGCGTTCGTTTTCGCTGGCCATTTCGACTTTGGCGATGCGGAAGGCTTCGCCCATGCCGACGATCTGGTGGGTGGCCAGGGTGCCGGAGCGCATGCCGCGTTCGTGGCCACCGCCGTGCATCTGGGCTTCGATACGTACCCGGGGTTTGCGCCGCACGTAGAGTGCGCCGATGCCTTTGGGGCCGTAGATTTTGTGGGCGGAGAAGCTCATCAGGTCGACCTGCAGGTCGGTTGAGGTCGATCGGGACTTTGCCGGCGCTTTGCGCGGCGTCGACATGGAACATGATGTTGCGTTCGCGGCAGAGCTCGCCGATGGCGGCGATGTCCTGGATGACGCCGATTTCGTTGTTGACGTGCATGATGCTGACGAGGATGGTGTCGTCTCGCAGCGCGGCTTTGAATTTGTTCAGGTCGATCAGGCCGTTGGGTTCGGGGTCAAGGTAGGTGACTTCGTAACCTTCGCGTTCCAGCTGGCGGCAGGTGTCGAGCACGGCTTTGTGTTCGGTTTTGCAGGTGACGATGTGTTTGCCGTTCTTCTGGTAGAAGTGCGCCGCGCCTTTGATCGCGAGGTTGTCGGATTCGGTGGCGCCGGAGGTAAAGACGATTTCACGCGGGTCGGCGCCGACCAGGTCGGCGACGTACCCGCGCGCCTGTTCGACCGCGGCTTCGGCGGTCCAGCCAAACGCGTGACTGCGCGAGGCCGGGTTGCCGTAGTTGCTGCTGGGACCTAAATACTTAACCATCTCGGCCACGACGCGTTCGTCACCGGCGTGGTCGCGCTGTAGTCGAGGTAGATCGGGTTGTGCTGGTCTGTGTGTTTGCTGGCACTCATGATGCAGACCCGGCTGTTCTGTTATGGCGGCCCTGGCTAATCGCTTCAGCCTGTTTTCGCGCAAGAATAAAACGACCAATCATTTTGTCACGTTGCATGGAAAGTTCGGGAATGCCCGGACGATCAACAAACTGCGCCAGCGTGATGTTATCGAGAAAATCATAGAGGCGATTGCTGAGGTCAGTCCAGAGCTCGTGGGTCAGGCATTTTTCACCTTCCTGGCAGTTGCCGTCACCCGCGCAGCGAGTAACATCGACACTTTCATCGACCGCACTGATGATCTCGGCAATGCTGATCTCGTTTGCCGGACGCGCGAGCCGATAACCGCCACCCGGTCCACGCACGCCCTTGACCAGGCCTTTCTTGCGCAGCTTGGCGAACAGTTGTTCGAGATAGGACAATGATATGCCCTGGCATTGTGATATATCTGCCAGTGTTACTGACCCGGCCTTGTCGTGAATCGCCAGATCCAGCATGGCGGTAACGCTGTAACGGCCCTTGGTTGACAGTCGCATAATGGTCTCCGAATAATTCCTGACTAAAATAGTAGGTTAATTGTACTAAACCTACTAAAACAGTCAAGTATTACATCAGGCGAGAACCGTCTCTTTGGGGGTATAAAACCGGGTTAACCGGGATATTTATGGGGTTTTGCCTTGCGCCACAGGCCGTGCTGGCGCGGTTTGAGCCGGTTTAAACGCGTATCCATGTCCTCGCTCATTAATCACGCCCAGTGCGCTCAGTTTGCGGTCGTGGCCGCCTGGTGATACAGCGATGCCAGCGCCAGCGCCCGGGTATAGTCCTCTGCCGGGTGATCAAACACGGCATCGACAGCACCGGTTTCGACCACCTTGCCATCACGCATGACTATCACCCGATGCGACATCGCGCGCACCACCCGCAGGTCATGGCTGATGAACAAATAACTCAGCCGGTGTTTTTGCTGCAGCTCGGCGAGCAGGCCCAGCACCTGTTTTTGTACCGAGGCATCGAGTGCACTGGTCGGTTCGTCGAGCAGGATGACTTCGGGCTCGAGGATCACGCTGCGTGCGATCGCCACACGCTGACGCTGGCCGCCGGAAAACTCGTGCGGGTAACGCCACAACACGCTGTCATCAAGACCGACTTCTTCCAGTGTCTGCACCATGCGTTCGAAGCGTTGTTGTTTATCAAGTTCCGGGTAATGCAGCAACAGGCCTTCACTCAATATTTGTTCGACCGTCATTCGCGGTGACAATGATGAGAACGGATCCTGGAACACAATCTGAAATGTTTTGCGCAGGGGCCGCATGCGTTTTTCGTTATAACTCGAAATCGCATGATCGCGGTAGCGTATGTCCCCTGTTGAATCGATTAGCCGTAACAGGCTCATGCCCAGCGTGGTTTTACCGGAACCGGACTCACCCACGATGCCCAGAGTTTCACCCGCATTCAAATGCAGGCTGACATCATCCACTGCCTTGATGCTGTCCACCTGGCGTTTGAAGAAACCACGGGTAATTGGAAAGTGACAACGCAAATTTTTTGCTTCAATAATAATTTCATCCGCAGGTTTTATATCTGCAATTTTTTTATCCGGCTCGCTGTCCAGCAGAAAACGCGTGTAGGCGTGTTTCGGCTGGTTGAAAATCGAATGCAACTCGCCCTGCTCTACGATTTCACCGCGCTGCATGACACAAACACGCGAGGCAAAACGCCGTACAAGGTTCAGGTCATGTGTTATCAATAAAACTGACATGCCCATTTCCTGCTGCAGCTGTTTCAACAGGTCGAGTATTTGCTGCTGGATGGTGACGTCCAGCGCCGTGGTCGGTTCGTCCGCGATTAACAAAGCAGGCTCACAGGCCAGCGCCATGGCGATCATCACGCGCTGGCGCTGTCCGCCCGAGAGCCGGTGTGGAAATTCATTAATGCGTTTATCCGGCTGGCGAATGCCAACACGATCGAGTAATTCAATCGCGCGTTTGCGTGCGGTTTCGCGGCTAATCGATTTATGTAACAACAACACTTCTTCAATTTGCGCACCGATGGTAAACACCGGGTTGAGTGACGTCATCGGCTCCTGGAAAATCATCGAAATATCATGGCCACGAAGCGCTCGCATGTGGGCTTCACTCGCCTGCATTAAATCATGGCCCGCATAGTGAATTGCACCCGAAGGATAACGCACCTGTTTTTCATCGTGCAGCTTTAGCAAAGCCAGCGCAGTGACTGACTTGCCTGAACCGGATTCACCGACAATAGCAAGGTTTTCACCTTTGCCAATTTCAAAACTGATATTGCGCACGGCTTCAACATCGTCCATCTGGGTCTTGAAGGTGACCGACAGGTTCTCGACTTTAAGCAGGGTTTCTGACATCTCAGTTTTTCCGCGTGTCGAGGGCTTCGCGCAATGCTTCGCCAATAAAAATTAACAGCATCAGGGTACCGACCAGCACGATGAACGTGCTCAGCGAAAGCCACCAGGCCTCGATGTTTTCCTTGCCCTGTGACAACAGTTCGCCCAGGCTCGGCGTGCTCGGTGGCACACCCAGACCCAGAAAGTCGAGACTGGTCAGCGCGAGAATAGAACCACTGACACGAAACGGCAGAAAGGTAATCACCGGTGTCAGGCTGTTGGGCAACAGGTGACGTTTCATGATGGCAAAATCAGTCAGCCCCATGGCGCGCGCAGCACGTACGTAATCCATGTTGCGGCCGCGCAGAAATTCGGCGCGCACGTAATCCGACAATCCCATCCAGCCGAACAATGACAGCAGAATAATCAGCAACCAGATGCTGGGCTGAAAAATCGAGGCAAAAATAATCAGCAGATACAGTTCCGGCATCGAGGCCCAGACTTCGATCACGCGTTGCATGAACAGGTCCAGCCGGCCCGAAAAATAGCCCTGCACTGCGCCCATGAATATACCGATAAATACGCCGACTGCAGTTAGTGCAAGCGCAAACCAGACTGAAATTCGAAAGCCGTACACCAGTCGCGCGAACACATCGCGGCCGCGGTCATCGGTGCCGAGCAGGTTCTGTCCCGACGGCGGCGCCGGGTTGGGTAACTCGCTGGCGAAATTAATACTGTCATAACTGTAGGAAATCACCGGGTCGATCACCCAGTTGTCGCCGGCGGTGATCAGCTCGCGCACATAGCTGTCGGCATAATCGGCTTCGGTTTCAAAATCGCCGCCGAAGGTGGTCTCCGGGTACGCCTTGATAACAGGAAAATAGAACGCGTCGTTGTAGTGCACCAGCAGCGGTTTATCGTTGCACAGCACTTCGGCGAACAGGGTGATTATAAACAGAAAGCCGAACAGCCACAGGCTGACATAACCGCGACGGTTTGCCTTGAAGCGCAACCATGAACGCTGGCCGGGGGAAAGATATTTTTTTTGATGTTCGAGTGCGGTCATTTATTGTCGACCGAATCAAAATGGATGCGCGGATCGATCAGGACGTAACTGATATCCGCCAGCAGCTTGGCCACCAGGCCGAGCAAAGTGAACAGGAATAGTGTGCCGAGCACCACCGGGTAATCGCGCTTGAGGACTGATTCATACGAAAGCAATCCCAGCCCGTCGAGTGAAAATATAGTTTCGATCAGCAGGCTACCGGTAAAAAACGCACCGATAAAGGCGCCCGGGAATCCTGTCACCAGCGGTATCACCGCGTTACGAAATACGTGACGATAGAGCACGGCATTTTCCGCCAGCCCCTTGGCGCGCGCGGTGAGCACATACTGCTTGCGGATTTCTTCAATAAAACTGTTCTTGGTCAGCATGGTCATGACTGCAAAACTGCCAATGACTGAAGCAATAATCGGCAATGTCATGTGCCAGAGGTAATCGGTAATTTTATGAAACCAGTCGAGGCTGTCCCAGTTGTCCGACACCAGCCCGCGCAACGGGAACACATCCCAGAAACTGCCGCCGCCGAGTAATACCAGCAGGGTAATGCCGAGCACAAAGCCGGGAATGGAATAGCCGATCAATATGAGCGTACTGGTCACAACATCGAACGTCGTGCCATCACGCACCGCCTTGGCAATGCCCAGCGGGATACAGCTGAGATAGACGATAAAGAATGTCCACAGCCCCAGGCTGATGGACACCGGTAACTTGGACAACACCAGGTCGATCACTGAACTGTTGTGAAAATAACTCTCGCCAAATTCAAAACTGAGATAGTTTTTCATCATGCTGAAAAAACGTTCGTGCACCGGCTTGTCAAAACCGTAGAGTGAACGAATTTCCTTGATGCGCTCTTCATCAAGACCGGTGGCGCCGCGATACAATCCCTGGGTGCCACTGCTCGCCTCCCCCGTCTGGCCTTTGCCTTCGAGTTGCGACACCAGCTGCTCCACCGGCCCGCCGGGGACGAACTGCGTGACCGCAAACGTTACCAGCATGACACCGAACAGGGTCGGTATCATCAGCAGCAGGCGCTTTGTGATGTAGGCAAACATTATTTTTTTGCATCCTTCAGCCACCAGCTTTTGAGCAGCCAGCTTTCGGGCTCAAAATACAATGGCAATGTGCGCGGGATGCCGAAGATATCACGATACGCAATACGGTGTGTATTGATAAACCAGTTTGGCACCAGGTACTCACCTGCTAGCAACACTCGGTCCAGTGCACGCGTCGCAGTCACCAGCTGTTCTCGATCTTCTGAATTGATAATGGTATCGATCAGCGCATCCACGACCGGGCCCTTGATGCCCGCGAGGTTGCGCGAGCCCTTGGTATCAGCCGATTCTGATGAAAACATATTGCGCAATTCATTGCCGGGCGACATGGATTGCGGAAAGCTGCTGACCACCATGTCAAAATCATATGTCTCGATACGACGCTGGTACAGGGATGCATCCACGGTGCGATAACTGGTGTCGATGCCGAGTCGCCTGAGATTGCGCGCATACGGCCCGATGATGCGTTCAAAGCCTTTCTGTATCAGTAATACATCGATGGCAAAAACTTTGCCTTTGCTGTCCTTGAGCACACCATCCTGTATCGTCCAGCCGGCTTCGGCAAGTAGATCGCGTGCACGCTTCAGGTTATTGCGCAGTGCTCCCGGGCTGTCAGTACTCGGTGCTTGCCAGCGTGTAGTAAACACACTCTCTGGCAACTGGTCGCGATATTTTTCCAGCAGCGCAAGCTCATCGCCCTGCGGCAATCCACTTGAGGCCAGTTCGCTGTTGCTGAAATAACTGTAACCCCGCACGTATTGATCATAGAACAGGTATTTATTCGACCAGGCAAAGTCAAATGCCAGTGTCAGCGCCTTGCGCACGCGCACATCTTTGAATTTATCGCGACGCGTGTTGATGGCAAAGCCCTGCATTCCCGCGTTGTTACTATGCGGCAGTTCGGTTTTCAGGATTTCGTCAGAATCATATTTCGGGCCGACATGATCGCGCGCCCAGCGCTTGGAATGGTTTTCGAAAAAGAAATCGAACTCGCCGGCCTTGAACGCTTCCAGCGCGACTGTTGTATCCTTGTAATACTTGTAGGTCACGCTGTCGAAGTTGTACATACCTTTACGCACTGGCAGATCATTGGCCCAATAGTAGGGATTACGTTTAAAGCGAATGGTTTTTCCAGGCTGAAAGTCATCAACTATGTACGGACCACTGGCGACGGGTTTTTCGCGGCTGATGTCTTCGAAAGATTTATCACCCAGCCAGTCGCGAGAAAATACCGATATCTCGCCGACAATCATGTGCAGCTCGCGATTTTTTTTGTTGAAATCGAAACGTACAGTTAGTTTGTCAATCACGCTGGCTGATTTAACATCAGCATAATAAATGCGAAATTGCGGATGCGCCGCCTTGCTCATCAGGGTATCGAATGAAAATTTAACATCGTCGGCGGTCACCGGCTGGCCATTTGAAAAGCGCGCTTTCGGGTTGATATGGAAGATCACAGACAGGCCATCTTCCGCAAGTTCAAAATCATCCGCCAGCAAACCGTATTCGCTGAAAGGCTCGTCCAGACTTTTTTCCAGCAGGCTTTCAAATACCAGCGAGCCCAGGCCATCGGCCGAAATACCTTTGAGCAAAAACGGATTGAGACTGTCAAAAGTGCCAAATCCCGACAACACCAGCTCGCCGCCTTTTTTAGCCTCGGGATTCACATAATCGAAATGCTGAAAATCGGCCGGATATTTTGGCGTGTAGCCCATGCCCATGGCATAGACCGCGAACACGTTTCGGCTCAGCAGGACAAGCGATAACATGACGAGTGCCGCCAGGCATTTGCGCACAGCTGACCTCATTGTTTACCGGTCTCGAATAACAGGCGATATGTGATTGGCATGATTTATAGCTGTCGAGCTTCCGGTTGACACGCCGCGCGGACGATCCCGGCGCTTGCGTAGTGTTTTTCGTGTTTCTCTGTATAATCCGCCAATAACACCTCGTGGCGGCATCGGGTCGTCCAAGTTTACAGCACTTTTTTTGGGGAGACACATATATGGGCTTCATGACAGGCAAACGTGTACTGATCTTCGGCGTTGCCAGCAACCGTTCGATCGCCTGGGGTATCGCCAAGGCCATGCATCGCGAAGGCGCCGACCTGGCATTTACCTACATGGGTGAACGCCTGCGCGAACGCGTCGAGAAGCTTGCCGGCGAATGCGATTCCGATATCGTGCTGCCGTGTGATGTGGAAGACGATACCCAGATCGAAGCGGTGTTCGAAAAGCTTGATGATTACTGGGAATCGCTAGACGTAATCATTCACTCAGTCGCATTTGCGCCCAAGGAAATGCTGGAAGGCGACTATCTCGACAACCTGACGCGCGATGGATTCAACAAGGCGCATGAAATCAGTTCGTACAGCCTCGCCGCAATTGCCAAGGCGGGACGCCACATGATGCAAAATCGTGAAGACGCTGCCATCCTGACGCTGAGCTATCTCGGCGCAGTGCGCGCTTTCCCGGGCTATAACGTGATGGGCCTGGCCAAGGCCAGTCTTGAAGCCAACGTGCGTTATCTCGCGCATTCGCTGGGCGGTGAAGGTATTCGGGTCAACGCAATTTCAGCCGGCCCGATCAAGACCCTGGCCGCGAAAGGCATCTCGGGATTCAGCACCATCCTGGCACATGTCGAGCAAAGCGCACCGCTGCACCGTAACATCACCATTGAAGAAGTCGGTAATTGCGCCGCCTTCCTGTGTTCAGGCCTCGCCAGTGGCATCACCGGTGAAGTGATGTATGTCGACGCGGGATACCACACCGCGGGTTTGATGGGGAATATCGAGAAAGACTAGGCAGGTACTTGTTGTTGCAGAATGACGCAGCACACGGACGTGTTGTGAACGCCTGAAACCTCAGCTTCTGGCGGGCTCTCCCAGCACTGCGTCCTCGCCTTCAAGCCGCGCAATAGTCACCGCACAACACGAATCACTGAACACATTCACCGCCGTACGGCACATATCCAGCACGCGATCCACCACCAGGATAAGCCCCACGGCCTCCAGCGGCAGGCCGATCGCCCCCAGGATAATACTGATCGCCACCAGGCTCGCCGACGGGATGCCGGCAACCCCGATGGATGTCAGCAAGGCAATCATCACCACGGTTAATTGCGTGGTGAAATCGAGTTCCAGGCCATACACCTGCGCGATAAACATGGCGGCGACACACTCATAAAGCGCGGTCCCGTCCATGTTGACTGTGGCGCCCAGCGGTAAGGTAAAACCACTCACGCGGTTGGATACGCGTGCGCGGGTTTCCACGCATTCCAGCGTCACCGGCAAGGTGGCCGACGACGAGCTGGTCGAAAAGGCAGTGAGCAGTGCAGGCAGCATGGCATTGAAATGGCGTGAAGGTTTAACCCGGGCAATGGTTTTTAATATCAGCGGCAGGCTGACAAACATATGCAGTCCAAGGGCGGCAATAACCGTGAAGAAAAACCACGCCAACGGACGTATCGCATCAAACCCGGAGATAAGAATAACCTTGCTGACCAGAGCAAACACACCCAGCGGTGCGAACCTCATCACCAGGTTAGTCATTTGCATCATGATCGCAAGCATGCCCTGCCAGAAATGTTGCTGCACTGTGGCAAACGGATCTTTCAATCGCGACACAAAGTAACCGAACAGCAAACTGAAAAAAATCAGCCCCAGCATCTGGCCTTCTGCTGCTGCCGCGATCACATTGGCCGGTATCATGCGCAAAAATACATCTGCCACATCCGCGGGCCCGCGGCCTTCAATATTTTCCAGAACGTCGTCGGTATTACTCGCCAGGCCGATGGTATCGTTTGCCGCGACGCCGTCAATAATGCCTGGCTGGATTAAATTCACCAGCACGAGACCGGTGAGAATTGCGACCAGGCTCGTCGACAGGTAATACAGCAGGGTTTTACCGCCGAGTCGCCCCAGCATGTCGGCATCGAGACCCATCATGCCGGCAATGATCGATGAAATGATCAGCGGCACAATCAGCATTTTGAGCGCATTCAGAAACAGGCTGCCGAGGTAACTGGTGACCGTCACCAGCGAGATGCCGAACACCTGGCTGGACTCATCAAAAAATACGCCCACCACGACTGCCAGCAGCAGCGCCAGAAGAATTTGCCAGTGTATGGGCCAGCGCCACGGTTGCGTCATCTTGTTTGTCATCTGGTGATTCCGGTTGTTAAGGCTGTTGCAAGCAACCCGGTAATACCATGCGCCTGGGTTCGAATCAGGCGTTGCGTGTTGTAGCGGTTTACTCTAACACCTTGAGGTTTTTCTGAACTTCGTAGTCAGCACTGATTTCTGCAAGCGCGGCATCGTATTCAGCCTTGGCGACATCCTGCACCAGGCGCTGTTTAATGGCATCAAGCTGGCTTTGCTCCACCTTCTCCGGCGTAATAACCTTATGCAGTATTACTACGGCAACATCAGCACCACCCAGCGCGGTTTCGGCTGCATTAACTTTACCTGCATCGGGTTTCGCCATGTCGAAGGCGAGCTGCAATGCGGCAGGGTTCACTTTTTCATCACCTGTGCGTTTAACACTGACGAGCGAGTCCAGCGTTACACCCTTCGCGACCAGGTTTGCAGCCGGTGTGCCTGCAAGGATTTTAGCTTTCGCTTCACGCGCAAGCTTCAAGGTTTCAGCACGCGCTTTTTCGAGTTGCAGGCTTTTGTAGATTTCACTGCGTACTTCTTCAAGCGGAATTTTGCTTGCTGGAATATGCTGGCTCACACGCAACACCACGACATGATCCGGTGACAGCTCGATGACATCACTGTTAACGCCCTGCGACAGCACCGCCTGTGAGAAAGCCGCTTCACGTATTTTAGCTTCTGCCGCAATGCCATTACCTGCATTTCGGGTCATAAGATCTGTCTTGCTTATCGTCAGACCTGAGGCTTCTGCCGCATGATCCAGGCTGTCAGGATTTTCATAAGAGGTGGTTGCCAGCAGCTCGGACTGATCGTAAAACATGCTGCTAATGATGTCGCGTTTCAGATCGGTTTCTATCTCATTGCGTTTAGCTTCAAGCGAAGCCGGTTTTTCCTTGCGGATGTCATCGAGTTTTATCAGGTGCAGGCCAAACTGCGACTCCACGATATCACTCACATCCCCTGTACTTGCCATGGCATACAGCGCATCCTCAAAAGGCTTGACCATTTGCCCACGTTCGACCCAGTCAAGATCACCGCCATTTTCAGCCGAACCGGTATCTTCCGAGTACTGTTTTGCTAGTGCGCTGAAAGCCTCGCCAGCAGCCAGTGCCTGCTTAACTTTTTCAAGTTTTGCTAATGCCGCATCACGATCGGGGTCGAGTTTTACCAGTATATGGCTGGCTTTGCGCTGTTCACGTTGAGACACCTGCGCGACATAATCATCGTAGGCCTGCTTGATTTTTTGCTCGTCGAGTTTGATCTCTTTTGAAACTTGCTCGCCGGTCAGCTCGATATAATCGATAGCGACCTGCTCGTCCGTCATGAATTGTTCGATACGTGCATCGTATGCTGCCTGCACGTCTGCATCAGACACAGACACGCTATCGACCTGGTTGCTGACATCGAATTTCAGCAGACTAATTTCACGCTGCTGGGCTTCAAGCTTTGCCAGTTGCTCCAGTTCCGCATTGGTTACCAATGCAGTCGCGCGCAATCCATTACTGAACTGCTGCACCCGGATCTCGTTACGCACTTCGTCTTCGAACTGCGGAATGGTCTGGCCACGCGAACGCACGATGCTTTCAAAAACTGCGCGATCGAAACTACCGCCCTGGCTGAACAGGGATTTGATGTTACTGGAGAGTTGCGCGTCAGATACACGGTAACCGGATTCGGTTGTATATGACTCAAGGATTTTTCTGTTGATGAGCTGGTCGAGCACCATGCCCTTCAGCATGCTGTCTTCGAACGGAAGCTGGTTTCCGAAGCGCTCACGCAGTTCCTGTTTTTGCCTGGTGAGATTGTAATCCAGCTCCTGGGTTGATACTTCTATATCACCAATTTTTGCTGCATACGGTGCTTCAGCGCCACCGATATAGGACTGGATTCCCCAGAGCGCGAAAGGCAGCGAGATGAACCCTACAACAATAGCGCCCAGCCAGCCTTTTATTCGATCATTAATCGCCTGTAACATGAACCTGACTCATTAATCTGTGTTTCAAGATTTCCGGTTAATTTTGTGGCGCAATTATAGCCGAAACAGCACGTGTAACTGAACGTATTGCTGGCGAAATCGCCTGAAACATGCATTTGCACAGAAATAACAGGAATAGATAATGGCGGACCGGACGGGACTCGAACCCGCGACCTCCGGCGTGACAGGCCGGCATTCTAACCAGCTGAACTACCGGTCCGAAGTGGTGGGTGCTGAGGGGATCGAACCCCCGACATTCGCCTTGTAAGGGCGACGCTCTACCAGCTGAGCTAAGCACCCCACCGAAAGAGCGCGCTAGTTTACGGCATCTTTCAGAGCTTTGCCAGGCTTGAATGCAGGAACATTTGCAGCCGAAATCTGGATCTCAGCACCGGTCTGGGGATTACGACCTGTCCTTGCTGAACGTTTGCGAACCATGAATGAACCGAAGCCCACAATGCTTACCTGATCACCCTGTTTAAGCGCATCAGAAATTACAGAGATAACGCTATCGAGTGCACGAGCGGAATCAGCTTTGGACAAGCCTGCTGCTTCTGCAACAGCATCAATCATTTCAGTTTTATTCATTGAATTTTCCCGGTTTGAGGTGGATTAGTTATTATTTACTTCTCGTTATGTGTTTTTTTGTGTGCAGCCTGAAGGCATAAAAAGCGTGCTGACAGTATAAGCAGAAAAACGCCGTTTTTATACCAGTCTCAAGCATCACGTGTCAACGTGAATACTTTTCAAATAACCGGAAAAAACGACGTTTTACTACTTTACAAACGACTACTTAGTGTGGTCTCAAGGCGTCATCAGATTTTTTTCCCTTACCACGACCACTTGTCTTTCTGTCACTTGCAGGCCCATCTTCAAGTGGAGTCGGCGCTTTTTGCAGTGCAACTTCAAGCACCTGGTCGATCCACTGCACAGGACGAATATCAAGCTTGGCCAGAATATTCTTGGGTATTTCGGCCAGGTCTTTCTTGTTTTCCAGCGGAATGATCACGGTGGCTATACCTGCCCGGTGTGCGGCCAGTAATTTCTCCTTGAGCCCACCGATAGGTAATACTTCACCACGCAGGGTAATTTCGCCTGTCATCGCCACACTGGCTTTTACCGGTATACTGGTCAGCACAGATGCGAGTGCCGTGCACATGCCAACACCTGCGCTCGGGCCGTCTTTGGGTGTCGCACCTTCCGGTACATGAATATGTATATCCTTGTTCTCAAGAAAATCAGGCTGCAGGCCCAGTGACGCAGAGCGACTGCGTATGACAGTCATCGCTGCCTGAATGGATTCCTGCATCACGTCGCCCAGTTGACCGGTATGAGACAACTTGCCTTTACCCGGCATCACTGCAGACTCAATAGTCAGCAGCTCACCACCGACTTCTGTCCACGCCAGGCCATTGACCTGACCGACCTGATCATTATCTTCTGCCACACCGTAACGGAAGCGCTTAACACCAAGAAATTTTTCCAGGTTGCGCGCGGTGACATGAACAGTATCAGCATTGGTTTTAACCACCATTTGCTTGACAACTTTTCGGCAAATTTTGGCGATCTCACGCTCCATGCTACGCACCCCGGCTTCACGTGTATAAAAACGCACGATATCGCGTAGCGCGGAATCATTCACTGACAGCTCGTCAGCTTTGAGGCCGTTGTTTTCCATTTGCTTGGGCAACAGGTAATTTTTCGCAATCTCGACTTTTTCGTCTTCGGTATATCCCGGCAGGCGAATCACTTCCATGCGGTCAAGCAGAGGCGCGGGTATATTTAAAGAGTTGGCTGTCGCTACAAACATAACGTCAGACAGGTCGAAGTCGACTTCAAGGTAATGATCCGAGAATGTATGGTTCTGTTCAGGATCGAGCACTTCAAGCAGGGCCGACGCCGGGTCACCACGGAAATCAGCCGCCATCTTGTCAATTTCGTCGAGCAGGAACAGCGGATTGCGTGTACCCACCTTGGACAGATTCTGAATTACCTTGCCCGGCAAAGAGCCGATATAGGTACGACGATGACCACGAATTTCAGATTCATCACGTACACCACCCAGCGCCATACGCGTGTACTTGCGATTGGTTGCACGCGCGATCGACTGACCCAGTGAGGTTTTACCCACACCCGGCGGACCCACCAGGCAGAGTATCGGACCCTTGAGTTTTTTAACGCGCTGTTGCACAGCAAGATATTCAAGAATACGTTCTTTGACTTTTTCCAGGCCGTAGTGATCATCATTCAGGACTTTTTCAGCCGCCGCGAGATCATTGCGGATCTTGGTTTTTTTCTTCCACGGGCAATCAGCCAGCCAGTCGATGTAATTTCTCACCACGGTGGCTTCTGCCGACATCGGTGACATCATCTTCAGCTTGTTGAGCTCGTTGGTGGCTTTCTTTTTCGCTTCCTTGCTCATGCCTGCGTCTTCGATGCGCCTGGCGAGTTCTTCAACTTCATTGGGCGCATCTTCCATCTCACCGAGCTCTTTCTGGATGGCTTTCATCTGCTCGTTAAGATAGTACTCGCGCTGGCTTTTTTCCATTTGCTGCTTGACGCGGCCACGTATGCGTTTTTCAATTTGCAGCAGATCGATTTCGGCATCGATCAGGCTCATTAAATATTCAAGGCGTTTATGCACATCGAAGATTTCGAGAATTTTCTGTTTTTCCTCGAGCTTCAGCGACATATGCGCTGCGATGGTATCGGACAGGCGTGATGGTTCATCGATGCCAGCCAGTGACGTTAAAATTTCAGCAGGTATTTTCTTATTGAGTTTCACATACTGGTCGAACACACCCAGAATAGAACGCGAAAGAATTTCAACTTCGCGGTCGTCTTCAGGCACGACGTCATCCAGCAGTTCATAGCTGGCAACAAAAAATTCGTTTTCATGAATATCCACTACGCGAGCACGCTGCGCGCCTTCGACCAGCACCTTGATAGTGCCATCGGGCAATTTTAGCAGTTGCAGAATAGTGGCCAGGGTGCCAATTTCGTGAACGTCCTTGATGCCCGGCTCGTCGATGTCCGCACTTTTTTGTGCCACCAGCAGGATTTGCTTGTTGTCCTGCATCGCCGCATCCAGTGCATGAATGGATTTTTCACGGCCGACAAACAGCGGGATCACCATGTGGGGATAAACCACCACATCGCGCAAGGGTAATACGGGTACTTCAGAAGAATGTGTGATTGCGTACTCTGGTCGCTTAAACTGGCCATACGTGCCTCAAGGTTGCATAAGGAGTCCGTGATTATATGTAGGCGGTTGCCGCGATTTTCAATCCGTGAAAACCTGTTTATTCCTTTTTATTGTGCCTGTTTATC
>CAWKAL010000025.1:0-21760 GCA_963847575.1 uncultured Gammaproteobacteria bacterium
AACCAGTGGAGCATGGCTATGAAGTTCGGCATCGATCGTCTGCTGCAGGAGCCATCGCTACGCAAGACGCTTAAGGGGCGTCGTGTGGCGCTGCTTGCCCATCCGGCTTCCGTGACTGACGACCTCACTCACTCTATGGATGCGCTTGCAGGCTTACCGGAGTTACAGCTTAGCGCTGCCTTCGGTCCGCAACACGGTCTGCGTGGCGACAAGCAGGACAACATGATGGAGTCGCCGGATTTCAATGATCCTGTGCTGGGTATTCCGGTATTCAGTCTGTATGGTGAAGTGCGCAGGCCGACACCGGCCATGATGGACACTTTCGATGTGCTGCTGGTGGATCTGCAGGATCTGGGCTGCCGTATCTATACCTTCATTACGACCTTGCGTTATGTACTGGAAGCCGCTGCGCAAACCGGCAAGCAGGTGGTGGTGCTGGACAGGCCCAACCCGGCCGGACGTCCGGTGGAGGGGTTGTCATTACGACCGGGCTGGGAGAGTTTTGTCGGTGCGGCGCCTATGCCGATGCGTCACGGCCTTACCATGGGCGAACTGGCGCGGTGGTTTATTAATACCCTGAATCTGAACGTGGCATGCGAAGTAATAACCATGCAGGATTGGGCACCTGCTACCGGACCGGGGTACGGCTGGCCCCTGTACCAGCGCACCTGGATCAATCCCAGTCCCAATGCGCCCAATCTGTGGATGGCACGCTGCTATGCTGGCACGGTGATGCTGGAGGGTACGACCCTGTCCGAGGGGCGCGGTACCACCCGACCCCTGGAACTGTTCGGCGCACCTGACCTGGAACCCCGCAAGCTGCTGACGGAGATGCAACACCTGGCACCCCACTGGCTGCAGGGTTGCCGACTGCGGGAGTGCTGGTTCGAACCTACATTCCACAAGCACGCAGGCAAGCTGTGCGCTGGTGTACAGATTCATGTCGAGGATGGCGCCTATGATCACGATAAATTCCAGCCCTGGCGACTGATGGCCCTGGCCTTCAAAGCCCTGCGCAAACAGCGACCGGATTACGACCTTTGGCGAGACTTCCCTTATGAGTATGAACTCGATCGACTTGCCATCGATGTGATCAATGGCAGTGAACTCCTGCGCCAGTGGGTGGACGACCCGGAAGCGACACCGGGTGACCTCGAAGCGCTAGCCGGCACGGATGAAGCCGCATGGATTACTGAGCGGGATGCTGTGATGTTGTATCGGTAGAATTGAAATAAGGTGACGGAGGGGTTTAAAAGTGATCAATAATTGGTTTAATAATCCACCGTTCCCTTTGTTCCAGGCCAAGCAGTTCATCATCTATATATGCATCCAATACCTCGACATGAAGGTGATGTGGAAGATCCACGTGGCAGTATTCGCTGGATATTCCCTGAGAAAACCGACTATTGGAGTAATAACACATGATCAGCGAATATTATCAAGACAAACTATGCAGGCTAAATGTTGATAGATCCAGTGGCCACCCAAAGCCGCATAAAGTTTGTTTGTTATTCGCCATAATGGATCTAATAAAAAATGGTCAGGTAATTAAAAATGAATTCATAATTAATGAAGAATTGAAGGACGCATTCAGTATTCACTTTGAAAAACTAAAGAAAGGTAATGACGCGGATAAGATCAATCAGCCTTTTTACCATCTCCATAATGATGGTATTTGGCATTTCAAAATAAAGGCTGGAAAACAAAGCGACTACGACATACTGAAAGCAACTGGTGGCACACCTAGCGCAAAGGTTTTGTTTGAAGTAATCGATTATGCTTACTTAGATGATGACCTGTTTAGCTATTTTCAGAACGAACTGACAAGAGCGGCCGCTAAAGAAATCCTTTTAGAAAACTTAGATGATTTATCGGTGCAATACCATCGCTGGTTACGTGCAATGGGTAAGTCTGAAAGAACTGCGGTAAGTTATGTAGGGGCAATCAAAGGTACAATTTCTACTTGGGCAAGTGAAGCCAATATAAGTCATCAAAACCTAATATCGATACAATCTTATTCAACAATTTCCGGCATTGCAGAAAAACTAGCTAATTATGATGTGTTTATAAATAGCAATACCAAGGGCAAGCAGATGTATAGTGCCGCACTCAATAGTTATAAGGACTTTTTATCAGTTACCTGCCAGGCAGAAGTTGCCGATGATATTGAGAAAATAATTAGTGATCAGACTATTGATGCTACTCAAAAGGCAGTATTAGTGAATACAAGGATAGGGCAAGGTAAGTTTCGTGAGAAATTGATTAAATATTGGAAAGGATGCGCTTTGACGGGGTATCAATCGACACAATTTCTTGTTGCTTCTCACATCAAACCATGGCGTGATGCTAATAATGTTGAACGTTTAGACAAATATAATGGAATATTATTATTACCAAACTTGGATAAAGCATTTGATCTTGGCTATATCAGTTTTACTGATAAAGGTGTAATTAAAACATCAGAATTTATTGAATCACCAGAAATATTAGGTATATCGGAAAACATGAAAATTAACGTTGTCAGCCAGCATCAAGACTATTTGGCTTATCATCGCGAAATTGTTTTCGAAAAGAAAAACTTACAATAATAATATAGGCATGTATGTTCCGATACGCTTCACTTTGTTTTACGCCAGTTATGTAAGAGCGGGTGAGGGGTCTTGTCTTTGAATAATTGGGGTCAGACCCCAATTATGTACTAACCAGCCAATGCATGGATAAGCATCTGACCGGCAGTCATGATACCAGTGCCCCCTTATGGATAGTAGGGCGCTTTTTTATGACAGTTATCGACCCAAAAGCGACTGTTAGAAAATTCTAATATATGACAGTGACTATCAGATGTCGTTCGATCGTGGCGGGCTGGGAGATAGTTTCTCAACTAAAAACCCGAATATACCTACGCGACTTATATACCTACACTTTTCCAAGTATATTAGAATATAACGCTTTAACTTTTAAGAAATATATTCTTGCTTTATTAAATTATATCCGTACTGTTAAATTACTTACTCTTCAATATTTAGTCGCTTTGTAGTGAGGTTTGTAGGAGTAGTGGTTTTCTTACGCTTAATTTTTTTCAGAGATCCTCGTCTGAATTGAAGATTAAATGAATTAATTCAGGAGCGAATATGAATGCTTTAAACTCATTAACCTCGACTGATTGATAATAATTAATTTTTTATTTTAGGTATAAGTTTTGTATCTGTATTAAATCTAAAACAATCATTGGCTATATCGACGGCTAATGGAAATAATAAATTAAATAAGGAGTTAACACATGAAGTTAGCTGCATCTATTTTATTATTATCAGTTTTATATATCTCCACGCTCACTGCTGCACCTATTGTTGCTCTTGATTTAGACCCTTCTACATCCGGTATTCAAACCACACTAAGTACAAATATTGGAGATGTATTCACGATTGATGTTGTTGTTGAAAATCTCGCAGCGAATGAGTTGCTAAGGGGATTCGAGATTGACGTTGATTTTGATATTGCGTTATTCAACTCTATGGATGTTGTTGATGGCGGTTTTCTTTTGGTTGGAAGTGGTCTATTTGAAATTGAAAATGATTTGTTTTCACCTGATGTAAATTTTGCTGAAACTACTTTAGGCGTATTTGGGCAGGGGGCTACAGGTAGTGGTATTTTGGCTAGTATAACTTTTGAAGCTATTGCCTCTGGATCAAGTGCATTAGATCTTAATGACGTGATATTGGCCATACTAGATCCAGCTTCAAACCTGGTTACTGGTGTTTCCCCATCACTTTCAAATATAGGAGATGGTGAGGTCACCGTCTCCGCTGTGCCATTGCCTGGTGCCTTAGGTTTTATGTTGTTTGGTTTAGCTTCTTTGGTGGGTATAGTTAAACAAAAAAAGTTTAAGGCCAAAGTCTGTACTGTTTAATTAAAAAATAGAATTTAATTAAAGTAAAAAATATATTTTTAGTAGCAAAAATTTAGAAAAAAATTAGCGAGTTTGTTTTATAAGTTACAATAAAATGCTTGCCTGCATTATATTTTGTAGCCAGTAAATGAGAATAAATAATAATCGAGGATTAAGGATGGCTTTATCTCGAGTTAGTGACTACTCAGCGATAGTAACTATATTTGCTATTGTTATTAGCGTTAGTAGTGCAGACGGAACACCTGACGAAGAACCATCTAATTCGGCAGTCAAAAGAGAGGTCTATTCTGGCTTTCAACACTCTCAAGTAAGTATAAAAAAACACATTCATAATAATACATATCTAGCATATTCAGGTGAGGTTAGTCGTTCATGAACTGGCCGTTCACAAAAGTATTTATAAAGTTCTGCTTAATATTATTGCTGACCTCATGTGGAAGTGATGAATCTGATATTACAAGCACACCAATAACCGAAAGTGATACAGATGTTATATCAACACCGACGGTAGCATTAAAAGCTGATGTGAATGATGATGGGTTTGTTAATAATCTCGATATTTTAGTGGTAGGAGCGTGTATTGAAAAGCCGCCTGAAGATACATGTGCTTCGTCAGATATTAATAACGATGGAAAAATAGATCAGATTGATGTAGATCTTATAACCCCTTTATTAACAGTTACACTGTTTGCCTCAGTTGCAGATGCAGATATCAATAATGATGGAATTGTGAATATTGTTGATATAACTATTATTGCTAACTGTATCGGTCAAGATCCATCAGCAGTCAATGCTTGTGCAGCAGCCGATGTAGACGGAGATGGTAATATTGATTCAACTGACGTAGATGATGTTGCTGCTAATTTCGGAGATACGGACTTTACTGCTGGCCCAGACCCGGATATTAATCAAGATGGTGTCGTAAACATTGTTGATGTTTCCATCATTGGTAATTGTGTTGGGCAGGATCCAGCGATCGTTAGCGCATGTACGCTTGCTGATGTAGACGGAAATGGCAGCATTGATTTAAGTGATATTGAATATGTAAAGACTAATTTTGGTAATTGTTTGGCTACAACGGCTTGCGTCGGCGATTGCTTCCCTAACGGCGTAGCCGCCGGAGACGTTGACCAGTCGTCAGTCGTTCTTTGGGCGAGAGCTTCATTCACTGGAACGGTTAGATTCGAAATCGGAAAAAAAGACGAAGCCTTTACCGAAGTCAGAGACGTCTGTGTTTCGGATTCGAACGTGCCCGCCAAAGTTGTTATTGAAGAGATTGCTCCCCGGAACGAAGTACCACTACCGCGCCTGCCGCGGCAGTTGTTCGTCTGTTGCCTCTCAGGGCTCCGAACCACGGGGGGGATTCAGTACGCCTCATGAGGAGGACGACACCTATGGATTGCGCTTCGGCGTGTCATCGTGCTGGCGTGGCGACATGAGGCCCTTTGTTTCCATCAAGAACGTTCCCGATCGTGACCTCGACTTTTTCGTCGCGCTGGGTGACACCACTTACGCCGATAGTCCTGCATTAGGCCCGCGGGCAGGTTTTAACGATGACGTCGAAGACTATATAGAATTTCGCATAAAGAACGAACTCGTCTATACGCAACTGAATTCCCCGAGTTTCTATGACGAACCCATTGATGACAATATGTTTGCACTAGCCCGCAAATCGACGGCCTTTTACGCCACGATCGACGACCACGAGGTGGTGAACGATTTCGCGGGCGGTGCGCCACCCGACACTCAAACTTATGCCCCTGAGTGCCTATCCAGGCCTATTAAAAATATTGGCGGTGAAATTATCGGTGTAGATGGCTCAGGTTGGGGCGTATGTTTCTGCGACCCTGGCCCTGGCAATGACGAAAATCCTTATTCGGAAGGCGACCCTAAATACGACCCTGACTGGGTAAAAAACTGTGATCGTCCGTTCATAAATGAAACTGACTTGTACAAAGACGCGCTTCAGGCCTGGCACGAGTACAATCCCATTCGTGCAGAACTGTATGGTGACACCGGCGATGCTCGCACGGCAAACAAGAATAAACTCTACCGCTACCGAACGTTTGGCAAGGATGCGGCCATGTTTATGCTCGATACACGGTCGTTTCGCGACGAGGCGTCGACGCAGTTTGTGTACCACGAAGATCGTACCATGCTCGGGAAAGCTCAGCTCGACGAGTTCCTGAGTGATCTGGCGGATGCTAATGACAGCGGCATCACCTGGAAAATCGTTCTGGTACCCGAGCCCCTCCAGTATCTACCCGACCCCGCAGCTACCTCTCAGGACCGCTTTGAAGGCTACGCCTATGAGCGAGGCGTGATTCTCGATTTCATCGAGCGCCAGCGTATTGCAAACGTCGTCTTTATCGCGGGTGACATCCACGGAACCGTTGTTAACAACCTGACCTATGAGACAGACCGTCTGGAACGACAACGACACTCCGCCGCCTGGGAAATCTCTGCCGGCCCCGCCGCCTATTCCAAAGGTGAAGGTGGTCTTGTTGGCAAGGGACCAGGTCCTATGGGATCAAGTTCACCAATAATTGGCACTGGCGACGGACCTATAGAAGACGACGGAACATACCAAGAGGATGTCAAAGATTCCGATTCGGTATTCCAGTCGAGGATGGATAACCTGCTCAGAATCTTGAACCGCCCCCAAGCTGGGTTAGATGATCAAGGGTATACGTTTCCTTACCGTGTCCCCACACAGCAATGGAATAGCTCCGTCCCTGCGACGCTCTTGGAAGGCTCCTACGTCGCCGCACACACCTACGGCTGGACCGAGTTCGAGATTAACGCCGACGATCAGAAACTCACGGTGACAACTTACGGCACCAACTGGTACCTACCACCCGAGTCCGATGAGGTGACTGAACTCCTTAGCCGGGATCCATTCATCGTGAGTCAGTTTGAGGTCTCACCCGCATTGTGCCCCACGGAAGACAGTCGCGCACACGGCGAATACTGCACAAACGATAACCAATGCAGCAGCTGCATTTGCGCAACGGAGGGAATAAATATCTGCGCCCCGAACGGCGGCCTCACCGTAGGCATGCACTGCAAGAGGGACAAAGAGTGCAGCAGCAGCATTTGCGCAGAAGCAGGTATAAGAAATGAGTGCGCCCCGGAAGGCGGTCTTACCGAAAGCGCAGACTGCAGGAGGGACCTCGAATGCGAAAGCGGGATTTGCGCGGAAGGCGGACTACCCGGCCCCCAAGGGAATACATGCGCCGCATTAGGCGGACTCGTCGGAGGCGAGCGCTGCGTGAGGGATGTCGAATGCGCAAGCGGCATGTGCAATTTGCGATTAGGCGTAAATAGGTGCGAGCCGTTCCCCAATGGCGAGCGCTGCGCGGAGGACGACGAATGCGCAAGTGGCATTTGCAATAAGGCGGGCCTGATAGATACGTGCACGCCGCGACTCCCTGAAGGCGGGAACTGCGAGAGGGACCTCGAATGCCAAAGCGGCTATTTTTGCAACGAGGGCCTACAAGATGGTGGGCTCCTACAAGGTGAGTGCAACAAGGAAAACACGCTCGACGGAGGGGAGTTCTGCACAGATGGGAGAGAATGCATAATGCGAAGCGGCACATGCAACAAATGGCTCAATAACAGGTGCGAACCGTTCCCCAATGGACAGCGCTGCGGGGATGACCTCGAATGCGCAAGCGAAATTTGCAATCAGGCGGGGATAGATCAATGCGCCTCGGAGCTCGGTGAAGGCGGGAGCTGCAAGAGGGATAAGGAATGCCAAAGCGACTATTTTTGCAACGTGGGCCTACAAGATGGTGGGCTCCTAGAAGGTGAGTGCAACGAGAAAGGCAAGTTCAGCGGAGGGGAGTTCTGCACAGATGGGAGAGAATGCATAAGCGGCACATGCAACAAATGGCTCAATAACAGGTGCGAACCGTTCCCCAATGGACAGCGCTGCGGGGATGACAGCGAATGCGCAAGCGAAATTTGCAATCAGGCGGGGATAGATCAATGCGCAAATCCTGGGGGCTTCGGCGATGGCTGTCAGAGGGATCGCGAGTGTAGCAGCAATACCTGCTATAACGGTAATTGCGCAAACTCGGGATGTCGGGTAAATGGGAGTGACTGCACTAATGGGAATCAATGCTGTAGCGGTAACTGTCTCGGAGGCCTGTTCGGCGGGGACGAGAAATGCCGCCTGTAGGGGAAGCGACGTCTCAGAGGTAACGCTTGATCAATCCTTTCAACTGCCATGGAGATTTCCACTCGGGGATAGAAGTTTCTTACATTCGTTCGATATGACACGGCAATATTCAAGTTATCCAAAAAAATATCCTTTCGGTCTAATTGGAGTGGCTAGAAGAAAGAAAGCATAGCTGATTAAATATTAATCAAAGGCGGCTCCTTCGGGAGCCGTTTTTGTTTGTGCTGTATGACCGCTTATTGGCCGGAAGCTGACTGTCGGTGGATTTTAAGCAATTTAGAATAAGTGGGGTCAGATGAAACTTTCAATTTGCTGGCAAAGATGGACAGGCCCAGATTACAAACCAAAGCTAAATTAGTTTCATCTGACCCTACTTATCATAACCAGGTGATTTCGATACCGGCATATACACGCCGCTCTGCGCCCGGTTCATAATAGCGGCCGTTTCGGGCGTTGATACGCAGGTTGCCAAGGTATTCGGTGTTGAACAGGTTTTCGATGCCGATGACCAGCTGCGTGTCATATCGCATGTTCGAGAGTTTACGGCCCAGCCGCAAGTTGGTGACAGTCTGCGATGCAACCTTGACGGTGTTGTCATCGTCAGCATAGCGGCTGCCGATGTATTGCGCAGAGAGGCCGGCAAAATAACCCTGCTGAAACTGGTACCTGGCATCGAAGAAAGCCGACCAGTCGGGCAGGCCCGGCAGGTCGTTGCTGCTTTCGTCATCGAAACGTGCATCCATGTAGGTTAAGGCACCGGCGAGTTGCAGTCGCGGCAGGATACTCGGCCACCAGCGGCTGCCAAGTTCCAGGCCATCGCGCCGGGTACGGTCGGCATTACGATAGAAAGTACGCTCATCGTCGGCAGCGGCCCCGGGATCAGCGTCAACGATGATTTCGTCCTTCACCCGTACCGTGAACAGGCTGGCCTCGAGCTGTAGATTATAAAGGCTGCCTCGCAAACCGATCTCGAAACTCTCACTGCTCTGGGGCTCCAGGCCCGGACGAAAACCGGCGCCGTCAGGGTTGGCGAACTCGGTGAATGTGGGGGCTTCGAAGCTGGTGGCATACTGGCTGAAGGCGTTCCACTGGTCATCCAGGCTATGGCTGTAGCCCAGGCTGACGTTGGTCTCGTCATAGACGCGCTCACCGGAGTTGTCGATGCCGCCGGGCTGCAGCTGATCATCGATGGCCAGGCGCAGGTGGTCGTGCCGTACACCGATGACCCAGCGCCCCTTTTGCTTTGCGACTGGCCCGGCCAGTTGTAATCCCAGGCCGGCATTGCGCGCAGATTCGCGTTGATCCAGTGCCAGGTCATCGCTGATGCCGCTGCGACAGATGAACGCTTCGAGCGCGATATTGCGGCAATAGCGTTGTCGATCATCTTGCTGGTCTTCCAGGCTGAGTTGCGTGTGCAGCATGAGTTTGCCCACAGGGCGCTGGTAATTGAGTGAGCCGCCGATGATCTGCCGATCGTAGCTAATCAGGCTATCGCCCGGAAACGGTAGTTGCTGGCGAAAGTCACGTGCAGTCAACCAGGTTTGCGCACGAAGCTGATGACTGGCGCGTGCCGAAGTTTTGCACCACCCCCAGAGAGGCGATGTTCTGTTCGACCTGTTGCCCGGCGTCCATGGCTTTGGCGAGTGCGGCGGCCTGCGTGGGATCGCTCTGCCATTGCTCATAAGTCAGGCCACCGGGATCTTCGGCCAGTGGATTGTCGAGATGGTTGAGGATAACGAACCAGTCACGATCGCCCTGTCGGTGATCGAAGCGGAAGCCGACATTGCGTCGTTCCACTGCGCTTTGCTCGCGATAGCCGTCCTGTTCGAGATGGCTGACGGCACCACGGTAAGCCCATGAAGAATCATCGTCGGTATCATATTGCTGAGCAAATGCGCCATGTAAACGGCGCAGGCCAAAGCCGCCCAGTTGTGTCTCGATCTTCGCGACCGGCTTATGGCGCGGTGAATAACTGCGGTAATCAAGCAGGCCGCCGCTGCCATTGCCATGCAGCACGGCGTTGGCACCGCGCAGTACCTCGACAGTTTTGATGGCGCCGGGATCGATGGCATCGATCTGTGCCTGGCCGTCCACCGTGGTCAGCGGAATACCGTCCAGACGCACGCGCACACCGCGGATGCCAAACGGTGCGCGGGCACCAAAACCACGGATCGAGACGCGCGGGTTCTGTGCGAAGTTATTGCGGTTCTGCACCAGCACACCGGGCGCCAGGCTCAAGGCATCGGTCGGCTGTAAGAGTGCACGTCCGTCCCCTATATCGTCATCACCGATCAGTGTGACCCCGCTCGGTGCATCCTGCCAACGGGTTTCGATCAGCGGCGCTGTGATAGTGACCTTCAGTGGTGTGTCTACCTCGGGCACCTGCGCGCTCGTCACGCCGGAGCGGATCGCTGTAGCAGCGAACATGATTATCAGGAGCAGTCGGGGCATCGTACAATGATCAGAGAATAATCCCTTGTGACTTTAAAAATTACGTGACTACCAATCTTATGGCTTAGCTGGCTATTGCCTGTCTATTGCCTGGCTGCAGGTTTTATCACATAGACTTTGCCGCTGTCGGTCGAAAAGTACAGCCAGCCCCTGGCGTCCTGTGCCAGTGCACGGATGCGTTCATCCAGCTCAGTCAGCAGGCGTTCTTCAGCGATGGCTGCGCCATCATCGCTCAAGCTGACCCGGTTGAGATGCTGTAATTTGAGTGCGCCACTAAACAGGTTGCCGCGCCATTGCGGGAAGCTGTTACCTGTATAGAGCAGCAGGCTCCCCGGGGCAATGGAGGGTGTGTATTGTTTGACGGGTTGTTCCATGCCTTCACGCTGCGTGCCTTCGCCGACAGCCAGCGGGCCCCAGTATTCTTTGCCATAAGAGATGACCGGCCAGCCGTAGTTGCGGCCAGGCAGGACCAGGTTGATCTCATCACCGCCACGGGGGCCGTGTTCGATCAGCCACAGGCGTTTGTTGTCATAATCATAGGCCATGCCCTGTGGGTTACGGTGACCGTAGCTCCAGATTTCAGGCTGCACATCCTTGCGCTGGTTGAACGGATTATCTTTCGGTACGCGGCCATCACGGTGTAAACGCATTACGCTGCCGGCGTGATTCGTCAGGTCCTGCGAGTTGGGTCGCTCACCGCGGTCGCCAACACCGAAGTAGACATAACCATTTTCATCAAACACGATACGGCTGCCGAAGTGTTGACCGGTATCGCTGGCAGAACGGGTTTCGAGCAGGTCCTGCCATTGCACCAGTTTATTCGCCCCTGGTTTATTCGCCACTGGTTTGTTCGACCCAGGTTTGTTAGACATGAGTTTTGCCCGGGCCAGCACAGTGACACCCTGGTCATCTTTATCGCGTACATAGGTGAAGTAGATCCAGTCACCGTCAGTGAAACCGGGTGGCACGGCAACATCCAGCAGGCCAGCCTGGCCTGCGCTCATCACCGCGGGTGCACCTTGCACCGGGGTGAGGGTTTTACTCTGCAGATCAAGCAGTTTTATATTTCCTTCTCGCTCGGTGATAAGCAGCTGGTTATCGGAGATAAACGCCAGACCCCAGGGAATGCCGAGGCCATCGATGATTTCTTCAAGGGCAAAAGTGGCTTTTTCACTTTCTATGATCCGCGGTGAATCCGCGTGGCTCGCTAATGGCAGTAGAGCGAGCAGACAGAACAACAGGGTAACAGGTTTCATATTGCCTCCTTAAGTGTGACCATTATTGATAACACAAAAGCCAAATCAATAGGGTCAGACTCGATTGATCAAATCAATAGGGTCAGACCCACTGCTGTCCCACTTACGCGTCATTCCGGCGCAGGCCGGAATCCAGTGACTGTAGATGTTTCAGAATACCGCGTTTACCGGGTCGGACCTACACAACTAATTGAATCGAAGAATAATGTAAACAGAATATAGTGATATTCAGGGTTTAGAAGCCCCTTTTCATGGGTGAAACAAGCGCTTTAAGAATTGCGAACGAGGGTTACAAAATACGTCCTGTATTTCGCCCTGGGGGCCGCACATGCTGCGTTCAAATTCTTTCCATGAGAATTTAGTCCTGCAAGATGCGCGTGGGAATATCGAGATGTGTTGTATGACTGTTCACCGCCGGGATGACAACAAGTACGAATGATGGCTGTGAGCGCTCAATTCATCTACCGATCTCTTTGGCTTCAACAACAAAACCCGGTTTGAGTAGATATTGAGCCGAATAGGCGTTATATTCGGCTCATAATATGATCCAAATACGAGCAATAATCGGCTCAAGGGACGCGATGTATATTTGGGAACAAACAAACTGGCCTGATTTCACATTTAATTACAATGAGTTAGCTCCTCATCTCGAATCCGTTCGTCGCCAGCAAATGCGCTCCTGGGCCAGGGCGAGAAGCTATCAAGGGAGTTAGATCTGGAAGCCCAGATGGACGCCCTGATACAAAGCGCTATTCGAACCAGCGAAATAGAAGGCGAAATGCTTAATGTTGAATCTGTGCGCTCATCAGTCGCACGCCAGTTGGGCATGCAGCGCGCTGGCATAAAGGGCGGCACCGAACAAACAGATGCCCTGGTTGGTATGTTGCTGGAAGCAACACAGGCGTTAGACACGCCACTCGACTCAGGCGAGGACTGTGTACGTGGCAAACACAATTGTTCCCCGACGGACCTGGCTTAATTAACCCGATAAAGATCGGTCAACTCAGGGGCGAGACGCCGATGCGAGTCTTGTCAGGCAGTATCGAAAAACCAGTCGTGCATTTTGAGGCGCCACCACGAGACAGGCTGGAGCTCGAATTGAATGCATTTCTTGACTGGTTTAATCATCCACCAAAAGATCTGGATGCGATATGCGCGCAGGCATTGCACACCTCTGGTTAGTTACGTTACATCCTTTCGATGATGGCAATGGCCGTATCACACGCGCCGTCACCGATCGCGCCCTGGCGCAGGCGGAACAGCAGAGCATTCGTTTCTATTCTTTAAGCGCGGCCATCATGGAACGGCGCAAGGAATATTACGCACAGCTGGAGAAAGCGCAAAAAGGTGATATGGATATCACACCGTGGTTGCGCTGGTTTCTCGGCGTGCTCGAACTTGCACTCAAACAAGGACGGGCCCGTTTTGACCGAGTACTGGATAAATCACGATTCTGGTATCGCCATAGCCAGACACCGCTTACCGAACGCCAGATCAAAGTTCTCAATCGTTTACTGGATGTGGCGCAGCCCAGGAAGATGCAGAAGGATTTGAGCACGGTATTAATGCGGAAAAATATAAGAGCCTGACCCGTGTCAGTAAAGCGACTGCCACACGTGACCTTACCGATCTGTTAGAAAAAGGCTGCCTGATTAAACTACCCAGCGGTGGTCGCAGCACGCGTTATGCAATCAATTACAGTGACGCGATATAACGTATATGAATATCCTCGTCACAGGCGCCTACGGCTTCATCGGCCGGCAGGTTGTCGCCGGCCTGTTACAGGCCGGGCACAGTGTGGTCTGTGGAGTGCGAAAACCTGAGCCGAATGTTTTTGCCAGACCTGAATACCGTGGTTTGTGATTTTGCCCGTGATATTCAACCTGAAGACTGGTTGCCTCGGCTTGCAGATATTGATGTGGTCGTGAATTGCGCGGGTATTTTGCGCGAGGTCAAAGGGCAAACATTTGATGCTGTTCATCGTGCTGCACCATGCGCGCTGTTTGATGCCTGTGTGCAGGCCGGGGTAAAACGGGTGGTGCAGGTTTCAGCATTGGGTCATCCTGAGGATGGGGTTTATTCGCTCCAAGCATGCGGCGGATGAGTACCTGGTGACGTTGCCGATTGAATCCGTGGTGGTGCGGCCATCCGTGGTGTATAGCACCAGCGGTTCCTATGGCGGCACGTCATTAATGCGCGCGCTGTCTTCCGTGCCCTGGGTGCTCGGGCTTGCGGGCAGCGGCAATCAATTCTTACAGCCGATTACCGGGGAAGATCTGGCGGCGGTGATTGTGGCAGCGGTTGAACGCGAGGCCTGTGCAAACACGCTGCTGGAGGCTGTGGGGCCGGAACCGGTTACCTTCCGTGATTATTTGCTGGCGTTTCGTCAGTGGCTGGGGATTACGCCACCGATAATTGTGCTGCGTGTCCCTTTGTTTTTAATCAGGCCGCTGGCGTTCATCGGTGAATGGCTGGGCAGGGGGCCACTTGGGCCTGACCATGTACCGTATGCTGCAACGCGGGAATGTGGGTAGTGACAGGGGCTTATGCTGCACTGGTGGAAAAAACCGGCGTGCAGCCAGAAGAGTCTGGCGCAGGCGCTCGCGCAGCGACCGGGTTTTGTGCAGGATCGCTGGCATGCTCGTTTGTATTTACTGCGCCCCGTGTTACGCATGGCACTGGCGATCGTATGGATTGTTTCTGGTGTGGTCGGTTTTATTACGCCGCAGACAGAGATTGAAACCATGGCGCAAGGCCTGGGTTTGTCAGCAGCGCGTGGCGATGCCGCTATGTACAGTGTCAGCGCGCTGGATTTACTGCTGGGCCTTTGTCTGCTGTTGGGGTTATGGGTGCAGCTTGCTGGTGTATTGATGCTGGTTTCAGTGCTGGCCTATACATTAATACTCGGTATTGCACTGCCGGAGCTGTGGCTGGATCCTCTGGGCGGTTTACTGAAAAACCTGGCCGTTATCCCCGCGCTGCTGGTGATGCTGGCAATAGAGAGGATTCGTTAAATGGAACTCTATCCGCTGCTCAGATTTATCCATATTGTTTCGAGTACCCTGTTGTTCGGTACCGGGCTTGGCAGTGCGTTTTATATGTGGCAGGCACATCGTACGGGTGATGCTGCCGTTATCGCACCCGTTGCACAGAATGTGGTGCTGGCAGACTGGCTGTTTACTACACCCGCTGTGATCATTCAGCCACTGACGGGAATCTGGATGATGACATTGCTGGGGTATGATTTCTCATTGGCGTGGCTGCAATTGTCGTTGATTCTCTACGCTGTTGCAGGTGCTTGCTGGTTACCGGTGGTGTGGATTCAGATCCGGGCGCGAAATCTTGCTATGCATGCAGTGATCAGTGGACAGGCATTATCTCCACGCTACCATCGCTTGATGCGTTACTGGTTTTTGCTAGGCTGGCCGGCGTTTATCAGTGTAGTAATTATTTTTGTATTGATGGTATATAAGAGCGCCATTGCATCATAAGCAATAACATGAATACTTATCTGGGTTCTATAATTCAAACTCAACATAAGTGAAAAGGGAATGCATTTATGAAAACCGGGATTAATGCTCATTTCAAGAGAGAGTATATGGTCATGTTGTGGCTGCTCCTGTTGCCAGCTGCGATCGGTCTGCTCTTTGTATTTTTGTATCCATATTATCTGTCCGAACCTGATGCTGGTGAAGTATCAAATGCGAAAACATACTCGGATAAAATTCTCATAAAAGACTGCTGGTTCAGTCGTGGAGTCGACTGGCCTGAAACCGAATGTGGAATGCTTAGTGTGCCGGAAGACTATAGCAAGCCTGAAGGTCGCCAGGTAAAACTGCCATTTATAATATTCAAACCTGAAACCCCCGACGAAGACACATCGCCACTTGTTATAGCCGGTGCCGGCGGGCCAGGTGGTGGGCTGGGCATATCAGAAAGTGATTCATATGCATTCGATGGTTCATACTGGTTTAACTGGTACAATTCTACGGTTGAGGTGGGCAGAGAACTAATACTTATCGATAATCGTGGTGTGGGTAGTTCTGTGCCAAAGCTTGATTGCCCTGAAGTGTTACAGGCTGATGTAGCTTCGTTAAATCATAAGCTCGATCGCGAGGAAGTTATCATGCTCACTAAGACTTCGTTTGGTCAGTGCAAAAAAAGGCTTCTCGGTCAGGGGATAGATATTAGTCAGTATAATGTTATTAATGCTGCTGAAGATCTTGAGCAGCTTCGTATAAGTATTGGTGCTGATCAGTTAAATGTATATGGTGTCTCATACGGCAGTCGGGTCGCACTGGAGTATGAGCGGCAACATCCAGATTCTGTTAGAGCATTAATACTCGATGGTATATATCCACAGTCGGCCATGTCTTTTGAAACCATGCCCAGGCAGAACGCAGAAGCGATTATGCGCCTGGTTAATAAGTGCCAGGATGATACTCGTTGCAATGATCAGTTCGGTTTTCGTCTCGCGGAACGCTTTACCGATATGCTTGAAAAACTGGATAAGACACCAGTGATTGTCAAAGTGACAAGTCCGATTGATTATGAGCCACTTGATGTAATGGTTACATCAGATGTGTTGTTTAGCAGTATTTATCAGGCCATGTATGACACAAATACTATTAGTTATTTACCAAAGTATATGTATTCTATTTTTAAAGGTAATACCGACTACCTGGTTGATATCGTGCGAGATTACTACGTCAGCAATATTATTACTTATTCGCTTGATATGGGCGCTTATGCTTCTTATTCATGTTTTGATGAAATACCGCTTGCGGATTTTGCTTTGGCTAGAAGCGAACTACAGAAATATCCCTTCCAGCATTCTTCAAATGAGCTTTTATTCGCTTTTTCTGAGGCTATGTGTGAAACATGGGATGTGCCTGTGGCGAAGGATGATTTTAAGCAGGCGTATCAGATTAATACACCTGTCATGATATATTCAGGCGAGCTTGATCCGGTTACGCCAGCAGAACTTGCAGATTCCGTAATTAAAAATTCAAGAAAGGCCTGGCACGTCGTTTGGTCTGGCATGACTCACGGTGTTATGTTCTCTGCACATAGTTGCGCAGACTGGACGGCTCAGGAGTTTCTCAGTGACCCTGAGGCTGATCCTTTTGTCTATGAATGTGTCGATGACAAGACTGGCTTCCGGTTTGTTATTCAATAACGAATATGAATTACCGGATAATTGTGGACTGTCCCGGATTGATAAGGCTAAATTATTATACCTACTATATCTATTGAAAAAGCATCAATCATACATGCTATGGTTATACTGCATTTATCAACTAATTAAGCATGAAACCTAAATACCCTTTTACTCACGCTTTTGAAGCACTGCCTGCTGAGTTGCCGCTTTATCCCCTGGAAAATGCCTTGTTACCTGGTGGTGAATTGCCGCTGGAGCTTTCTGCCCAGGCTGATTTGGCCTTGTTTTTTCATGCGCTGAAAACCGATCAAATGATTGGCATGATTCAGCCGCAAGCGAATAACCCTGAAGGTGATATCTATTGTGTGGGTTGTGCCGGGCGGATTCGTCAATATAGAGAACGTAAAGACGGCCGCTTGAACGTGATGCTGACTGGGGTGTGTCGTTATAAAGTGATTGAAGAGTTACCTGTGCGTGATGGATTTCGAATTGCGCGGGTTGACTGGAGTGATTACCCGCAGGATTACGAAACGGAAGATGTCGACGCGCAGAAGGTTGATCATTTTAAATCTACATTGCGTAACTATTTTGATAAGCACAATATGCAGGTGGACTGGAACGTACTGGATAAGTTACCGATTGAAGAAGTGGTTAATAATCTTGTGCTGGTAATGAGCCTGGACATTGATAGTAAACAACAATTACTTGAGTCACTGACGGTGGCTGATCGCCTGGCGTTGTTTGTGGAGATACTTGAGAAAGTACCGAATCCTTTTATTGTTTCGAGTTCTGGGAGTAGACGGGAGAATTAAGAATAATTGGGGCCAGACTCCAGTTATTCACTAACCAGACGATGCACGGATAATCATCTGACCGGAAGTCATGCTACCAGCGCCCCCTTATGGATAGTGGGGCGCTTTTTTATTGCTATTATCGACCCAAAGCGGATGTTCGGTATTCTGTAAAATCATCCGAATTTTGTCTGTAGTCTTTACAGTTTCTAAACTCATAAAATCATTCGGTTTTCATTAAACGCTTGTTAATGAATCGGTTTCATATTTTGGTATGATTTTTGCATTATTTCTTTTAAAGCAACGTGATTGTAGAGATAAAGTGTAAGTGCTTATCTTTAGAATCTTTTGTTTGTACTTGATTAGGAAGGTGTGGTTATGCTTCCAATGCACGTAAATCTATATGGAGATAAATGATGCTAAATAAATTACGTACTATTAAACCAAACTCGCTACTTTTATTGTTTCTTATAAGTGGCTTTTCTTCGGCATCTCATGCCGTTCTAATCGATTTTAATGCGTTTGCTGGTGTCAACATTGGGAATGGTGTACTGACTCCATTGCAGATAATTGATGATGAGTTTTCAGCTGATGGCATTTTCTTTGGTCGAAGCGGCGTAAGTGCGGGCGTCGGCGTTATTAATAACGAGGGGCCCGATGGTAGCCAGGCCGTAAGTGGTCTGGATGCTGGCGGTCTCATTTCAAGTGTTGGCACGGGTTGTTGTACCGGTGATATATTTTTCAATTTTCTCGGGGTAACTGACTTTGTATCCTTTGATATTGGTGACTTTGGTGGTGACACAGATAACTTTCAGGTTCGAGCTTTTAGTGAAGTGGATGTACTGCTTTCCAGCTTGAATTATTCAGGTGACAGTTTTGCTGATATAGGCACTGTATCCATAGCCATGGGTGGGATTCATCGTATAGAAATTGATTTTGATGACGCAAACGAATTTGGTTATTTTTTGGATAATGTTAATTTTAACCGGGTAGTACCGGTCCCTGCCGCCGCCTGGCTATTCGGATCTGGTCTTATTGGATTAATCGGTGTGGCTAGAAGAAAGAAAGTATAATCAAATTAAAGGGGTCGGATCCCTTTTTACGCAATACATAAATTAAGGAAACATCATGAAAAATCGACAAACAATATCGTTAAGTGATTTATCGCTTTTAACAGGGAATTGGGTAATTACAAAAATTTTCAGGCGAAGAGCTGCTGGTACAGGTTTGCTGGCGGCATCGTTGGTGACAGGCATCTTCCTGACTACTGCACCTGCGCACGCTGTGTTGCTGGGCAACCTTGCCGCCGACTACCAGAATGGAACCACTGGACAAACTAGCACTGACATCGGGATTTCGGGAAGTGGCGGCACCTGGAGCTACTGGAGCGACACCGATGCCGATCCCACCAACGGCGGCCTGACATTGCTGACCTTCGGTAACGTAGGGCTCGAAGGCGGTGACGGCTTCGCGGGCACCGGCACCATTCTTGATGACTGCTGCGGTCCGTTTCCCCTGCTTTCAGACGACGGGCTGTTTGATGGCATCACCACGCCGCCTGCGGGAACGCTCGCTAGCCATCCAGGCGGTAGCCTGTCCTCAAACATAGCACCGGAATTTCTGGCCATCGAGTTTCGAGTCACTTCCGCCTTCACCGGTTTCACGATCGACTACTCAATCGACCACACGGGAACCGTTTCCGGTGGAAATGATGGAATTGACTGGCGAATACTTGACAGCGCCGGTAGTAGCATCGCTAGCGGATTACAGAACGGGAACAGTGTCTCTGTTACCGGCATCTCGATTGCCGATTTAGCAACGAACGAGAGTATCTGGCTGGTGCTGGGAAACGGACCCGCAGACAAAGTCGCATCGGACCAGACCTTTCTGAGTCTGTCGGTCAACGCGCAGACTGCCGTGGTGCCGGTGCCTGCAGCAGTGTGGCTGTTTGGCGGTGGGTTGATTAGTTTAATCAGTGTTGCTAGACGAAAGGAAGCATAGTGATTAAGTGTTACTCAATGGCGGCTCCTTCGAGAGCCGTTTTTGTTTGTGCTGAGTGTCTCTTATTGGCCGTACTGAGACCTTGTGTGGTTTGAGCAGACAAATAGCCTGGACTTCTGCTGTCGACCCAAAGCAGACGTTCGCTAATCTGTAAAGAATCCTGAATATTGCCTGGCTGGCTTTACACTTTTCTGTTTGATCTATATCAACTCCTGCTAATAAACACTTGAAGTAATATGCTTTTTTATAAATCAGCATGAAAATTGCTTGTGCTTTATATTGAATTAATAGTTTCAATTTGAATAGTAATTTCACATGACGATTAAGCTACTTAGGGTATAACGCATGGAATTGGAAAGAATCAACAAAATTGAAGAAGCTACCGGGGTAAACCGTAAAGAGGTTTTACGACTGGGCGTAGCAATATTATTTATCCTGGGCATCGTCGTGTATGTCTCTTCTCGCGGTGAGGTCAGCAACACGATGATCATCGCTGGCATTATTGGTGGTTACATGGCGATGAATATCGGCGCCAACGATGTCGCTAATAATGTAGGTCCTGCTGTAGGATCACGCGCATTAACCATGACAGGTGCGATCGCAATTGCCGCTATTTTCGAAGCTTCTGGTGCGTTAATAGCGGGTGGTGATGTCGTTAGTACCATCAAAAAAGGGATTATTGACCCAGCCACTATCAATGATACCGATGCCTTCGTCTGGTTGATGATGGCAGCTTTACTGGCAGGCGCCTTGTGGCTTAATTTAGCTACGGCCATCGGTGCACCTGTATCAACAACACATTCTATTGTAGGCGGTGTGCTCGGTGCTGGCATTGCGGCAGGTGGATGGGACGTTGTGAACTGGGCAAAGATGGGACAGATCGCTGCAAGTTGGGTTATCTCTCCTGTTTTCGGCGGTATTATTGCGGCGAGTTTTCTGTATCTTATAAAACGTACGATTACGTATAAGAAAGACATGCTGGTCGCCGCCAGGCGTATGGTACCTATACTATTAGCTATTATGGCATTAGCCTTTGCTACTTATCTGGCACAAAAAGGATTCAAAAAAATCTGGAAGATTGATTTATTAATGGCACTTACGATTGGTGCTGGCGCGGCTGTGGCTATTTACGGCATATCACGGCCGTGGGTTGTACGCAGGGCTAGACGGAGCGCTAATGATAAACACGGAATTAATCAGTTATTTACGCTCCCATTAATCTTTGCCGCAGCCTTATTAAGTTTTGCTCATGGTGCTAATGACGTTGCCAACTCGATTGGTCCACTGGCTGCCATCAATGATGCATTGACGACTGGCGGCATTTCTGCCAAAGCATCTATACCATTATGGGTGATGATGGTCGGAGCAATTGGGATCTCATTGGGCCTGGCGTTATATGGCCCAAAGCTGATTAAAACCGTGGGTACAGAAATTACTGAACTGGATCAGATGCGCGCTTTTTGTATTGCGTTATCTGCCGCAATAACCGTCATAATTGCCACCCAGTTAGGCCTGCCTGTAAGCTCAACGCATATCGCCGTTGGCGCAGTGTTTGGTGTGGGGTTTCTTCGAGAATACCTGAAGAAAAGTTACGCCAACTTGATTGAAGAGATCCATATGCATCATCTCGGTAGAGATGAGACCGTAGTAGAAAAGTTCCTGGTGGATTTCAGATATGCGAACCTGGCAGAGAAAGCGATTATGCTTCAGCAGTTAAAGGAGCATTCGACTAATGCTGACCTGAGCAAAAAAGAACGCAGGAGCCTTAAGCGGGTTTATCGACATGAACTGGTAAAGCGTTCGGCATTACTGAAGATAGCTGCTGCCTGGGTAATTACTGTTCCTTTTTCAGCCATACTCGCTGCTATGCTGTATTTTATGATCCGCGGTATGATGTTGCCATGAGAAACGGCCTTATTTAAAACAGCTGCGCTGTATAAAACATGATCATTAGCGACTCCTTCGGGAGTCGTTTTTGTTTGTGTGACTGACCGTTATTGGCCGGTA
>CAWKAL010000026.1:0-16079 GCA_963847575.1 uncultured Gammaproteobacteria bacterium
CGTCACCAATGGCGACCTGTCGGACTTGATTGACTTCGGTACACCCGCCTTCCTGAATAATGCGGTGACCGTTTATGATAACGGTATTGTCTGGGGTACCAGTGCCAGCAGCACCTGGTGGAACAACCTGTTCGAAGTCAACAATGCGGGCGGCGCTCTTACGACTGTATCAAGGATTTACCTGGTTACCAGCAATCCGTCTGTCCAGTATGACGTCGATGCCGATAAAGCCTCACTGGTCGTACAGCCCGGCGTCACCCTGACTGGCCCTGGAGCCGCAGCGGTCGTGTTTGCAGCCAGCCAGAATTTCATCTGGATTGAGGCAGCTGACATAAACGCAGACGGTGAAAATTTTGGTCTTGGTTTTAACGGTAATGTGCATTTTTCTGTAGTGCGCAATACGACAGTCAATAATGCCATCGGTGGCCAGGGATTTTTATTCACCAACACCACTCACTGCCGGTTTTCTTACCTGTCGGCAAACAATAACTCGGCCGGCTTCGACGTCCCAGCGAGCTCAGGCGATAATTCATTCCTGCATATATCAGCAAATAACAATGTCTCGAGCAGCTACAACATCGCCTCTGCGAATAACACCATCTACGGCATTACTGCGACCAATAACGCCTCAGGTGGTGGCCTGTCCGGTACAAACAATCGAGTCGCGGGCGTCACTGCGAGCAACAACGGTAATGTCAACGTGCTCATGGGCGCAAATAGCACGCTGCTTGGTGCCACATCGGCCAACTACGGAACTTTTGGACTATTTTATTCAGACAATAACAATACGGCCTCCAGTATTGTGACCACCAACGGAAATTCCGGCATCAATCCTTCCGACTCGAACACCTATGCTGATGTCGCAACGGCCCACAATGCAAACGGTGTACTGCTATTTGGGGATTCATTCAACACGTTTACCGGCCGCTTACTGGTTGGCAATAACGCTACAGACTGTTTCGTCAACGCAGGCACTGACCCGGGACTGGACAATGGCACCTGTGCGAATAACGGCACATCAGACGCCAGCCTGACCACCGGCATTGCACTGACTAACTCATTTATTGGCAAAGTGAGCGCAGATGACGGGCAAAATGCAGATGATACAAACGGTGTTGCAGCCAGCTTCCCGGCAGACCCAACTATTTTTGACTGGAGCCATTTCGAAAATCCTTACCGTGGCTGGGGCAAGGACGGCTCAGCGTTCCCGAACGCAGACCACCAGGGACGCTGGACTACCGGTGCCGGCCGCATCTGGGACTGGAGCCTTTCATCAACTGATACAATATTGCGCGACGCCTTATCATTACCAACAGGTAACGATAGCCTGACGCATACCTGGAGCGGCACGCCTGTCAGCAACGACAATGCCGGGTGTGACGCCATGGTGGCCGATTCTGTCTGGAACGCTACTGACCTGGTTTGTGAAACTGTATTCCTGCGCAGGGCAATAGAACTCATGGGCGATGGCCTCGGCAATGAAAACACGCTGTGCGAATCTGGCGAGACCTGTTTATACATGCCCAACATCGGCAGCTACCAGGGCCACGGAAATTTGATCAGCGCGGGTACGTTTAGCGATGGCACAGTGACAGGCGTTACCTTAGTCACATACGACACCAACGGTCGTTAAAGAGCACACCAGGACGAATTAGCAAAGCGCCACCTGGCAGCTAATCAATCACCTGACAAAAGCCCCGCAGTGCGGGGCTTTTTTTATTATAGAAATTGCTTGAATCACCATGCACTTTTTCGCTGCCCTTAACATAGCAATACACTAAGCGAAACCACAGAGTACACAGAGAAAAATGCATTGACTGTCAAAAACGGATCGACCGCAAAGACGCAAAGGACGCAAAGGACGCAAAGGACGCAAAGTAAGAAACTAACTACTGTTTTGCCTTTTGGCGTGCAATGCCCGCCCTGCCATAAAGATTTTCTTTGCGACCTTTGCGTCTTTGCGGTCAATCATTTTTTTACAATATGAAGACTTTTCTCTGTGTACTCTGTGCCTCTGTGGTTTCGCTTCTAATCTTATCTTTTCACCAGTACAGTGATAATTAATCCATCAAGTTAACTTCAATCCCCTGCTCGCGCAAATGATTGGCGCGCGAGTCGATGTAACGCTGAAAGTTGGGTTGCTGCTTATACGCATTCGATGCCACGTAGTCCATCACCGACTGGGTGTGGAAGGCTTTTAGATAACCGTCCGCGCGGAACACTTCCTCCCCCTTGTCATTGAAATACACCAGGCTCGGGGCATATTTGATATCGAGCTGTTTTGCCCAGTCACGAATTTTCTGTTGCCTGCCATCAGGTGTCTTTAGTTTGTCGCTCGACCACATATCCAGCACCACCACATCCAGCCGTTTTAACTGCTCCAGGCTTTGTTTGCGCTTCAGGATATCAAGATGCAGTTCATCACAGCTTGCGCACAGCGCCTGCTCAAACATGACCAGCAGATGCCTGCCGGGTTTGAGTGCGGCTTTCAGATCAGCCGTGTTACTGATAGAAGTGACATCGGTGTGCAGCTTGCCGCTGGCATTCTGTTTGACTGGATGCTGTTCTTCGTAATCGCGATAGCTGAGTTCGGATTCTTTTTTCTGGCCGACATAATCCAGCATACTGATAAATTTTTCCGGCGGGTAATAGCCGTTGGCACGGTAGACTGCCTTGTTTTGTTCAGTGAACATAATCAGCGTTGGGGTATATTGCACCTTGAGTGCTTCGGCAAACTGTTTTTCAGTAAGGGTTTTGTCGCCGACTGTTACCTCGCGGTCGCCCCAGATATTGACCGGAATCACGTCGAAGTATTGCCGGGTTTTTTCCACGATAGCGCGCTGGCCAAAATTGTCTTCCAGCAGCTTTTTACAATACGGGCAGCCGTCCTGGTAAAAATATAACATCACGCGGCGATTGTTTTGCGCTGCCTCGGCGATGTCTTCGTGAATATCCAGAAAGGAATTTTTGAACCAGTCAGGTTTTTCATGGTAACCGGGGTTGACCATACCGGCATCGAGCGCGCCTTCCTGTTTTGCATCAAGTGTTGGTGAAACCAGCAGCGCCAGGAATAAATACAGTAATGCATGTTTGTTGTGCTTGACCTGCCACATACCCTACCTCACTTTTTACGTTTTGGATGTCCACCCGGCGCCTGCCTGGTTTTTTTAACCCGGGAGCCAGTGCCGCGTTTTGTTTTCGGTGCACCGCGTGGCGATGCAGGCTTGCCGCCGGTGCCCGCAACACGTCCACGCCCGCTGCGAACTCCCTGTTTGACCACGTCGGCTTGCGCAAGTTTATAATCTACCGATGCAGCCAGCAGTGCAACCTGGTCGGGCGCAAGTTCAATCACCTGCCTCTGGCGCAGGTTGCGTGGCAGCAGGATCGGCCCGTAGCGCACCCGGATCAGGCGGCTGACGCGCACATCCAGCGATTCCCAAAGGCGACGCACTTCGCGGTTGCGGCCTTCTTTCAGCACCACGTTGTACCAGTGGTTCGAGCCTTCGCCGCCGGCGTCTTCGATGCGCTCGAAATGTGCCGGGCCATCGTCCAGTGTTACGCCTTTTTGCAACTGCTCAAGTTGCTGCTCGGTTACTTTACCGTGTACGCGTGAGGCATATTCGCGTTCGATTTCACTCGATGGATGCATCAGGCGATTAGCGAGCTCACCGTCGTTGGTGAACAGCAACAGGCCGCTGGTGTTGATATCGAGCCGGCCGATACCGACCCAGCGACCATTGGAAATCGACGGCAGGTTGCGGTAAACATCGGGCCGGTTTTGCTCGTCTTTGCGCGAGCATACTTCACCTTCGGGCTTGTTGTATAGAATCACGCGCGTGCTCTGGCCATCGAGTCGCACGATGGCGCGGCGGCCATTGAGTTCGACACGATCGCCGTCCGCCACCTTGTCTCCAAGTTTGGCGGTTGTGCGATTGATTTTGACACGGCCCTGCTCGATCCAGCCTTCGATTTCTCGACGCGAACCGAAGCCCATGCGTGCCAGTACTTTTTGTACGCGCTCTTCAGCCATATGCTTTTCTGAAATGAATGTTTCCGGGTTTGACTGGCGCAGGAATCACGCGCAGCCAGGCATGTGAACTAACCAGCTGCGCTCGATTCAACCAGGTTCTCTTCACTGTCCTCGGTGTCGGCAGCAGTCATCAACAGCTTCAGTTTCAGATGTTTCGATGTCCCGCTTAACAGTAGCTGGTTCTTCCGCTGCGTCGTCGTCAACATCGGAGGCAATAGTGGTGTCATTTTCATCTGCACTTTCGTTAGTGTGCTCACTGACAGTTTCATCACCTGCGTCAGTCGCGTTGGCAGCTTTCGACTGATCGGCATTGTCCTCAGATAAATCCTCATTCAGTGCCAGCTCTGGATGGATCTGGTCGAGGTCTTTTATTTCTGCCAGCGTGGGTAATTCATCGAGTGACTTCAGATTGAAATAATCGAGGAACTCGCGCGTGGTGCCGTAAAGCGAGGGCTTGCCTGGAACATCCTTGTGACCCAGCACTTTGACCCAGTCGCGTTCGAGCAGGGTCTTGATAATATTTGTACTCACACTGACACCGCGTACTTCTTCGATTTCACCACGTGTAATCGGCTGACGATACGCAATCAGTGCGATGGTTTCCAGCAGAGCGCGCGAATAACGCGCCGGTTTTTCTTCCCACAGGCGACCTACCCATTCTGCGAATTCCTGCTTTACCTGCAGGCGAAAACCACTCGCCACCTGCTTAAGTTCAAAACCACGGGTTTCATACTCTTCACCGAGATCATGAAATGCCTTGCGAATTTCATCGCGCGTCGGGCAATCAACATCGCCCTGAAACAATGCCTCAACCTGCTGCACGCTCATCGGGTGCTCGGCAGAAAGCAGCACAGCTTCGATGATACTTTTGATTTTATCCGGGGTCATGGTCCAGCCTCGTTGCCGTTATTGTTATCGTTATATTTTTTTAGCATTTAGTGTTTCGTATTCATGTATCGCTGCTGTGCGATGCTGCCGCCGCCTTGATATGCAGCGGCGCAAACGGTTCTGACTGCACCAGGTCGATCAACTGCTCTTTGACCAGTTCAAGAATGGCAAGCAGCGTGACGACAACACCACGACGGCCTTCTTCGATTGAAAACAGCGTGGTGTAATCAGTAAATCCATCAGCAGAAATTTTTCCGAGAATGCGGCTCATGCGCTCACGCACCGACAATGCCTCGCGCTGGATCTGGTGATGGGTATACATTTCCGCGCGCGACATCGCGTCCTTGAACGCCATGAGTAATTCGCGCAAATCAATTTCGGGCAAGGGACGATCATCATGCAGCTCGGGCAGGTCCGCCGAGGCGAGGTGAAAATCACGACCCAGGCGCGGCAGGTCTTCGATATCCTGTGCCGCCTGTTTGAAGCGCTCGTATTCCTGCAGGCGACGAATCAGTTCGGCGCGCGGATCATCTTCATCCTCGGCTTCATCGGCGCGCGGCAACAGCATGCGCGATTTGATCTCGGCCAGCATCGCCGCCATCACCAGGTACTCGGCCGCGATCTCGATATTCATATCCGTCATCATTTCGATGTAGGTGATGTACTGCTGGGTTATTGCATTAATAGGAATATTGAGAATATCTAGATTCTGGCGCTTGATCAGGTACAACAGTAAATCAAGCGGGCCTTCAAACGCCTCAAGGATGACTTCCAGTGCGTCTGGCGGAATGTACAGATCATGCGGCATCACCGTCAGCGGTTCACCGCGGATTAGCGCGAACGGCATCTCGCCCTGAACCTGCTTCGATGATTGATTCGACGCCGGCTGCAGTTCTGCCTCGGCCTGTGGCTCTGACTCTGGCTGTGATCCTGGTTGCGGTTCGGTTGACATTATAAGTAAGCAATACCCATGGCTTTTCGCACACTGTCCATGGTGTCACTCGCCACTTCGCGGGCAGCTTCATTGCCCTCCTCGATTATGGCGCGCACCGCGGACATATCGTCCTCGTATTCACGCGCGCGCTGCTGGATCGGTTTCAGCTCAGCCAGCACGGCGTCGATTACGGGTTGCTTGCATTCTACACAGCCGATGCCGGCATTACGACACCCCTGCTGCACCCAGTCCTGGGTATCGAGACTGGAGTAGACCTGGTGGAACTGCCACACCGGGCATTTCGCCGGGTCACCCGGATCGTCACGCCGCACCCGCGCGGGGTCGGTGGGCATGGTGCGCAGCTTGCGGCTGACATCATCTGCGGTGTCGCGCAGCGAAATGGTGTTGTTATACGACTTGGACATTTTTTGCCCATCCAGGCCGGGCATTTTTGACGCCGGGGTCAGCATTGCCTGCGGCTCCGGCAGAATGATCTTGCCCGAGCCTTCGAGATAGCCGTAGAGCCGCTCCTTGTCGCCAATGGATATATTCTGCTGAGTGTCGAGCAAGGCATGCGCAACTTCGAGCGCTTCTTCATCACCCTGTTCCTGAAATTTACGTCGTAACTCACGGAAGTACCTGGCGTTTTTCTTTCCCATCTTGTTGATTGCCTGCTCCGCCTTATCTTCAAACCCGGGCTCGCGACCGTATAGATGATTGAAGCGGCGCGCCACTTCACGGGTGAGTTCAACATGCGCGACCTGGTCTTCACCCACCGGTACCATGCCCGCGCGGTAGACCAGTATGTCGGCGCTCTGCAGCAATGGGTAACCCAGGAAACCATAAGTGGCGAGGTCTTTTTCCTTGAGCTGCTCCTGCTGGTCTTTATAGGTGGGCACGCGCTCCAGCCAGCCCAACGGGGTAATCATCGATAACAGGGTGTGCAGTTCAGCGTGTTCCGGCACCTGTGACTGGATAAACATTTTGGCTGAACCCGGGCTGATGCCCACCGCCAGCCAGTCGACCACCATATCCCAGGTGTTTTTTTCGATGTTCGAAGGATCATCATAATGCGTGGTCAGCGCGTGCCAGTCTGCGGCAAAGAAAAAACACTCGTATTCATGCTGCAGGCTGATCCAGTTTTTCAGCACGCCGTGATAATGACCAAGATGCAGCTGACCGGTGGGACGCATGCCGGAGATCACACGCTGATGTTGCGAAGGGACACTACTCAAAATTGTTCATCCAAAAAGTCAGGCTAAAGTCCAAAAATCGCCAATATCAGGCGTTCGAAGTGCTGTACCAGGGGCCACATGATTTTACCCAAAACCCCGGTGAACAGCAGCACCAGGATAATCATCATGCCGAACGGCTCGATGCGCATGTATTGCAGTGCCAGCGATGGCGGCAGCACGCCGGCCAGTACCCGGCTGCCGTCCAGCGGTGGAATCGGGATTAAATTCAGCACCATCAGGATTACGTTGATTAACACCCCGGCCTTGCCCATCGCCACCATGATACCGCCCGCGGGCGAAAACACGATCAGCAAGGCCCACATGCAGGCCATGATGAAATTCGACGCCGGCCCGGCAATCGCCACCAGCGCCATGTCGACCAGCGGCTGTTTGAAGTGGCGCGGGTCCACTGGCACCGGCTTGGCCCAGCCGATGACAAAACCACTGAGAAACAGCAGCGCCAGCGGTACCACCACGGTGCCCATCGGGTCGACGTGTTTCAACGGGTTGAGCGTAATACGGCCAAGCTTGCGCGCAGTCGGATCGCCCAGCCGATTCGCCACCCAGCCGTGCGCGGCTTCGTGCAGGGTGATGGCAAATAACACCGGTAAAGCCCAGATGAGAATGGTTTGAATCATGGGTGACATGCGATTAGCGCAATAGAAACAATGGAGTAATTACAGACAGGTATTTGAGTGCAGGCATCGACCAGAGTTTACAGCAAGTCCCGCCACTAAAAAGCACGAATAAAGGCGTACCCGACAGTCACAGTATTGATTAATGCCTGAGTCATTCTTCAATCCCGACATAAACATTCGCGCACAAGCCATTCATTATTCATTATTCGTTATTCATTGCTTTCAAAGCCCATGATCCGTTCCCTTGCCCTGCCGTGTCAGCTCAGGCGTGCCGCCGGTCATACGGATCACCGTGGTCGGCTCCGAGCCGCAGTGGCCGCCGTCGATGATCAGTTCGATCCGGCAGTCCAGTTGTTCGCGAATCTCGTCCGCATCATTCAACGGAAACTCGGTCGCCGGGCATAATCAGTGTACAGCTCATGATCGGCTGACCGAGCTCGTCCAGCAACGCCCGCACGATGGGGTGATCCACCACGCGGATGCCGATGGTGCGCCGTTTCGGGTGCATCAGGCGGCGCGGCACTTCTGCGGTAGCGTTCAGTATAAAGGTGTACGGCCCCGGTGTCAGCGATTTCAGCATAGCGGTAATCGCTGTTCTCGATTTTGGCGTAGGTCGCGATCTCGGACAGATCGCGACACACCAGCGTCAGGTTGTGCTTGTCGTCGACTTTGCGAATACGGCGTATGCGCTGCAGTGCATTCTTGTCACCGATATGGCAGCCGAGCGCGTAACTCGAATCGGTCGGGTAGACGATCACGCCACCACCGTGGATGATATCGACTGCCTGCTTGATGAGGCGCGGCTGCGGATGCGTGGGATGAATTTCGAAATACTGGGTCATGGCTGCACAGGATAAAAGGCGCGCATTTTAGCAGGTTGTGAAGCTGTCGCCGCACCCACTGATCGCACAACGCAGGTATTTAACGGGCAACGCGGCAGCCTGTCCAAAGCCGGCAGAATCGTTGGGACAGCCCGCAGGCAAAGCACTATAATGAAACATTCCGGCATCACCTGAAGCTATTAAAAACTTTAATTAAATGAAGTTACTCTTTGATTTTTTTCCGATTATTCTGTTCTTCCTCAGCTACTACCAGGCCGATTTCCTGATCGAAAACACCTTCATTGGCCAGCTGGATAGACCCGCACAAACCCGATTTTATCAACGCCACCATCATCGCCACCGCGATCGCGATCATCGCCAGCTTTATCCAGGTCGGCTATCAGCTGGCTGAAACACCGCAAGGTTCGAAAAAATGCATCTGTTCTCGCTGGCGCTGATCACCGTGCTCGGCGGCATCACCATCATGCTCGGCAACCCGGCGTTCGTGCAGTGGAAACCGACGGTGCTCAACTGGCTGTTCGCGGCGGTGTTTTTCGGCAGCTTTTTCATCGGCGAAAAGACCCTGGTGAACGCGCCATGGGCAACCAGATCGAACTGCCCGATGATGTCTGGACCCGGCTCAACATCGGCTGGGTGCCTTCTTCCTGGTCAGCGGCGCCGCCAATTTGTATGTCGCGTTTTATTACAGCTCGACCTCGATGAACAGCCGCGCATGGACATCTGGGTCAATTTTAAAGTCTTCGGCCTGATGGGACTGACCTTGCTGTTTATCATTATGCAGGCGATCTACCTCGCACGTTACATCAGCGATGATGAAGATGATTCGTGATACCGGAGAACACACCTGATGCTCTACGCCATCATCGCCGAAGACGTCAATGACAGCCTCGCGCAACGCATAATCACCCGCCCGAAACATCTCGAACGCCTGCACGTCCTGCACGAAGAAGGCCGCCTGATCCTCGCCGGCCCACACCCCGCCATCGACAGCGATGAGCCCGGCGACGCAGGCTTCAGCGGCAGCCTGATCGTGGCGGAATTCGAAAGCATGGAAGATGCGCAGGACTGGGCGAACGCGGATCCGTATATGCTGGCGGGGGTATATAAATCGGTGACGATCAAGCCGTTTAAGAAAGTGTTGCCCTGAAAAAAATCAAAGGCACAACCGCAAAGGCGCACTAAAATGCCGGGAGCATTTTGAACGCACGAAGTGCGGCCCGAAGGGCGAAGCGCAGGAATGCGCGAAGTAACGGACGCAAAGAAATGCTTTTGTAGGTCGGGCATTGCCCGACATATTCAAACGGCGGGCAATGCCCGCCCTACCTCTGACTGATACGCAAGGATGACTGGCAGCAACCCGCCTAAGCCTATACAATACCCCCCGCACGTGCCGGAGTGGCGGAACTGGTAGACGCGCCGGATTCAAAATCCGGTTCCTTCACGGGAGTGCCGGTTCGATTCCGGCCTTCGGTACCATGTGCATTATTACTTCAGCAGTACGCCATAACTCACCATATTTTTTCACTTGGGCAGAATCGAACCGGTTTCCGGTTAGATTACTCGTACCATCCATGGTACTCGCCCTGCGGGCCACGTAAAAATCACGCGTTCAAGTTTGCTCCCGGCAAACTTAGTCCGGCCTTCGGTACCATGTGCATTATTACTTCAGCAGTACGCCATAACTCACCATATTTTTTCACTTGGGCAGAATCGAACCGGTTTCCGGTTAGATTACTCGTACCATCCATGGTACTCGCCCTGCGGGCCACGTAAAAATCACGCGTTCAAGTTTGCTCCCGGCAAACTTAGTCCGGGTACCATGGATTATTACTTCAGGTACGCCAAACTCACCATATTTTTCACTGGGCAGAATCGAACCGGTTTCCGGTTAGATTACTTGCACCACAACCTGGGCAGAAACCATGCTTATTAGTGCAAGGTGAACGCAATGATTATTTAAGTCGTTAAATCTGCGCATAAGAACTGAATTATTTTATTATCACACCAGGACCAGGCTGACATGGGTGTACGCCCTGAAATAAACCCGGCATGTCCGCCACGTGCACTTAACAGAATCTCAACAGCCTCGCTAAGTTCTTCCTTGTTCGGGGCAGTACTATTAAACATAAATGGATCATCAGATGAATGAATAATTCTTGTTGGTACTTTTATGTCCTTCAGAAACTGATGACTACTGCATCTGTCATAGTAATCCTGCGCGCCTGCAAAGCCGTGTAATGGCGCGGTTACCTTGTCGTCATAATCCCAGAAACTTTTTAATTGCCTGACATCAATGCTCAAAGGAGATGTTATGGTTTTGAATTTTTCTATATAGGTTCTTCTTAACGAGGACAACAGATGGTCTCGGTATAGTTTCGACAGGCCTGTTTCTAAACGCCTGGCAGCATCGTGTAATTTAAAGGGGACAGACACCGCTACTGCTTTTGTTAACAGGTTTGCATCTGCAGTTTCACCCAGCCACTTTAACAACACATTTCCACCCAGGGAATACGCCACTGCGGCATAAGGATAGGCGCCTGTGCTTTTTCGTATGTGTTCAGCAATAAAGACTCAAATCAGCTGTTTCACCAGAATGATATGCCCTGGCGAGTCGATTGATGCGACCACTGCATCCTCGGAAATGCATAAAAACAGGTTTATACCCGGACTGTTCTAACTGATACATTATGCCGTTGGCATAATGCGAGTTTATTGAACCTTCAAGACCATGAAGCACAAGTACAGTTTTATCAGAGGGTTGTTTGCTCCAGCACAAATCAATAAAGTCGCCATCATCCAGTTCAACCTGTTCATCTAGCAGATCAAGTTTATGGCGCTTTTTAAAAAACACCGGCCACACGGTTTGTAGATGGGGTGAGCGCAGCCACCAGGCCGGTTTAAAGTCTGCTGTTTGCATTAATCACTAATCAAATGAAGCTGGAGTGCAATTTTCCGGGTATCGATGAAATTATTGGGTCGCCAGACACGGAATTCACCAGTTATAAACCAGGCTAAAGTGTATAAAATATAAACACCCTTTCTAAGCCAGGTCAAATCCGACTGCCACATTATGTTCGACCTGCCGCTCAAAAATCGGTATATACCTGACACATTCAGGATATATGCCCCTGGAACAATCGGTAACAGTGCAGACAAAGACAGGTCGAAATTATCACCTGGCGAATACAACTGCACATTCTTGCATGCATCTTTCCTGGACAAAAAAAACGGCAGCCATAAAGGCTGCCGTCAGTCGTGCTCTGTATGAGCCTTTTCAGACTTTACGTCTGGCCACGCCAACCAGGCCGAGTAAGCCAGAACCAAACAACCAGACGGCTGCGGGCACCGGAACTACACTGGCAGAAACAGTGTAACCATCAACCCGTATTTCCTCGCCGAAAAATTCCCATAGCAGAAATTCCGTTCCTATTTGCGCGGGGCTGCGCGAACCTACAAACAGGTCAGAAGTTAAACCATCACTGAAGCCCTGCATACGAAAAGACGCAAGCGTTGGGTCGCTGCTGGTAATATCGGCATCCGTCCATAATGCAGCGGTTAGACTATCGACGCCGATCAGGCCGGTTAATATATCTGCTGAAGTCCAGTTGGCCGTACCAAACGAATACGGATTAGCCAGCGTTACATTCTGATAGCCAAACCAGTCATGCGCCAGGGTGTAATCAGTACCGAGATAATTGTAGGTGTAACCAGCGCTATAGGACACTGCACTACTGGTATCTACAACAAGCTGAATGGTGGTTGAACCCGCTGACGGGAACACTCCGAACACAGCCCCGTCATCTGCCGGGTCAGCTGCATTAGGTGCAGCAGAGACGGTAAAATCCGCCGCACTCCAGCTGGCCGTGATATCGACATTGACTATCGCTGCAGAGGCACTGCCGGCAAACAGGCCTGCACCAAATCCCAGGTATGCGAGTAATCGCGCAGGGTGATTGAACGTTTTACTAAACATTTTTAATTCTCCTTTTATCATAAATAATCAAGCAAATGCAGTTCCATCGATACCACTTCGCCGCCAAGCAAAAACCTTCAGATCAACGATCTCCGATGAAATCAGAAATACGATGCTCCCGCACTCGTTCAGGCTTTCCAGATCACATTTCGCGCCGCAACAGGCGAAATTGCTCACATCATTAGCCGATTTAGAATTTATGATATTGCGCGCAGCAATACAGTGACCTGCGTCAAGAATTTGTAAACACATAGACATCCCGCCCCGCGCAATTGAGCACAGAAATGATGTCACTGCCCTTTTATAGCTTTTCCGTACACCTCCTATACCGTCAATCGGACATTTTCTCCAATTCTGCCTGAACACATCTAATTATCAGATAGTTATACAGCCAGGCTAAAACTGCTTACTCAAACCGACTTTAATAACAGATTTGTCGTAACTATATTGATCCAGCGTCGAGGCATTATCGGTATATTGATATTTGACGGTCAGTTTTAATGTCGGATCAAAACGATAATCGGATGCAAGCGCAAGCCGCCATTGATTATCCTCTCGATCAATTGTTGATGAAGGTTCGAAATCACTCATTCGATATGACACATCACCAGTTAACCACCATTGTTTGCTAACAAAATGCGTGTATACACCTCGCACTGTATGGCGCGTGGGCGAATAATCATACGAACCAGCAGATGTGACCAGCTCTCCCCTGTTATTCAATTCAAGTTCGTACTGCAACTGTTTGAGACTGTTTTCTGAGAGATGTTGATATTCGACGCTGGCGCGTTGGCGCGAGCCTTCGAGATAATCATAAAGAGTATTATCACTTCGAATGTTTTCAACCCGATAACGCAGCTTAATCCACTGGTTTTTAGCTACTGGTTTTCGCCCGCTCAAATCCAGTTTGGCAATGGTTTGTAAATCATCTCCGCCATAAGTACTTTTTGATCCGCTCAGATGAACAGCCGTATCCCAGCCCGCCAGTTTCACGGTTCTTTTTAATCCCAGCGCAAGCACATACTGATCATTGGTGTCGGTATCACTATATTCAATTCCGTATAAAGCTGCGTCAGCAAGCCAGCCATGTTTTCTGCTACCGGTGATTAGCACATCAGTCGATGCCGATAGTTCATAAAACGTATCTGCCGTGCCCAGCACCGAATCTTCGGAAACTGAGCTGATGTTATCGTCGTGCCCCAGGTTAAAAACGAGTTTGCTTTTGCTGCGATCGTCTTTGCTTGAAAGTGCGTCCAGGTGCTGGTTCGATAACTTCACGAGCTTTTCATCTTTACCTGAGCTCACCACTGATTCGAAATAGCGCCGCGCCAGGGTTCCATCTTTTTCTTTAATCGCAATCAACCCCAGGTGATAATTTGCAATATCTCGCATCTCCACTATCTGGTTGAGCAGCTTGAAATAGTGTTTGGCGTCCTCGTACCTGCCCACCTTGTAGTAGCTACTGGCAAGATTGTATTGCAGCGATACAGTATCCATTCCCTGCTTCATCGCCGCTTCAAAATACGACACCGCTGCGGCGTTATCGCCCGCCTTGTAAGACGCCACACCAAGTTCATAGTCAGATTCGGCCGTAGCCAGCAGCTCTGACGACAAGAAAATAATGAATGCTGTAAAAAAATACCTGTTAATTATATTTGTTTTCATTTCAGTACCGTGCTCAACGCGATTATTGATGTATCTCAAGACTGATCCAGCCGATCTCGGTTTTATGTATTAAAAATGCCCATCGGACTTGACGTGGGAAATTATACCACGCATAATAATCGTTAGTGGGATTATTTCCCACAGATTCAACCAAGAGGATAATTTTATGAAAAAACTGTTTAAATTAAGCACCTTAGCTGTACTGCTTGCCAGTGCGAATGCATATGCACATCACCCTGCAGCTGATATCGTAGATCCAGATGTCTATGCAATGATTGAAGAAAATATTTCTGATGTGCATCTCGCGATGGATTTTGATGACATGGGCAGCCCGAGCACCGATATGGGCGGCGCCATGGGATCAAGCGATGATGCCGGTAATATGGCTGCAGAAATGGGCAGTGATCTTGCAGGTATCGGCTCAGACCTGGACGACGTGGGTGCAGGTATGTCGGAGTTGGCGCAAGGCTCGATGGGTTCGCAAAGATAAACTTCGCTATGCGATAAACCAAAGCTTCGGGGGCAGTCATCATTCACCTTTGATGCTGCCCCCTGCTTATTTCTCTAAGCTTTTATTTACAGCGTACCTGCTGGCAACCGGTTTCATCAGTATCACCTGATTGCTGCGTCAGCTCATGCCAAGATGCCTGCAGGTTTTTGTCGGCGGGTGAAATGTTTAACGCGCAGTGCAATGCCTCGCGTGCAGCTGTATGTACAACCGCTGGCCTGTAAGGCATAGGCCAGGTTGTTCCAGCTGATAATTGAACCCGGTTGAATAGCGGTTGCCCGGGTAAACGCTGTAACAGCTTCGTGCCCAGGTGCCTGGACTCAAAAGCCAGGTTGCCGATGGCTACCCAGATAGCATCAACCTCGGGCCATTGTTTGCTTGCAGACAAATAGGCTTTACCTGCTAGTTGCGGGTGCCCCGTTTCCTCGAACGCATAGGCTGTGGCGAGGTAGCGTAGCGGTTGTGCAGTCACGGGGATTTCATCCACAGGGACAATCACCAGTGCCCAGAAATCGGCACGTTGCCAGGTGCGCTCGAACACATCGATGGGCGTGATCCAGCGCCGGGTCGTACCGGATCGCAGGATGACTTCGTGGTTATCCAGGTCAAAACCAATCACCACTGCGTAATGCCATTGTGGATACCAGTCAAACCCCAGGTTTTGCAGCACCAGCACAGGATTGCCCGCCGCTACTTCAGCGAACAGATCAACCAGCTGCGGTTCTAATGCATAGGGCAGCAATTCATGACGTCGCGCGGCCACTGCCATTTCAATCTGCAGACTGCCCTTGCGCTCAGGAATATACACCTGGCTGGCCAGTTCTTCCGGGGTGGACATCACACCGTGTGATTGAAAAATTGTCGCCAGTGCCGCGGGCCCGCATTGATAGGCTGTTTGCGGGTAAAACGGCGTATCGGCAAGCTCCACCACTGCCGGCAGCAACCCGGGTCCGTTATTGCGTAGCAACCTGCTTTGCGGCGTTGAAGCACAGCTGCTGAGTACCAGCAGGCATAACAGCAGGCCCGGTATATTCATACATCGATATAGCTTAGCGAACCGGGTGAATGAAGGGGAATATATCGGTAGCACCAATGACATCGGTAATGACAAAAACAATGAATATCACCAGTACGAAACCGAGCACACCGCTACCCGCAGGCAGATCATTTAACTGCTGATTGAGCTGGGCAATTTCCTGCTGGGTCATTTGATTTATGCGAGTTTCGATATTTGCAGTATCTACACCCAGCTCAAGCAACTGCGCTTTTACATCGTCGCGGTGCAGCGTCTGCAGTAGCTCATCCTTTTCGCCTGATAGCTGAACCTGGTCAATCAGCTGGGCATTGGTGAAGAGTGCCGCCTGGG
>CAWKAL010000027.1:0-61145 GCA_963847575.1 uncultured Gammaproteobacteria bacterium
CCAAGGAATTTGAAAACCACATCGGCTTGTCGTGGTAACCGGGGTTTATATATCCGGGTTCCAGCGTTTTAGGCGGTGCTTCGGCCGGTGTCTCCGCGTTGCATGCAACAAGCCCGAGGATCAGCAGCAGGCTAATGGTACCCGCCGCCCGGCCGCGCAGGGCTGTGCAAGAAATGAAAGACAGCGGGAATGATCGTGGATTCATGAACGCACTCGTCTGCATTTCTGCTCGTATTTCTTACCTTAGCACCTGCACAGCATTTCGCCACAGGGCAGGAAACCTTAATCACGGTGTGGATGACCCGGCCGGCACCCATTTTCCAACAGTCCGGCCCTGTTTATTTGACTGAATCCGTTATGCTGCGCCAGGACAACGGCGGCGCAACACGCATACCTCACAGCGCGGGCGCGTTCGACAGACCTCCTTGGCATGGCGAACGATCAGGGCATGGTATTCGTTATACAGTTCGCTGTCCGGCCCGAGCGCTGCCTCGATGCCATGTCGCAGGACATCATAGCTTTCATCGCCTTCACAAAGTTCCAGCCGTGAAAACAGCCGCCGGGTATAGGCGTCGATGACAAAGACCGGCCGGTCAAAGGCATACAGCAGGATATCGTCGGCGGTTTCATGGCCGATGCCGTTCACCTCGAGCAGCGCTGCGCGAAGTGCGCCGGTATCGTTTTCTCAAGCCCTGGTACCCGCCCTGCTGCAGATACCAGCGGCAGAAATTCTTCAGCCGCCGGGCCTTGATGTTGAAATAACCCGAGGGCCTCAGCCAGCCCGCCAGCTGCTCGCTGCGCGCAGAGCAATCTCGTCGGGGTCGAGCTTGCCCCGCGCCACCAGGTTGGCAATGGCGCTCTCGACATTCGTCCAGGCCGTATTCTGGGTGAGGACCGCACCGACCATGATCTCGAACGGGGTGTCGCCCGGCCACCAGTGCTGGGGCCCGTATTGTTCGAACAGGGTGTCGAAGAGTGATTGCAGTTTCCGGCTCGGGAGCCGCGCGCTCATGAGCGATGCCGGGCCGGCCTCCCTGACGACTGTGGTTTTTTTCCGGTGTCACGTCGTCTTGCAGGCGGGGGCGCCTCGAGACCAACCGCACGGTGCAGTGCAACGCTTTCCTGGCGGGTCAATGCCCGGAAATGGCCCGGGGGCAACGGGCGCGGCAAGACAAGCGGGCCGAAGCGGACACGGATCAGACGGCTGACCTTCAGCCCCTGTGATTCCCACAGGCGGCGCACTTCACGGTTGCGCCCTTCCCTGAGCGTGACGTGATACCAGTGATTCACGCCGCTGCCCCCTGCATCCCGGATAGTAGTGAACGCGGCCGGGCCGTCCTCGAGCACGACGCCTCGCTGCAGGCGATCGAGGATCCCCGGTTGCACCCGGCCCGAGTATGCGCACGGCATATTCCCTTTCGATCTCTGAGGAGGGATGCATGAGACGATTGGCCAGTTCGCCATCGGTGGTGAGAATCAGCACACCCGCGGTGTTCATGTCGAGACGGCCCACCGCAACCCAGCGACCGGTCTTCATGCGCGGCAGCTTGTCGAAGACGGTCGGACGGCCGTCCGGATCCGAACGGGTGGTCAGTTCACCTACAGGTTTATGCGCTGCGTAACGTGGATGCAAAACTTCGATTCGAGATGCGGCTGGAATTACCCAGGTTGTTGAAGGACCAGAATGCAACCGTGGTGTACGTAACACAAGACTACAAGGAAGCAATGGCCCTGGGAGATAACATTGCGGTTATGAACCACCAGGGTATTCAACAGTTGGGGACACCAGAAGATATTTATTTGACGCCTGTTCATATTGAGATTGCACGCCTGTTCGGTGATCCGGTAATCAACCTGCTGGATGTGCGTCCCGAGCAGGGTGAACATGGGGTTCAGGTTCGCTTATCGGACCAAATCCTGTCTATCGATCAACGGTTTGCATCCGTCGTAGGCAAGGAATGTGTGCTGGGTATTCGGCCGGAGTCAATTCAGTTTGTGGATGCAGGAACACCCGGATCCTTTCCCGTGATGGTTGAGGCAGAAACCCCGCTGAATGAAAAGACAGTCACGCTAGCGCTAACCGCAAAAGGACGAGAGATCATGGTTTCCCGCCCGGCTGGCAGCCCCGGACCCGCCAGTGGGTCCGCTCATGTAGCAGTGGATTTAAGCAACGTGCTGCTATTTGACAGAAAAAGTGGCGTACGAATAGACGCGCAAACACATTTCCAGGCGCAAGCGGGGCAAGTAGCATGAGCGAGATCATGCTGAGACTTGAGAATGTGGACAAATTCTACGGGCCTATTGATAAGGGTGTCCATGCGGTCAAGGATGTGAGTATTGAGGTCACCGAAGGGGACATCATTGCATTACTGGGTTCCTCCGGCTGTGGAAAAACCTCCATCCTCCGGATGATCGCAGGCTTTGAAAGTACCAGTCGCGGTAAAATTCACCTGGCTGGCCGGAAGTACAAACACTCGCGCCGGTCAAACGTAACGTAGCCATGGCTTTTGAAGGTTACTCTCTTTATCCCACCGTTTCGGTACAGGACAATATCGCATTTGCCTTGAAGGCATCCAGCCTGAACACCGGAGAGGTCTCCCGAAAAGTGAAGGAAATTGCCGAGATGCTGGAAATCACGGATATTCTCGATCGATTCCCTACGTCGATTTCCGGTGGTGAACAGCAGCGCGTCTCACTTGCCAGGGCGTTGATTCGTGAAGCAGATCTACATCTTCTAGACGAACCCATGGGCCAGTTGGAGCCGCAGCTTCGAACGCTGTTGCGAAGCCGCGTGAAGTATTACATCAAAGAGCGCGGCCTTACCGCAATCCTGGTAACACACGACCAGACAGAGGCAAACGCCCTGGCCGACTGGATTGCCGTAATGGAAGACGGGGAACTGCAACAGTATGCAAGCCCAGGGGAAATCAAGGACAAACCGGCCAACCTGTTTACCGGTACGTTTGTGGGAGAGCCGCCAATGAACGTGTTTCCTGCCAAGGTGTCGAGTAACGCCGGGCAGCTACACTTCGACCTTGACGGTGATCTTGCACTGGACTATGCGGAAGCCGCGTTTGCACCACAGGTCAGGGATCAGATACTTGCGTTGCAAAATGTCGTGCTGGGTATCAGGCCCTATGCAGTTAAACGCCGCGGTGAAGGAGCCTCTGCGAAAGTCATAGCCAACCAGTGGTTGGGCGATCAGACGCATATCGCTGCCGCGTTTGCCAATGGAACGATTGTATTGGTGGAGCATGACAGGGTGCAATTGGCTGATGGTGAATCGATTACCCTGCACTTTGAACCAGACGACCTGCACGTGTTTAATCCGGCCAACGGCAAAGCGGTTAGCCATGGGACGAGCTTGGCCTGATGCGAAAGGATATTCTCATCGGTGTGGATTCAGGGACGTCGGTTGTTAAATCGGTCGCATTTGATCTCACAGGTCAGCAGCTGGCTTCTGCATCTGTTCCAAATCGCTACTTGCAGTTACCCGACGGCACTGCCAGTCAACCGCTGGCTCAAACCTGGGATGACTGCGTTACAACTCTTCGTGAGCTGGGTGAAAAGATCCAGGATCTCGCCCAGCGAACGGCCGCTATGGCTGTCACAGGACAAGGTGACGGCACATGGCTGGTAGGCAAGAATGATGTACCTGTTGGTGACGCGTGGTTATGGCTTGATTCACGCTCAGCGCCCACCGTTCAGCAGATGCGAGGCACGGCCGATGATTTACTTCGTTTTGAGAAGACCGGCTCCGGACTGAATTCATGTCAGCAAGGCACTCAACTTGCACACATGCAATCTGCGATACCAGAGTTTCTGCAAGGAGTGGAAACGGCGTTTCACTGCAAAGACTGGTTGTACCTGAAGCTGACGGGCGAACGCGTTACGGATCCATCGGAAGCGACCTTCACGTTCGGCAACTTTCGTACCCGACAGTACGATGATGATGTCATTGCTCTGCTGGGCTTAGCCGGCAAACGCAGTCTGTTACCGCCGATTATTGACGGCAGTAAGGACACGCACTCGCTGAGCGCAGACGCGTCGCGGCAAACGGGTTTGCTACAGGGAACTCCGGTGTCGTTGGGCTTTGTCGATGTAGTGTGTACCGCAATGGGAGCTGGGATCTATACCCAAGGAGTAGATGCAGGTTGTTCCATCATTGGCAGTACCGGAATGCATATGCGAGTGGTAGCTGATCGGGATGTCACACTGAACCCGAATAGAACAGGTTATGTGATGGTCTTGCCCGTTCCCGGTATCGTCAGCCAGGCGCAGTCAAACATGGCTGCTACCCTGAACATTGACTGGATATTGGGGATGGTCTCAGAGCTGCTGACAGACCTGGGCAGCGAGCTGAGCAAATCCCAATTGCTTGACAAGGTTGCTCACTGGGCGTCATTGAGCAAACCAGGCTCCCTGTTGTATCACCCGTATATATCCGAGGCGGGTGAGCGCGGGCCCTTTGTCAACAACACAGCACGCGCGGGATTTACGGGCCTGAATACATCACATCGATTCCCGGATATGTTGCGCGCGGTTCTGGAAGGACTCGGTATGGCTGCCAATGATTGCTATTGCGCCATGGGTGACAAGCCAGCAGAGATTCGACTCACAGGCGGTGCGGCCAGGTCCGATGTTATGCGAGAGATTCTGTCAGCATCAATAGATACCCCGGTGCGCTACTCTTCGAGAGGCGAGGCAGGAGCCGCAGGCGCTGCCATGATGGCTGCCGTGGCCCTCGGTGCGTTCGACTCCATGGATGCGTGTGTCGATACCTGGGTTACACCCTTGTTGAGCGAACTGGAGCTACCTGATCCAGGTCTTGCGCAAACCTACAGGAATCTGTTTCCGGAATATCTCGCCATACGAGAAGCCCTGGAACCCGTCTGGAATTCTATGGCCAGGCTTCAGGAGAGACAATCGTGAAGCGGCAGGTGACGATCATTGGCGATCACTTCATGTTGCCCGAGGTATTCGAGGAAAAATTAATTGAAGCCTGCGGCGCCCAGCTTGATGTAAAGACTCGCAAGGACAACTGGCCTGACGAACCGATGGAGCATGGATACCATAACGGGCAGATGGACGGACTAAAGGAATATTTCGGCACGCCGGATGACGTTGTCGACTTCATCGGCGATGCACAGATCCTGATTACCCACCTGGCACCGATGTCACGCGAAATGTTTACCAGGCTACCGGCCCTCGAGTTGATCGCGGTATCCAGAGGCGGGCCGGTCAATATCAACATGCAGGCTGCCCGCGATCACGGCGTTATTGTTGTTAACACTCCCGGTCGAAACGCCAGCGCAGTGGCGGAATTCACCATCGGCGCGATCCTGGCAGAGACCCGGAAAATCCGTGCAGGTCATGAAGCACTGCGTGCTGGTGTCTGGCGAGGTGATCTTTATCGGGCTGATATTACCGGCCGAGAACTCAATGAGATGACTGTCGGAGTGATCGGCTATGGCAACATCGGTAAACTTGTTGTGCAGTTACTGATCGCCTTTGGGTGCAAGGTACTGGTCAACGACCCGTATGTGCAACTACCACCTGGTGTTGCTGCGCAGGGTGTCGAGTTGGTCAGTCTCGAAACAGTGCTGGCAGAATCGGATGTATTGTCGCTACACCCCAGGGTGACGGATGAAACTCGTCGCATGATCAATGCCGATACGTTGGCGAAAATGAAACCGGGAGCATTACTCGTCAATACTGCCCGTGGGCCATTGTGTGACTACGACGCGCTTTATGAGGCATTGGTACAGGGACAGCTCAGCGGTGCGATGCTGGAAACGTTTGGCGTGGAGCCAGTTCCGCCTGATTGGCCATTACTACAGTTGGAAAACGTCACGCTGACACCGCATATCGCGGGTGCCTCCGTACGCACAGTGACTTTTGCTGCCGAGCAGGCAGCCGAAGAAGTGCGCAGGTTCATCGCCGGAGAACCTCCGCGTAATCCGTGCTGAGGACCTGATAATGACCATACAACAGAGTATCGATATAACTGACGTCATCGTTATCGGCGGTGGCGTCAATGGTGCTGGCATAGCGCGTGACGCCGCGGGCAGAGGACTCTCCGTGATCCTGTGCGAGAAGGACGACCTTGCACAGGGCACCTCTTCACGTTCAGGAAAGCTGGTGCACGGGGGGCTACGATACCTTGAATATTACGAATTCCGGCTGGTTCGTGAATCGCTGATCGAACGTGAAGTACTGTTAAACAGTGCAGCTCACATCATATGGCCAATGCGATTTGTACTTCCTCATAGCCCTGAAGATCGACCGGCCTGGCTGATTCGCCTCGGGCTGTTCCTGTATGACAACCTGGGCGGACGTAAAAAGTTACCGGGCACCCGTACTCTCGATTTGCATCGTGATCCCGAGGGCGCCGCTATCAAAGACCAGTATCACAAGGGTTTTGAGTATTCCGATTGCTGGGTCGATGATTCCCGGCTGGTGGTTCTCAATGCCATTGATGCGGCTGAAAAGGGTGCACAGATTCTGACCCGTACCGCTTGCACATCAGCCCGCCGGGAAGATGGCCTGTGGCACGTGGAATTGCTCAATAAACAGACGGGGAAAAAAAACGTCGTCAGGGCAAGAGCCATCATCAATGCCGGTGGACCCTGGGTCAATGCGATTCTAAATAACATTGCGGGAACCCATTCGAATCGCAAGGTTCGACTCGTAAAAGGTAGCCATATCATCGTGCCAAAATTCTGGGAAGGCCAGCAGGCCTACCTGGTTCAGAATAACGACAAGAGGGTAATCTTTATCAATCCCTACGAAGGGGACAAGGCACTGATCGGTACCACAGACATACCCTACGAAGGTTCACCGGAATCGGTCAGTGCCTCTGACGAGGAAATTGACTACCTGATCAGCGCCGTAAACCGATACTTCAAGAATGCGCTGCGCAGGCAGGATGTCGTGGACACGTTTTCCGGTGTACGCCCATTGTTTGATGATGGGGCGGGAAATCCCAGCGCAGTTACTCGCGACTATGTTTTTGATGTAGACGACGAGCAAGGTGCTCCTATCCTGAATGTGTTCGGCGGGAAAATTACGACCTTCAGGAAACTCGCCGAGCACGCCATGCAGAAGCTGGCAAGATTTTTCCCCGATATGGGCAACGATTGGACAAACACTGGTGTGTTGCCGGGCGGTGATTTTCCCGCCGCCGACTTTAACCGATTCCTCGGTGATGTGATGAACCGGTACCCGTGGTTGCCTCGAGAACTTGCATTGCACTACGCTCGGCTGTACGGAACCAGGGTTGAAAAAATAATAGCAACGGCGGAGTCAGTGGATGAACTGGGAGAATATTTCGGCGGTAATTTCTACGCCGCCGAAGTTCGCTACCTGATGCACAATGAATGGGCCTGTGAAGCCGATGACATCCTGTTCAGGCGTACCAAGCACGGGCTTCACATGAGTGCATCAGAAATTGCACGGTTCCGTAGCTGGATGGAGAATGATCTTGCCAAATCCGCTTGACCAAGCACCCGTAGATTTTCAAGCACTCAGGGAAGTGTCCGCTCGGCTGGGTTCTGATCCGATGCTGGTACAGTCTGCTGGTGGTAATACCTCGGTCAAGGATGGCGAACTTATGTGGATAAAGGCCTCCGGAACACTACTGGCGGACGCCATGTTAAAAGATATCTTCGTGGCAGTAGACCTACCCCGAATGCACAAGGCAATAACACAGGGAGATCCGTCAGCAGATCAACCACAGCATTTCCTCGGCCTTTCCACCAGCACCCTTCGCCCCTCGATAGAAACAAGTCTACATGCGGTACTCCCGCAGCGAGTCGTACTGCATGTGCATTGCATCCACACACTGGCACATGCAGTTCGAAGTGATAGTGATGAATTACTCAAGGACAGACTCTCGGGCTTGAGCTGGGCGATGGTCCCTTATACAAAGCCGGGAGCTGAACTGGCAATGGCGGTGAGCGAAAGACTGACGGATGAGACGAACGTTGTCATTCTCAGAAACCACGGATTGATCGTATCCGGGGACAGCGTTAAGCAAGCGCAGCAGCTGGTCTACGAAGTACACGACAGGCTTGCCATCACCCCCGCCCCGGAATCGAGGCCTGATACTGATCGCTTGTTAGACTTGACCAGTAACAGTAGCTACCAGTTACCCGATCATAAACCGGTTCATCAACTGGCACTGGACCCAGCGCGTGTTGAGCAGGCGACAAAAGGAAGCCTGTATCCCGACCACGTCATATTCTGCGGCATTGCGGCCAGTACACTGCCAGGATCCGAATCTCTCAATGAGTATGAACATCGCCTGGCCCAGGACCAGCAAAAGCCACCCGTATTTCTGATTATTCCAGGCGCCGGCGTTGTGATACGCAAGGATGCGAGCAGCGGCGCACTGGCCTTGATACGCTGTCTTTCGGACGTGCTGGCACGAGTCCCCGGAGACGCAAAACTGTCTTATCTCAGCCATGAACAAAATAGCGAACTGCTTGACTGGGATGCGGAAAAGTACCGGCAGTCACTAAATTTGGCACAGAGCAAGATAGAGTATTAAAGGGTAAATATTGCATCCCACGTGGTCTGGATGGGGGCTCTCAAATGTGCCATCACCATCCTCGTCGACTTCCAATTGCACATTGACTGAATCCAGCACGGTGATTTTTTCCTTCGAGCTGTCAGCGCCTGTGACTTCCATTACGCCGACTGTAGCGTTGTTGGTATCTGTGCCTGCAAGGAAACCAGAAAACCGTCATTGTGGACATGAAATCGACTGAACCACCGATTTCCTGGCTTGAAATCGTACCACTGGAATCCTGCGAATATGCTGGCATAGCGGGATTTGTAAAATCAAAGTTTGTGATTGCATCAAAACTGGATAATGTGCCAAAGTCGCCGGAAACCAGTTCCGAATAATCGAGAGTTGCTATTTCTACCTGGTTGGTAACATTGACACCATTATCGGTGCTGATAGTAAAAGTTGCACTGCCATTGATCGTCGTGGTTTCACCTGGCTGGGCAGTAGACAGATCGGTTGAAACAACCTCCAGGGTCAGTGAATAAGGTGGCTGCAGACTGCCAGTCAATTCCTGAACCGTCAGATTCAAGGTACCTCCCAAGGTAATCCCGTCAAGCTCCGCACAACTTTCATAATCGACCAAAATTGTTCCCCGACCGCCAAACTGCTGAGCGTTGGATCGGCGACATCACCGGACAATGTCTGAGTGCCACTGACTCCACAACCAGTTGCCGGAAGCGTGATAACCGCGCGCGCTTGTAGAAATGAAGCGCTATTAACCTGCGGGCTCAGCAACTCTACTATCGAGCCCAGTCTCTGGGAGAACTCCCCAACGAGCCTGACGGTGGTCATTACCGCACTGGCGACGTCTACGGCGTTATCTTGCGTAATCTTAACTGTGGTGTCTGCGCCACCATCGTCATCACTACTACTGCTGCACCCACTGAACCCGATACTCATTGTAATCAATCCCACAGAGAGAATGATTTTTCTAGATGGCTTCATGATAACCCTCACCCCAAATTGCCTAAATTAAACTGTTTATTCTTATTTGAATATACGCTTATGAGAGTGTTCTTCGTGTTGACCTGAGTCAATTGGAAATTCACTTACTAATACAAGCCTGGTAGTCTTAAACCAGGCGTCAGATATCAGTGGCCGTTCTCCGTAGCCGAGGATGTGCTTGAGGTTACCGCGCGCAGCAGTGCTGGCAAAGAGACACGGACGGCTACACCATCCAGATGATCAAACCAATGGCTAACCAGAGCAGGAGGCTCAAACACAAGCTAACGAAAACACCCCTTGCCGCGCGCAGATCGTCTTGGAGTTCGATGTTCTCACCGACCTCGTCGCTATCGGCTTGCGCGTTCTTCGCCATCAGAATCGGCTCTAACACAATCATCAATTCCCTTTAGCAATAAACGGGAGGTGCGTACCCACTTGAGTGAGATTAATTTTCATACGCTACTACTTAGTAGTTTTGCATTGACTGAAATCCTCTTCAACTGCACACCAGGATAGTCGCTGCCCTAAGTGGACCGGAAACTCTCACAGTCACGTCCATAAGATTGTGTTACCGGAACCCAAAGATTACCAGCTTGGTTCCCATGTTCAATCATAACCAACTCTTCAGCGAGATCGATAGTTACAATCGATAGTTCAACATTACTTGTCGACATCTCAACTGACGATCACTGTTAATACCACTATTCCAGCATCATTAGCAAACATGAGCCATATGGCGCCATGGCAGTCAAATTGCCATCACGCTTCATGACATAACAATGACACTCATGTGCAAGGATACTACCCGCGCGAATAACCCATCTTATGGCACACTTTTATGACGCACATGTTACTGAAATTGATGACTACTGCTGTTCTCCAGCCTTACCCGCTTTCAGTATGAAAGTGGTGCCCCATGTATCGATGACAATACTACCCTCCAGTTGCGTATTGCCCTGAGCCACCAGGTCCTGCAAGGTATCGACCCGCCCGACTGATTCTGCCCATACGGCACGCGTAGCGGGCGAGTTCGCATAGTCCAGAACGCGCCTGCGTTGGCTGAGGAATTCGCTGTTCCACTCTTGTTCGCTGACTGTTGGATCATTCAGCACCGCGTTAGTCCGCTGGACAAGAGCGGGCAGCCCATCCGGATCGGGACCAAAGCCATGCTGAATCACAGTGTCATAAAGAATCAGCAACGTCAGTGGCTGTGTAGCTCCTAGCTTGCCGCTGTATTCAACCGCCCGATTGTAGTAAAGCGTATCAACCACCTCATCCTGGATCTGATCGAAACAGCGCATCACCGGTGGCGATTTCCCACGCTGAACTCAGACCCGCCAGCGCACGGGTATCTGAACTTCCACTCCTGGCCAGTGACTTCAATGACTTCAGAAACGGCTCCAGCACATTGCCGGGTGCCTGTTTGCTGTACAGCAATACCACTTCGTACATATCACCCGTGGCCGACGTAAAACCTGCTCGCCCGGCTGTAATACCTCGGCCGTCATCCAGCTCCTCTGCATAACCGTACTGCAAAACAGGTGTATTGTTCTCGAACACACTGATTATCTGGTCGGCAATCTGGCGCTGCGTCTCGGTAAACCGTACGCCCGGTGGACTCATCTCACTCGAGCATGCCGTACTTGCATACACGGCCAGCAGCACTGCGATAATACAAGCAACCGTTCTGATTGAAGTTTCCCTGACCAGGAAACTTCCGAGCGAGAAACCCGAAGCCATTTGATTCTTATCGCTCGGAATCGATATCGGCAATTTCAATACTCTCGGGTGCAGGACTGGTAAGCACAGAACGAGTCAGCACCCCACCCTCGCCAACCTCGAGCAACACCGGGGCATAACGAGCATATAGCCCGGCATCCGCCGGTTTACCGGTGATAACGGCATCCCTGAATCGCCACCAATCGGCCATGCTGCCGACGGTGTCCACATACACCTCGTCATCCTCAGAGACGGTTCTAGCCAGATACTTTGTCACCTCGAACAGCTCTATCTGATCCATGAACTGTGTATGCAAACTAAAGCTGAACAAGCTATGTGCTTCCCGAATCCAGTCCAGTTCATCCTGCATGCGGGCAATCGACTTTTTCTTGCCGAGTTTCAGATCGTGCCACAGGTAGAAATCATCGGTGATGCCACGAGGAAACGACACGATGGATTTGTCATGCCCCACCGCTCGCTTGATATGTGGTACCTGTGTCACCGTGGAGTTTTCGGCAAACAGGTGCGTCAGGCCGACATTCGCCATGGCCGAAAGAGTATTGGCGTCATGCGCCTCGGTTGGTGGCCTGAAGCCTGTGGGAACTTGTCCGGTGATTTCCGCAACTACCTTCATGCAGCGCGCCAGTCGCTCTACCTGCCCCTCCAGCGAATAGCGGGGCATGATGTCATGACTGTCACCGTGACAGGCCATTTCACCGGTCCTGGCCAGTTCACGGGTAATGGCTCGATTGTTGTTGGCCAGGTTCGACAACACATACCATGTAATCGGCAGTCCCAGTTCACCAAAGAAATCGGATACCTCCCTGGCATTTTGATAACCATCCTCGGTATCTTCTTCAAAGAAGGCGGCGTAACGTCGTCCCTCGGGCCACGTGGCTAATCCACTGAACTGCTGCTCGGTACCATAACGCACGATACCCGCCAGCAGGCTATCGAAACGTGCTTTTTCATCACCCTCCATCATCGTGCGAAGGGTTCACACGCTAACTCCTGAGACCTACAAAGGGGCCGCCAATTGCATCCAGCGCACGGCACAGGTGCGACAGATTGCGGGTTACTGTGCTTCGATTCTCCCCGATAGGGATGAAACCCGGGGTAGCTGCCGTCGGGGTCTCGTTTGATCTTGGCTTGGCGGCGGTGGCGGATGAGCCGACTGGCGGCGGCTATGTCGTTGTCGTTTACAAAACAAGCGTCTGGCATGTGGGCCTCCTGAGTCTCTTGTGCCGACGCCATTCGTCAGCTACATTCGAACGTCACGGACTCCCGTACCCTAATCAGAATCTCAACGCCCTCGTTTTCGAGGGCTTCTTTTTGTCAGCCAGCTGCAGCGATCACGTTAGCCAGCGCGACGTGCTTATGTTCACCGATCTTTGCTCTTGCCGTCAGCATCAACACGGCAAAGGCCGAATGCTCGTCACCGAAGACTTCCAACAGGTTGTTCTGAGTCTCTTCGTCCAGCTTGGGCATGCTGCGGTTCAGAACAGTGACGCATGCGCGCACGACCTCCATGTCATGCTCGAGCATGTTCGCCACACTTGGAGAGAGCCCGAAGTGCGTCAGTGGCTGAGATGAACGGGTCGTTGTCAGCAGCTGGCGGTGGTGGGCTCACTGTCGGACGCAGCTCAAAGACGTTGCTCGTGGTGTTCATTGTTGTGCTCCTGAAAGTAGTGTTCTTATTTGGGTTCTTCTTTTCTCTGTGCTCGTAAAGCACATACGACGACTGCGAGTAAAGCAGTGCTAACTCCCAAATGCTCCATGCCTCCTTGGCCAAGCCCTCCACCGTCATTTCCTCGAGAACGTCGTCGCAGCAAAGAAGTAGCTTTGTGACTCGATCACGAAGCTCATACATATTATTGCTCAACCCCGACATTTCATAGATTCCGAGTCCCAATTCCCTCGCAGGCTCCGCAGATAGGCGTCGATGTTGACAAGCCCCTCACAGGCGCCCAACAGCTCGTTGACCATCTTGCGACCCCTTAGCGAAATTGAAGACTGTAAAGCCCCTCCGCGATCCAAAGCAGTCGAAGTTCAATGCTGTCGCCGGGTGTGTCTACCTGCAGCGGCTTGGTTGCGATTGCGCTCACGGCGTACCTCCGTTCTCAATAATAGGTTGTTCCGTTGCCGCTGACGATAACAAAGTCAACTGCTCGATGGCCTCCCACGGCGTGGTATCGGGAAAACGCACCTGCAGCATAGCCAAGGGCACTTTCATTCGTCGGGGGGCAAGTCCGATGAAGACACTCCAGTCCTCTTTCAACCCGTTGTGCCACTCCTCAAGCACGGCCTCGACGTCCTCCTCACTGCCCTCAAACTGCCAGATGCCCAGCTCTCTGACACGTACCTGGGCTCTGCGCTCCCGATGCTTGGTTGAATGCCGACACGCCCTGTAGGCGCCTCTTAGCGACTGCCACGCTTGCGCAGGCAGGCTATCTACCCAGTCAGCAACAGCAGAGGCGTCATCCCAGCGTGCTCGCGCAGACCCGCCAAGACCGAGACACCACGTCCGTGCTGGATGTGCCGTCATTGATTGCTTGGCTGAGCAGGTCGATTGCGTCCTGGATGCGGTTGTCTGTTCCCATGATCGTCTCCTTTAAAGTCTGAGCTGTTTCGCGGCAGCATGGGTTTGTTGGGTGATGTAGTCGCCCAGCGACTGGCCGTTCTTCTTGGCGACGTCTCTCAGTCGCTCAGCGGCGTTGGCGCTCAAGCTGGCACTGACCATCCCAGTGCGTGGCCCCGAGGGCACCTTTACCACGCCTTTCTCGAGCACAAACTCGTATGCCCACAGCCGAAGCATGTCAGGCATTGTGATGCCGCGTGCCTCGGCGACAGCAGCCAGTAGGTCGGCGGTGCGTTCAGTGACCCGTGCCGACACCGTGGTGTCACGTTTCTCGCGAATGAGTTGGACGCGATCGCTAGCGGGTCCATCAGTCCTCCTCGGCGGCCATCATCACCAGAGACATTCGGGCAAGCTCTGCCCGGGCGGCTTCTTCGGCGGCTTCGCCTACTGTCTTCGCGGCATTATCCAGCTGGAACCCCATCACGCTTACCCCCACTGCCGCGTTTTCGGCCGTAACGGTCGCTCCATGCTTGGTTGATCATTTGTTCAACCAGATCGGCTTGGGACATGTCGCCGCGTTCGGCCAGTTTTCTGGCTTTTTCAGCGTGCTCCGGTGAAATTTTTGTATTGAACGCCCGGGTGCGTATGGCCTTTCTAGGCATTGGGTTTCCCTTCGTGTTGTGTCTAGTAGATATGCTAGCACTATTTTTCGCAAATCGATGTGCTTCTTATTGACTGCTAGCAGAATCGCTAGTATTGTAGTCAGGCAATCGCATTAGGAGACCGCGAAATGCCAACTGTAACTCACGACTATCACATGACGCTGGCCGAGGTGGCCCGAGAAATCGGTGTCAGCCCAGCACGTGTGGGCAAATCGAACGGGTCGCACTGAACAAACTGCGCATCAACGCGAGGGCGCTTGGCCTCCATGTTGAGGATGTGTTCCTCGAACTCGGCCGCGAAAACGGGGGGTTCGATACGAGCACTAAGCAACGCATGCTTCTTATTGATGCACTCATCGTTGCCGCACAAGCGATGCTGCTTGCAGCGGCGTACTTCGCCGGCTTCCACGCTGCATTGAATTGAGCCCGACTACTCAAAAGGAGACCGAAAATGATTTCTGAAAAAGCACTGGTTGCCCGTATCAACCGCCGACTGGCGCATCGAGGGTTGTGCTTGCGCAAAATGCGCTGGCCGACCACCAACGAGCTCGGCGAGTTCGTGCTGGTAGATACCTACACAAACGCCATTCAAGAAACTCATCAAGACCTGTCTTACCTGGCGAAGACCGAGCACGTATTCAGCACTCGCGATTTGCTACTCGGCAAGAACGAAGGGTGGCGCTGTTAGAGTCCGTCAAATCGACGGGCACTGGCCCAAGGAGGGTCTGATGAAAAAGACAACACGGGTACGCGGGTTCGCTGATTGGAAGCCGACGGCTGCTTCAATTGAGGTGGTGGAGCAGATCGACAATGTCCTGGCCCAATACCAGCAGCACTTGCCACTGACGCTCCGGCAGGTTTTCTATCGGCTGGTCGGTACTGTTGGCTACGCCAAGACGGAGAAGGCGTACAAAACAGCTCGGCGAGAAGGCCAAGCGGGGGCGGCGGGCGGGGATGATCGCCATGGACAGCTTGCGTGACGACGGTGTATTGCGCCATGGCGTGACTGCATTCGATTCCGAAGACGCTTTCCTGGCCAGCATCAAGCAGCAGGCTGCTGACTTCCGTCTCGACCGGCAAGCCGGACAGGCACAACGCCTCTATTAAGTATGCGAGGCCGGCGGCATGGTGCCGCAGCTCGCCAGCGTGGGGGCTGACTATGGTGTGGACGCCGTCTCGACCAGCGGTTTCGACTCCGTGACGTTCAAGCACAACCTCAGTCTTGAGGCCGAGCGGTTGATTATCCTGCACGTGGGCGACCACGACCCGTCTGGGGTGCTATCGCCAGCTCACTGGGTGAGGATGTCGCGGCGTTCGGGCTGGCCTACGGGCACGACATCACCCTGGAACGGGTAGCTGTCCTGCCGGCCCACATCACCACTTACGGGCTGCCCACGGCGCCGCCCAAAAAGACTGACAAGCGGGCTTTCGCTGGCAACCAGACGGTGCAGGCTGAAGCCCTGGACCCCGGTGTGCTGGCGCAGCTCGTTGAAGACGCCATCGTGCGGCACATTGATGAGGGGATACGCCTTGGCGTAATCGCTGATGAGGCACAGATACGGACCGATCTGATTCGCCGAATAGGCAAGTAGTAAACACTTATTCATGCCCGTTTTATGTACGGCGGGCACTGCTCAAATACGTGTGTACGTTATGAGTATAACTTACTCATTTCACCCCATTCTGCATGCGCTGAAACGCTATTCATTGCTGTGAAGGTGTTACCAGGAAGAAGTGCTTGGGACAAGTCAATTAGTGTGCTACAAAAGATTCAGAGGCTATCGGTTGAGAACATTCTCGAGAGGACAGACATGAGCAACGAACTGCCTAGTTCAATCGCATCGCGGTTCTGGAAGGCGGCACTGGATTCGCTGTGGACGCGCGCGAGGAGACCGCAGTCATTTTGATCCGCAACGTTCTCTGGCTCAGCAAACAGAAGCTGCCAGCCGCACGCTATGCCGCCAACGGCCGCATCATGTATTCCGGCCGCACGATCCAACACGTTTTTAATCGCATGAACGCCGGCAAGCTCGATACGCTGCATACGGCCGAGTTGGGCGACGAAATCATCGAGTCGCCAAGCCGCGTAGAACCCGCTGGCCGCGAAGAGGCCGCGTAATGGATTTCCTGTCCCGGGGACGCCGGGCAGTAATGCCTGCGGAGCAAGCAGCGTGAGCTGCACGCCGATGAAGCAGGGGAAGATTCTCGCGCCGTTTAGGCGGGGAAGGAGTCAAGTATCGATGAGAACGCATGAGGAAATTGTGCGCCGCGTCTGCGGCATTGGGGGGTGGAGAGCATGAAGGTTTATCTGGCCGGGAAAGTTGATAAGGCCGGCACTCGCGACGAACCCTCCTGTGGCAGCAAGTGGGACGTGATTGAGCCGCTGGCTGAGTATCATCAGTTCGTTGCTGTGGATGGTGGTGAGGACTTCCAGCCAGAACACTGCGGCGGTTCCAGCTATAAGGAGGCGTGGCTCGAGGTGTCTCTTGACCCAGGCAATACAAACCCCGAGCCGGCTTTTGCATCCGAGAAAGCAGTTGAAAGTACTGGCCGCCTGCGATGCACTGGTCGCCTACCTGGACACGCCTGACTCGTATGGCTCAGTTGCAGAGATCGCATGGGCTGCTGCAAAAGGGCTTCCCTGTTTGGTCGTGCTACGAGGGGTTCGTGCGGGTGTGAAGTCGCATGATGAGCAGATGGCAGATGCCTACTGGTTCGTTGCGCAGTTGCCGCATGTGGACGCCGAGGTAGTGGAGAACCGTGACGAGACCGTGGGCGTGATCGCGCGGTTCCTGTCTGCAGTCAAGAGAGAGGCAGCGGCGTGAGAAGCCAAACATCCCAGCGTAGCCCGCTTTTTGAGGGCACGGGCAGTGCCGAAGTGGAGCGGCTGAATGATGCCATCCTCACAGGGAGTGCTGAGGAAATCGAATAAGCAGCGGCATAAGCCGCACAAAATAAGACCCTGCCAAAGTAGCGGGGTCGAGGATAAATACACAGCAACTGTGCAACCAAGCGTGGGGCACCAGCCGGAAGCGCATCTTTAGGAGCAATGAAATCAAACAGTTTTACTACTCAGGCGTTTCAGGCCAAAAACGATGCATTTCCATTGTAGCCCGATTCGCCTCTCGACCAAAGTTTTAGAGGTGATTTCATGTCCACACCATTCGGTCCAGACGACCTTAACCAGAAAGAACTGGCAGCCGCACGCGGCGTAAAGCAAGGCCAGCTGCAGAAGAAGCAGTCATGAGGTTTTGTCGAGTTCAAGCCTGACGACGTGCCGGAGATCATGCGCAGCACACCGCGTTGGTGCGTATGGCGATACATACAGAAGAAAGGCAAGTTGAAGCCCGACAAAGTCCCGTGTGATGCCAGCGGCAAGCTCGTGGGGTATGGCGAGGCCGGGACAATGGCCTTCGACGACGCAGTTGCCCGCTTCAAATCGGACCCGAACATGTTCGCTGGCATCGGCCTCGCCCTGTCACCAGACGACGACATTCAGTGCATCGACCTGGACCGCGTTATCCAGCGCGCCGAAGGCAAGGCAAGCATCGCGGACGCAGATGCCGAACGTATCGTCAAGCAGGCGAGGGCAGAGGGCGCCTGGACCGAAATCAGCCCCTCGGGTATTGGCCTCCACATCTGGGTTCGTGGGCAGTTGTCCGGCAGCCCTTCGTCAAAACAGACGGGGCATAATGGCGCAGTCCTCGAGGCGTTCAGCTCGGGCCGATTCATCGCAGTGACGGGCAAGCAGTTGGGCGCCACTGGTGGTGTAGTTTACTCACAAGGCCTCATCGACACGACGCTCGACGCGATCAAGCGGCGTGGTGGCAACGTCACATCAGCACCACCGGCTACTGATGATGACTTTTTCGAAGAGGCCTCGGTTGACGGGCCATCAGCCAAAGTTACTCAGCGCCGGATGTTTTCAAAGACACCAACAACCTGAGCGCGGGGATTGAAGCGTCCCGGTGGGACTCCCTGCCTGGTGAGGACAAGGACAAACTGCTCGCCATCATCCTCGCAGCTGCTCCAAAAAAGGCGTGGTTCAACAAGCCTAATGGCGGCGGCATCGACCCTTGGCTGACGTTGCTTTCAGGCCGCAGCGCGCTCGGGGGCTCCTCGTGCCTACGAGATATTCCGTGCCTTCTCATATAAAGACGGCGACCCGCGCACTGGCTTTAACGAGAGGGAGATACGAAGCCGCTGGCAGAACGCCCTCAAGACAGCGGATGACCCCAAGGCAGTCACCATTGGCAGCCTTATTCGCTATGCCAGGGAGTGGATACCCGAGTGGTCCTGGGATTCCTGGGGCCAGTCCAAGCCAGCTTTGGTACAGAAGTCCACAGGGGGCGGCACAGACCTTTTCAACGAGCCGGCCATAGGAGAGACCCGTACGCCCGAAGAAAGGCACACGAGCCTCTTCGACACAGCGAAGCCCCTATCGGTTCGTGACGCCATGGCCCCGCCGCCCCGTGACTGGGTGGTCGATGACCACTTTGCAGCGGGCACGCTGGCCGTCCTGGGCGGCTTCGGCGGCACCAGTAAGACCATGCTGGCACTGCAACTCGGCGTCGGCCTTGCCATCGCCCACAAGCCGCACAAGCCCTACCACACCGCCCCAGCCGTGGCCGCAGGGATGGACATCCCCAAAGCTGGCAACTCACTCATCATTCTGGGGGAGGAAGACGCTGGGGAGCGTGACCGCCGTGTGGGGGCTATCCACCAACACATCACCGAGGGCTATCCGAACTTCGTCAAACGCCGCTACCTGAACCTTATTAAGAAGCACTGCGAGACCATCCCCGCTGCCGGTAGGCGGATTTCTCTGACTAAGCTGGCGAACGGCAACCTGACCTGGACCCCTCTGGTTCAGGACACTATCGACCGTGCAAAATCCCTCGCGGCCAAAACCGGCAGCCCAACCCGCCTGATTGTTTTCGACCACGCACGTCTGATCGCCGGTGGGGGCGAACTGAACAGCGCCGAAGACGCCACGGTATTGACAACGGCCCTGACCCACATCGCCCAGGAGACCGGCGCTTGTGTCCTGCTACTGGCGCACAGCCCCAAGTCCAGCATGGGCGACGCTGGGAAGAACGCCGACCACGGCTCAATCGCACACTCCACGGCGTTCGTGGACAACGCTCGTGCTGCCTTCGTCCTACGGACGATGGACGAGAAAACCGCCGCCAAACTCGACCTCGGCAGCAAGGACCGACACTCTTTCGTGCAGTTGATGACGGTGAAGAACAACTACGCCGGATACCAAGAGCACTGGCTCGAGCGAGTCAGCATCTCCAGCCACCACGTCAGCCTGCTGGATAGCTGGGATGCCCCGATGAAGCAGAAAGACACTGGTCCGTCGCAGCAGGATGTGGCGGACGACGCCATGGCCCGACAAATAGCCAGAGATTTGGTGGCCAAGTCACCCGGCCGCTGGACGGCCACGAAGCTAAAGGAAGAGGTGAAGGCGCAGGCCAAACTGCCACAGCGCGATGCTAACCGAGTGGTTGATGACATGCTCGATGGGGGAGAGCTGGCGTCACGGACGATCACTCAGGAGGATCGCAAAGCATACCGTCGTTAGCCACGACCAAGAAAGGGCGGGTGCTGGAGTTGCCCAGTATTGGACCGGGAGTGGCCCCGGTGGCCGAGGGAGATGAGGGCGACCTAAATGACCTCGAACTGGAATGAGCTGCCCCCCATCCGGGGGTATTAAATAAGGACCAGACGGCCGAGGACACCCCTCGGCCTGTTTGTTTTTGGCCGTAGAGTGCTAGTAGTTAAGGCGAGAATTCAGCCGTGGTGTGAGTAACTTATGAGTATTTTTTGGCCCAAAAAAGGCCAAAATGCTGCCTTTTGCGCCAACGGTAGAATGCGGGCTCAGAAGCATCACGATTTTTGAATTTTTAAAGTTGATTTTTTAATCTGATGTTTTTGAGGCCTTGCGACGTGAGGAGCTAGAAGTTCTAGTTTATTGTACTTTGAAGTTACTATTTGAGTGTTTATGTTTCTTTTGAACCTTGAGGCATAAGGGCTCTGAAAAACACGATTAAGCATCACTGAAATTACCTCCCTCTGATGCTTCTAGGCTTTGAGGCATAAGAGTTAAAAAAGAACATCAAACGAATCGACGTCCCCTTCAGGACGATTCGCGCATGGAGCGCGAAGACATGGCCGCCCGCTGTTGGCGAGGGGACTTGGCGACAGTTCGTTGCTAGTAGTGAGAAAAAATATTGTATGTATGAATGAGTAAAATGTGTTTGGGTGACGTCGTGACAGGGAGGTGGTGCGACGTTATGACAAAGAAGCTGGGTGACAGTGTGGCGTCATAGCTTGGTGACAGGAAGGTAGAGGGGCAGGGTGACGCCATGGCTTGGTGGCGGTGTGACCCGGTGTTAACAATGACCCGGTGTATTGGCTCCGATCCATCGATTCGATTGATGGTGCGCCATGTTCTTGAGTCGGAAGATTTTGATATCATCGAAGCTGCAGATGGCCTGGAAGCCATCAAGGCTGTCGAAAAACATAACCCGGCATTGATCCTGCTTGATGCCGTCATGCCCGGCCTGGATGGATTTACCACCTGCCAGCAAATCAAGGACAAAGGTTTCAAGGACATTCCGGTGATCATGATTACCGGCCTGGATGATGATGCCTCTGTCGAACGTGCCTACGAAGTCGGTGCAATCGACTTTATAACCAAACCTATCAAATGGGCCGTGCTCAAACACCGGGTACGTTCAGTCGTTGCCAAGGTGGTCGCCGAGCGCAAGGTCAAACTGCTTGCCTATCGTGACACGCTCACCCAGTTACCCAATCGCCTGTTGTTTGCTGATCGCCTTGAACAGGCCGTGATACGCGCCGAACGAAATCGCGAAGCGATGGCATTAATGCTGATTGATCTGGATGATTTTAAACTGGTGAACGATTCATTCGGCCACGAAGCCGGTGACAAATTGATCAAGGCAATTGGGCAGTTGCTGTCCAGCTCACTACGTCGTGCCGATACTGTCGCGCGACTGGGTGGGGATGAATTCGCTGTTATTGTAGAGAGTATCGATGATGCCGACGACGCAATTTCGATCGCGGATAATCTCACTACAATTCTCGAACATAATGTCAAACTCGATGATCAGGAAACCTTTACCAGTGCCAGCGTGGGAATCGCGGTGTATCCCTATGACGGTAAAGATGCACGTACACTTTTGAAAAACGCTGACACCGCGATGTTCCGTGCCAAGGAAAAAGGCCGCCACTGTTTCCAGTTTTATAAACCGGAAATGAGTGTGACTGCAATGGAGCGGCTTGATCTTGAAAACAGCATGCGCCGGGCGCTGCAGAATGATGAGTTCGTGGTGCATTACCAGCCGGTGGTCGATTTACACCGAAATGAAGTCGCTGGTGTGGAAGCACTGATACGCTGGCAGCATCCCGATAAAGGCATCATTATTCCCAATGACTTTATCCCACTGGCGGAAGACTGCGGTTTAATTATTCCAATCGGTGAGTGGCTGATCAGCACGGTGTGTCGCCAGCTTAAACAATGGCATGAAGCCGGTCTGGAACAACATAATGTATCGATCAATATCGGTGCGCGTCAATTCCGCGATCAGGATCTTGTTGGCCTGTTTAAACGTGAACTGGCGGATAACAATATCGATGCAGCCAATATCACCATCGAAGTGACTGAAAGTACCTTGATCGAAAACGTGGGTGAAGTTGAAAAAGTGCTGATTAAGCTTCACGAGATGGGTATGACCATATCCCTCGATGATTTTGGAACCGGTTTTGCATCGCTGGCTTATCTAAAGGACTTTCCCGTAGAAATAGTCAAGATTGATCGCGAATTCATCGCCGGCATTCCTGACAGCGAAACCGACTCGGCGATTGTCTCGGCCATTGCCGGACTGACGCGCGGGCTGAAATTAAAGTTGCTGGCTGAAGGCGTTGAAAATGACCGTCAGCTGGAAATGCTCAAGGGGCTCGGTTGCCAGCTGGGACAGGGTTTTTACTGGAGCAAGGCACTGCCGCCCGATCAGTATGAGCAATTTTATCTCAACCGCTTTTATAATCTCGGATAAGTGCTCGAATAAACAGCCGTGTGCTACCAGGCATATTAATCTGCATCGCTCGATAATGGCCGTATCGGGCGGTGCATTTTCATAGCTTTAAACTGATTTTTCTTCATTGATCGCAGTTGCCGATCAATTGCTTCCTTCCAGTGAATTTCGGCTGAATAGCCAATCAGCGCATGTGCCTGCGCGTTATTCGCATGGGTTTCTTCCAGCAGGTGAATAATACTGCGTGTGACCAGTGGTTCCCAGGGTACCAGCCGGTCGAGGGTTTCCATCAGCCAGGCAAAGCTGTACGCGAGCGGGAAGGGCACACTGAATAACGGTTTGGGGTACTGGTAATTGTCGCAAATATAGTTAACCACTTCGCGCGCTGTGGGGACTTCCGGGCCGACAATATTGACTGCGGTGTATGCCATTTCCAGTGGCGCAAGGGCTGCGCGCACCACGGCCTGGCCGATATCCCTGCCATCAATCATGGGCAATCCAGTGTTGCCTGCTTTTACCCAGGGTACCAGCCGGGTTTTCAAACGCGGCAATAAAATCGGTAATAGTCCAAGCGCATATCGCTCGCCGGCGAATAATCCACAACGCAGGTTCACCATGGCCATTCCACGATGGGCATTTTCCCGCATCGCGTTTTCAATCTTGATGACATTATTAAGGTGTGGCCAATACCGCCGGGGAATGCCAGGGCTCAATGCTTCGTGAGAATGTTCGGGTGCGGCGGCGCTGGTTGTACTGATGAAAACAAAACGTTTAAGTTTCCATTCCAGTGCTGTCTGGATCAGCTTAAGTGAGGGCTGCAGGAACAGCTCATCGGATTCTTTGCGCTTTCCCCAGAGAGATGTCCATGCTGCACAGTGACACACTATATCGGCACCTGTGAGTACACGCGCGAGATAATCGGGATCACGTAAATCACCTTGGCGAATTTCACCGTCAAAACCTGCAATCAGCTTTCGCCGATCGCGACAGGCTGCGATAATGCGCAGGTCGTGATGACCGATACGGTTGAGTTCTTCGAGTACGTGGCTGCCGACAAAACCGGTGGCGCCGGTGACCACAATCGTATGGGGCATGAGACACTTCCATAATCAGACGATTGTATGACTATTGCATGTTTTGTCTGATCAGGCAAGCGCGGCAGTGCGTTAAACGGGGGCTAGCTATGAATCTGTTAATTACCGGAACCAGTCGCGGCATTGGGCTTGAAATGGTGCGTGTCAGCGTGGAGCGGGGCTGGCGCGTGTTTGCCTGTTGTCGCCATCCACAACAGGCCGAGGCTTTGCTCGGACTGGCTACGCTCGCGCCTGGCAAGGTCAGCGTACACATTGCTGATATGCGTGAACTCGCCACCCTGCAGTCGCTGGCCTACGAACTTCGTAATGAGTCGATTGACATGTTGATCAATAATGCCGGTGTCTATGGCCCTGATCAGAATCAGTTTGGTGAAGTCGATGTCGCCGGCTGGCAGGATGCCTTCCTGGTGAACTGCATTGCGCCGTTGAAACTGGCCGAGCTTATGCTTGGCCAACTGCAGGGTGGTCGGCAAAAAATTATCGCCTGTCTCAGCAGCAAAATGGCCAGCATGGCGGATAACGGCTCGGGCGGAAGTTATATCTATCGATCAAGCAAGGCTGCTTTGAATGCCGTGGTTAAAAGTATGTCGGTAGACCTGGCAGCCCGGGACATCAAGGCAGTTGCGCTTCATCCGGGCTGGGTGAAAACCGATATGGGCGGGCCGAATGCTGAAATATCGGTGCGCGAAAGTGTTAATCGCTTATTTGAAATATTGCTGGCACTCGAGGCGAGTGACAGCGGACGTTTTATTGATATAGATGGTAAAGATATTCCCTGGTAAACAAATGCATACAGACCTGGAAACACTCACTAAAATTGTCAGGCTGGCAGCGCAGGAAGAACTGCTGCCCGGGTTCGGTAATCACGAATTCAGTTACAAGGAAGATGACAGCATTATCACTGCTGCTGACACAGCCATGCAACTGCGACTGCAAACAGAAATGGCAGATGTCTGGCCGGACATTCCCGTACTCGGAGAAGAAATGTCTGTTGATCAACAGCACGCGGTGATTGATCGAGGCAAAGAGTACTGGTGCATCGATCCGCTCGATGGCACTAACAATTATGCTACTGGCATGCCGTGTTTTGCCGTCTCGGTAGCACTGGTCAGAAATGCCGAGACGGTGCTCGCACTGATTCATGATCCGATACGAGATGAAACATTTACCGCGATAAAAGCTGAAGGCGCGCACCTCAATGGTGTACCACTGGAGAGGAAACCGGCCGCGGAAGAATTACATCGAGTCATCGCCGAGATAGATATGAAACGATTACCGCGTGATCTATGTCTGCGGCTGGTGACCGAAGCGCCTTATTCATCGCAGCGCAATATTGGGTCTTCAGCGCTTGACTGGTGCTGGCTCGCAGCAGGTCGTTATAATATTTATCTGCACGGCGGTCAGAAACTGTGGGATTATGCGGCCGGACACCTGGTTTTGCACGAGGCCGGTGGGGTTTCGATTTCGCTGGATAATCTGCCGGTATTTCGCAATCAGCTTGAAACACGCTCTGTGCTGGCGTCGCTCGACGCGGACCTGTTCCAGTACTGGAAAGAATGGATCGGGATTGTGTAATACAAAAAAATAACGAGGCCAGGGCCTCGTTATTTTTTTAGTGATTAGAACAAGCAATTCACAGCATTATTTTTTGGCCAGCATGCCTGTGCCGATCAGCTGCTTGATGTTTTTTTCAAGTTCGTCCTTGTCTTCGCTGTGAAAACCGACATGTCGGTAAACCAGTTCACCTCTCTTGTTAATCAAAAAAGAGCTTGGCATGGCTTTCAGCTTGTAAGCTTCGGCGGTGCGACCCAGTGGATCGTAAGCAATATCGAAGGATGCAGGGATTTTCTCCAGAAATGTTCTTGCTGCGTCACGTGATTCATCGAGGTTAATCGCAATGATACTGAATTTTTCTTCACCATACAGCGACTGCATTTTATTCATGAATGAAAATGAACGACGGCAGGGATCACACCAGGATGCCCAGAAGTCGACGTATACAACCCTGCCTTTGTAATTACTGAGCTGGATTTTCTTGTTATCGCCCTGCAGCACAAACTGGGGCGCTTTTTCAGCGCTGGCGTTTGACGGAGCGATAAAACCATAGATGGCGATAACAGGAATAAGAATGCGCAGAATTGATCTCAAAATAATACCCTCGTTTGTGAACCCAAATGATAAATGGCAGTCATAGCGAGTCTGCTATGGCACTGCGCGCTAGTAGGATTAATACGTCTGGTTTTTGATCAATTCAAGAATTTGTGACCGGGTTTCGAATATCCCTGCGACCACATGATGAAATATAGCAGAACTGTAAAAAATTCTTACAGATTTTCGATAAAACTCTCGTAGAAATCTGCGAAATATTATGCGCTTTTTAAAAGAGTTCTGTAACTTCTTGTTAATTATGAATAATATATTTTTTATAAAAATCTACCGTTCGTCTATTTATGAATAATTTTTACTCATCTTTCATCTACACTTTTCCAATGTACTGTTCTATGTCTTCAGCCAATGGAGTGAACCCGTGATATTTAATAACAAACCATTCATTATCAGCTCCTTGCTCGCAGCAAGCTTTCTACTCGGCTGTGACCCTGGTGCACCGAGTGGATCCACTGAATTTACTGCGGGTGGATTCGCAAGGCCGATGTCGCAGCAAGAATATAACCAGTTAGCGCCCGAGCAACAGTATCAGGTTGCTAACAAGCTATTGGCGACAATATATAGGGGTAAGACTGCAGGAGAATTTTTTGATTTCAGTAATGGCACCAACGTACTTGTGCCTCGAGACACAAAGTTTTTAGATAACATGAAAGCCAGCATGAGAACAGATCTCAGCCAGGTTGAAATTGCTGTTTACGATACTGAGATTGATGGCCTCGATAGCGAGGGCAATCCAGTGCAAGCGGATGCAAAGTATCGGTTTGACACCAATGGCGATGCAGAATCTAACCAGCGCCCAAGACAGCTGCCACTCGCGCGAATCAAGGAATACCCGGTCAGTCGTACCCAGTTCGTACACTGGATGGCTTATTTCCTGGCTAATACCATCATGTTTTCGCCTGCCGAGGAAATGGAAAGCACCGACATGAATGATGTACAGAACATGTACCGCTTCCTGGTCAAGAGCCTCGAAGATGATCTCAGTGTCAGGCAGATTGTACGTTCAAATTTACCCTCACTGGCGCGCTGGCGTGTATCGCGTTCCCCGGAAAACCATGCGCTCGAAGCCTACGAGTTATACCTGGGGCTGTTTGAAACCGAAGAAGATTCATTACGTGGTGGCATCGCCTGTAAAGATCTTTACCTGACCGACGAGGATGATGGCTACCTGATTCGCCGCACTGATTTCCCCAACTCGGTACCGCAGTTAATCCTGGGTACAAATTATGTTACCACCTGTGATGATTTGTACGATGTCATCGCCGGCCATCCTTTGTTGATGCCACGTGTCACTGAAGTGATTCTGAACTACCTGATGGCTGGGCGTTCACTCAATGACCGACTGGCGATGAACGCAGCCATCAATGCGAGCAACCCGGAGACGTTCGAGGATATTTTCAAGGCGATTATTTTCTCGAAAGAATACCTGGTCAACACCGAGCGCCCAAGATCATATGAAGAAAACCTGATGTCATTGCTCGATACGCTCAAGTGGAATCCACGTGATAACAATGCGGGTGAACTGGACGAGGCCGTGTTTATTCGGATGACATCAAATAATATTAATGATCGTATCGCCTTGCCTGCCAAAGGTGCGGCGAACATGTCCTATAAAATTGGACGTCTGCCCGATGTACCTATGGATGGCGTCAGTTTTGCCAGTTATCACAAGGGACTGCGTGAAGAGTTTCTGGTGAGAGCAGGTAATGCGCCGAATAGCGGTTATAACAACACGGCCTACCAGGGCGGCAACGGCACTGATGGTCTGTTCTATGACGCCGATGGTGATGTTCAGCCTGATGTTGCCGATCTGTCGCCCGAAGAGTTCCTGGATTTTCTGTTCCTCAACGCGCTACAACGCAAACCGAGCAGTGATGAAATCACGGACCTGCTGGAGATTATTCGCGACGAGAATGGTGACATGAATCAATCTGACAGCCATCTTCAAACCGTCGATGGTGTAGAAGTCATTCGCGCGGGTCGTTATGACAACATCGCTCGAATAACATTTGACTATATATCCAGGTTGTCAGAATTTTATTACTTTAAGGCAGTGAGCTGAGGAGAAGGAAACATGAATCGCAGAGATTTTCTCAAATACGCAGGTATTAGTGGTGCATCAGTATTTGTGCCTTCTTCATTAAACCTGGTGTCGTTATACAAAAACGCTAGTGCGGCTGTCCAGTATGATCAGGCCAGCATTATGACTCCACCGGCGGTGATGCCGCAGGTGATTAATATATTTCTCTATGGAGGCCCTTCAGAGCTCGCGGGCAACCTGACTAATATCGCTGACATTGAAAACAATTCGCAGAATTCATATGAAAATGTTTTCAATGGTATTACCCAGCCGACGTCGGGTGGTGGTCTGATTACGCCGAATGGTTTCTGGTCGGGTGCCGGGGGCGATGAAATGGAATTCATGCTCAACAGACAACTATATGAGCGCGTATCGTACCCTGCACAAGGTAAAGGACGGTACCCGTTCGCATCGTGAGAGTATCCTGATGAGCATTAAAGGCTCGCTGGACATCGATACCAGCGCCGGTGTCGGCACTCGCATGGCGGCGCTTCTGATGACCCATGCTTCGAAGTATGAAGCCAGTACTTTGCTTGCAGATAATTCACCTATTGCCAGTGTGAACAACCTGGTGTTGCCCTTTGTTTCATTCGAAGGTGAGAGCCGCATTTTCGCGCAGGATCCGGACACAACAATACCACTCGCCTTCCGTGGTACTACGCTGGATGATAATTTTGATAATCCGTTCACCCGTAACAGTAATAACAACGCTACACGGATGGACGCGCTGGTCGACAAGGCGATGGGCGCAGCCGAGCGCGCACGGTTCTCAGGCGCTGTCGATGCGTTCACCACGCGTGCACAGCTTGAAGGCCAGATTGGTTCTTTGAGAGATGCAAACGATGAAGGGCTTACACCGTTGCCTACGCTCGCAGGCGCTGATGCGACAGAAAATGGTGGTGGAACATTCTCATACCCCGATAACGGCTTTGGCGATACTGTGAAAGCTGCAGTGACACTGGCGATACATAATCCCAGCAGCCTGTTTATCTCCGTGGGTGGTTCACTGGGTGGCTGGGATGACCATAACAACGGTATTGATAGATATCCTGATCGTATGACCAACGTGATGCAGACCCTGAGAGCGGCGATGTGGCACATCAAATACATGAACGGCCAGACGATTGCCAGTGGCAACACTCGAGCCACCACGGATAATATCGTTATCAACGTTTTTGGCGACTTTGGCCGCCGCGTCAATCTCAACAACTCGATGGGCTGGGACCACGGCAACAACCAGAACCTGTACACCTTTGGCGGTGCTGGCGTGACGATCTGCGGCGTTTGCTGCTAACAGGCAGCTTGGCAAGGTTGTTGGTACGACTGCGTGGACGGGTAGTGCAGGGACGAATAACCAGTTCACCGAACCGGCACCGGGAAGTTACCAGTTTGAGCCCATGTCGATTGCAGCCAGCCTGTACAGTTACATGGGTGTTGAAAATCCCGAAATACTGACCAGCGATGAGGAGCGAAATCCGACGGGTGACCCGGCGATAGACGAAACCGCGACTTGATTGGTTGTTAATAGTAAAGCAAAAAGAGGCCCCGAAAGCTCGGGGCTTTTTTTTGCGTACAGATTATGGTTGATCGAGTCTGTAAGAGTTGCTGTGTGACAAACGGCAGCCTCGTGTATGCAGATTTTGCATGCAAAGTGAACCTCAATAACTCAAAGAGCTGGGGCCGGGGCAATTACCAGAACCTGTTTACACTGGCTGGTACGGGTCTGCCGTAAGCGGGTTCGGTGCTACCAGGCAGCCAGGTAACGTGTGCACCACACTCTACACAGGAGATTCGGATTCATATGTTCAGTACATTCAGCCGGTACCTCGCAGCAACGTAATTGAACAGTGTCGGTAGTATCAAGCCTGTAAATCATCGGGGGGCACTTCTGAGTTAATGACCTGGAATGATGTAATCCAGAGCGTGACCCTGCTGTAGACGAAAACGTATGAACAGGTATTAATAGTCAGGCAAAAAAAGACCCCGTTAGCTCGGGGTCTTTTTTGTGTGCGCAATACCAGGGACGGGTCCTGGTAGTCTGTGTCGGCTGAGGCTAGAATTTTTTCGAGTAACTCACCTGGAAGACCAGTGCCTTATTGGTATCGTATTCAGAGTTATCAAAACTCTGATGTATATATTCCAGGCGGGTGCGCAGTTTGCCATCACCTGCAAAATACTGGCCCAGTGTCATCCCTGCCGTCAGTGATATCATGTCATCCAGTCGATAGTCCGCACTTGCGAACTCAGGCAATGCTGCTGAGATTGGCGCAGGGTCTGTCGGATCCTTGAAAATAGAATTATTATAAAAGAAGGCTTTCGATTGCGTGTAAGCCCTGAAGTGCGGAATCAGATGTGTTTTGTCACTCAGGTTGACGCGATAGAGCACATCAAATGTATGCGACTTTACTTCCCAGTCGTCGGTGTAGTAGCGATATGAAAAATTCAGTATGTGATTCTCTGGATACAGCTGGTGATTCAGGTTCAGCACAATGCTCGTGCGCGTGCGGCTGTTCGGGCGCGCTTCGTAATACTGGTCAAATTCGATACCATTCACATCCACGATGCTGAAAATTTTGTACGGGTCATTTAGATAGCCTTTGACCGTACCAGCTGCGAGATTGAGCTGTAAAACAGTGCGTTTATTGACTATGTGCGTCATTCCCGCGATCAATTCAACCGTATTCTTGGTGCCCTCACCATACGACAGACCATCGCTGACTTCGCTCAGCGGGACAGGTGTGGCCTTGGTACCAATGACGAATATCTGGTCAGTTGTGCCAGCAGCGCCCAGTGTGAACTCGTAGGCACGATTTTCGGTTGATTTCGTGAATGTTGCACCCGCACTGAATGAACGATAATCATTTTCGACCGAGAACGCACCGTTATAGGTGACGTTGAGCAGACGATTGAATTCGTGATTCCAGTCCAGCGAGAGGCCGACGCGAGTATCATCAAACTTCGCAAGTGATGACACCTGGCCACCGGCGGCAATGCTGCCACCTGAAGCCCCTGTGAACGCCAGGTTGGTCTGTATTACGCTGCCTGAAGGTGTCGGTCCCGACATCGTGTCTAAAACCACTTTCAGGTCGGCCGTGTCTGCGTCAGAAACCACGCCTTTTACATCTGCAATTGCCTTGTAGACGGTAATGCGATCTGTTTCGCTGTAATACAACGCAGAGGAGTCTATCTCCCACGCATTGTCTATTTCAGTAGCAGCGCCGGCATGTTGGGAAAGCAGGCCACAGGTGGCCAGTGAAAGCTTGTTACGTATGTTTTTCATAGGATATTGAGTTACAGCGAGGATTAGTTACAGCCGCAGCCACCGCCGCCGACTCCGTTGCCGCCAGTCGAGGCTTCTTTACTGAAGTAGATATGGTCATCAGAGTAGGCGTGCATTTTGTCTGGCGGGATTTGCATGCCATCCTGGGCGAGAATATCGCGCTCCCAGGGTTTAACCGCTTCTCTCGCGGTAATTCCCTGCCACAGGCTGCAGCCAGAACAAAGTGAAATAATAAGTAGTAGAAGTATTTTATGCATGACAGGAAGATAGCAGACAATCTTATGCCCGCAAGTATATTCCGTCAGTCCAGAAAATTAATCTACACTCGCCCATAAGTACCAGCTGGCAATCGTACGGTAGGGTCGCCAGCCCTGTGCCAGGCGGTGATATTCGGCGGGTGTTGCGTTGTCTGCGATCGGGTAGTGCCGACTGAACGCCTTGCGCAGGGCCAGGTCACCCACGGGCAGGATGTCGAGCCGTGCGAGTGAAAACATCAGGTACATATCCGCAGTCCAGGGGCCGATGCCGGGCAGTGCGGTGAGGACTTCGGTGACACGTTCGCTGCTGTCAGCTGCAAGGCCATCCAGTTGTAATGTGCGCGTGTTTACCGCGTCGCAGAGGGCGCGCAGATAGCGAATTTTCTGCCTGGAGAGACCGCAGGCTGCGAGTTGCGCATCACTCAGTGCAGCAATTCGCCTGGCGGTAAATTCCTGCGCGCGATGCTGCTTCAGCAGTTTAATCTCGATGCTTTTCGCCGACGCCACTGACAGCTGCTGGTTGATAATCGCCCAGGCCAGCACGTGGAAGCCTGGTTTGTGGATCAGTGCGTTGCCATCAAATAATGTGCACGGCCCATGCTGTTCGATGAGACCGGCGAGCACGCTGTCGGTTTTAATCAAATGTCGTTCGGCTTTTTTGACGAGTTGTTTCATATTCGCAGAGTATTGCCTTATTGGCCCTGTTCTGGCTTGTTCTGTGAGCGAAAACCGGTATGATTGCGCCTTATATTCCACCCGTAGTTCATTCCATGGCACCAGTCTTACTCGATCAACGACGACAATTACAAATAATTGCAGGTATGCTGCTTGCCCTGGTGATCGCCTATGGTGCTGGCTATTCTACCGGCGTCAACAAGGCTGAGGACAGCCGCGCGCTGGCTGCTGACCGCGTCGCGTTGACACTTCCGGAACCCATCGCTGCTGACAGTATCGATCCAGTGGTGCCTGAAGTCATAGCGCCCGGTGCAGAAATAGATGTCGACCTGCCCGATGATACGACGCAGGTATCAGCAGTCACACAGGCAGATCCCGTTCCGCCCCGGCCTGCGCCGACTAAGCCTGCGGCCGCGAAATCACCTGGACCGGCTGTGCAGGCTGCGGTTGCCAGTAATCAGCAGGCGCCTGAAATCGCAGCTGTTGTCGAGCCAGCCGTCGAAGCCGGTCTCGCTATCGGAGGCCCGGCGCCGGATCCGCAGGAAAACGAGGCACTGGCGTCACTTGCTGTGATTGACGATGCTACCGCAGAAGATGCGCTCTATAGTATCCAGGTGGCTATCTACGGCAGTTTCAACAATGCCCAGCGCCATGTCGATGAACTCAGCGAACAAAATCTCAGCGCCAGGCTCGACGAATATCTGAACAAGGACAACCAGACCCGCTATAACGTGCGTTTCGGTTATTTTGCCAGCCGTGCCAGCGCGGTCGCGGCGCTCGAAGCCTGGCAATCAACCGCCCAACCGAAGTCAGGCAGCGGTTACGTGGTGCGCCTGTCGCGATAAAGTCTTCCGGTGGCTGTAAAACTGCTCTGTTTTGACCTGGACGACACCCTCTGGCCGTGCAGCGCAACAATCATGGCGGCGGAAAACAAGTTGTATCACTGGATGCAGCAGCATGTGCCGCAAATCACCGAGCAACACGATATCAACAGCCTGCGTGACTTGCGCATCGCGTTTATGCGCGAACATCCCGCTATCGCCCACGATCTCACGCACATGCGGCTGGCTTCGATGCGTTCGCTCGCTGATGAATTTGGACTGGCGCACGACTGGGTCGAGCCGGCGTTTGAGCTGTATTACCAGGCACGCCAGCAGGTCACACTCTACGCCGACGTGGCGCCGACGCTGGATACGCTGCATCGACGCTTTCGACTGGCGGCCATTACCAATGGTAATGCCGATATTCATCTGACCGGGGTGGGGCACTGGTTCGAGTTTGCCGTCAGTGCTGCGGGCGTGGGTAAGGCGAAACCTCACCCGGCCATTTTCGAAGCGCTGCTCGACCAGGCCAGTGTGAACGCGGCCGAAACCGTTCTCATCGGCGATGACCCGCAGCGCGATATTTTCGGCGCCTGCCAGCTCGGCATGCGCACTGTCTGGGTCAATCGCGCGCAACAGGACTGGACGCATCCTCACTGCCAGCCCGATGCGCAAGTGACAAATTTTAATGATCTGGCCGATATTCTTCGCCAGTTAGAGGCATGAGCTCAAATTATATATAATGCGGTTATTAATCAGCCCCCATTCGTTGCGTGAGCACTTTAAATGAAGTTTAAGACAGACGATGTAAGAATCTCCGGCCTGCAGGAAGTGGTACCTCCGGGTGAGCTCCATGCCGAGTTTCCGATGGATGAGCACGCCTCCGAGACTGTCTATCACACACGCCACGCGATCCATAATATTCTACATGGCCAGGATGAACGGCTGGTCGTTGTCGTGGGTCCGTGTTCAATTCATGATCCAGCAGCTGCGCGTGAATACGCGGGCAAGCTCACGCCACTGATTGACGAACTCGATGATGAGCTCTGTATCGTGATGCGCGTATATTTCGAAAAACCGCGCACCACGGTGGGCTGGAAAGGCCTGATTAACGATCCGGACATGGATGAAAGCTTTCACATCAACAAGGGATTGCAGCTGGCGCGCAGCCTGTTGCTCGACCTGGCGAAACAGGGCGTACCCGCGGGTACCGAATTTCTCGACCTGATCAGCCCGCAATACATCGCTGACCTGGTCAGCTGGGGCGCGATCGGTGCGCGCACCACCGAAAGCCAGGGCCATCGCGAACTCGCGTCCGGACTGTCCTGCCCGATCGGTTTCAAGAACAGCACCGATGGCGGTTTCAAAATTGCGATCGATGCAGTGCATGCCGCATCGCGTCCGCATGTGTTCATGTCACTGACCAAGCAGGGGCATTCGGCGATTTTTTCGACCACAGGAAATGAAGATTGTCACATTATCCTGCGCGGTGGCGGCAACCAGCCGAACTATGATAGCGACAGTGTAAAACACGCCGCCGACCAGTTACAGAAAAACGGCCTGCGTCCGCAACTGATGGTGGATTGCTCACACGCCAACAGCAACAAGGATTACCGTCGCCAGGTGGATGTATGCCGCGATGTTGCCGCACAGCTCAGGCACGGTGAAAACCGCATTATCGGCGTGATGATAGAAAGCCACCTGGTCGAAGGCCGCCAGGATGTGATGCCCGACCAGGCGCTCACCTACGGCCAGAGCGTCACCGACGCCTGCATTGCCTGGGAAACGACTGAAGGCTTATTGCGCGAACTTGCGGATGCCGTGAAACAGCGACGTAAAATTAATTCACAGAAAGCGACTGCTTGAAAATAATTATTATCCACGGATGAACGCAGATGAACACGGATTAAAGCAAAAAAAGTATTGTTTTAGTTAAACACGCTGCGCGTGTAACAGTGTCTCTACATAACAATAAGCGCCATTCCCGTAAACATTCGACAACTTAATTTTTATCCGTGTTCATCTGCGTTCATCTGTGGACAATTATTATTTATACCCAAACACACTCTTCAGTATATCGGTAGTTCTTTCCGCGGGATTTTCGCGAATGCTCTTTTCCTGCTGTGCAATCATGGTGAACAGGCCATCCATGGTTTTCTGCGTGACATAGCTGTCGACGTTGTAGTCTTCGAGGTTTAAATATTTTCCGGCAAAACCGAGTTTGCCATACATGTTTTTATACATGCTGGTGACGCCGGCTTTTGCCGTAGCATCCTGCACGATGGGTGAAATTTGTGCGTTGAGCTTGTCGCTGCCGACTTTTTTCAGATATTGTGTGGCAGCATCATCGGGGCCGTGCAGAATGTTTTTTGCATCATCGATGCTCATATTGGCAATGCCTTCCTTGACCACGTTCAGGGTTAAGGGCACGGCAGATTCCGCAGCACGGTTCATGGTGGTCACAAATTCATCAGCGTATTTATCCTGACCTGCCTTGCGCAACAGCGATTCGACTTTTTCTAGTTTATCTGGCATCGGGATTTTGACATCATTGTTTTTCAGAAAACCGTCAGCCTTGCCGAGATTATTCACTGCATAGCCCGCGCCCTTGTTGAGGGCTTCTTTCAGTCCGGCGACGATGTCTTCATTGCTGAGTGCATTTTTGACAGTATCGCCGGCGCTGCTGTTTTTGACCGTGTCTTTAATTTCTTCAACCTTATCCTTGATTTCATCCGAGCCGCCGAACATGTCGGAAAACCAGCCCGCGTTGGCAGATGTCGTATAGGCAACAAGTGCGAATGCTGCTATGGTTTTGATGTTCATTCTTTCTCCTGGTGTTATTAAAATCATTATGATCAGTTTGGATAGCGAGCCGATGCGCTGACGTTTCGATTTATTACTGACTATTTTTGCTTGAGTAAGTGCGCTCAATATAGTGGTTGATCAAAACCTGAAACTCGTCTGCAATATGGTCGCCTTTAAGTGTTACGGTTTTTTCACCGTCTTCATACACCGGTGCCACCGGGCGTTCGCCGGTGCCGGGCAGGCTGATGCCGATATTGGCATGCTTGCTTTCGCCGGGGCCGTTGACCACGCAGCCCATCACCGCCACCGACATATTTTCTACGCCGTGATAGCGTTTCTCCCACTGTGGCATTTGCTTGCGTAAATAATCCTGTATTTGCGATGCCAGGGTTTGAAAGTAGGTGCTGGTGGTGCGGCCACAGCCGGGGCAGGCCGTGACCAGAGGTACAAATGAGCGCAGGCCCATGGTCTGCAGAATTTCCTGCGCAACAATGACTTCCTTGCAGCGGTCTGCGCCGGGTTCGGGTGTGAGCGAGACACGTATGGTGTCGCCAATACCATCGTGCAATAAAATACCCAGTGCAGCGGTAGATGCAACGATTCCTTTCGAGCCCATGCCGGCTTCGGTCAGGCCAAGATGTAATGCATAATCACTGCGCTGTGCGAGTGAACGGTAAACTGAAACCAGGTCCTGCACCACGCTCATTTTGCACGACAGAATTATTTTGTTTTTCGCCAGTCCGAGTTCCTCGGCCTGTGCCGCACTTTGCAGCGCGGAACGAATCACGGTTTCTTTCATGACATCGTGCGCGTCATGCGGTTGCTTGCGAGCTGCGTTTTCGTCCATCAGGCTGGCGAGCAGCGCCTGGTCCATGCTGCCCCAGTTAACCCCGATGCGGACCGCCTTGTTGTGGCGGCAGGCGTGTTCAATCATGGTGGCAAACTGGCTGTCGCGTTTTTTGCCCTTGCCGACATTACCGGGATTGATGCGGTACTTGGCCAGCGCTTCGGCGCACGCCGGATGGTCGTTCAACAATTTATGGCCATTGAAATGAAAATCACCGACGATGGGTACGCAACAGTTTTTAGCGGCGAGGGCATCACGTATCGGCGCGACCGCGGCAGCTGCCCGATCATCATTGACAGTAATGCGCACCAGTTCAGAACCGGCGCTGGCGAGTTGCAGGATTTGCTCGGTGGTGGCGCTGATATCAGCCGTGTCGGTATTGGTCATCGACTGGATCACCACTGGCGCGCCTCCGCCTACGGTGACACCGTTGATATCGACTGCGACTGTCTCGCGTCGAGGCTTGTAAACGTCGGGATATTCCATACAGATGGGATGCTCATTCACCAGGCGGATCGAGATTTTAACACTGCTGATGCCTGCTACGTAGCCCCGTTGTCGCTTAAATCTGCAACAGGCTCCCGCGATGAGAATCACGCATGGCAAGAATGTTTAGCCTGTCTGCGCCGTGACGGCTAGAATGCGACACCATGAAACTCGGTCTGATCATAAACCCGCTGGCTGGCATTGGCGGCAGTGTTGCGCTCAAGGGCAGCGACGGTGCGGCGATTGTCGAACAGGCGCTGGCGCTTGGCGCGAAGCCGATGGCGGGTGAGCGCACGCTGGCAGCCATGCATAGCCTGGCAGGCAAAGCTGGCGTGACGCTAAAAACCGCTGGCGATGCCATGGGTGAGGATGTCCTCAGGCAGCTCGGGATGGGCTGCGAGGTGGTGTATCGCGCAGCAGATAATAACCACACCTCGGCACAGGATACCCAGGCTGCGGTGCGCGCCCTGCTGGTTTCGGGCATCGATCTGCTGGTGTTTGCTGGCGGAGACGGTACCGCGCGCGATGTGCTCAATGCGCTGAGTGCTGACGAAGCCGCCACCTTGCCGGTGATCGGTATTCCCGCCGGCTGTAAAATTCACTCCGCGGTGTACGCAGTTACGCCACAGCAGGCGGGTGAGCTGCTGGCGCTGATTGCCGCCGGCTCGCCGGTGACGCTGCACGCGGTCGAAGTCATGGATCTTGACGAAAATGCATTTCGTGCCGGCCAGGTGAAAGCCAGCTGTTATGGATATTTGCGCGTGCCGGTGGATGACACGCGCATGCAGGTCATCAAGCAGGGCGGCGTTGACCACGAGGCCATGGCGGTGCAGGACATAGCCAGTGACGTGGTGGAAAACATGGAGCACGATGTTTTATATTTCATTGGCTCAGGCTCGACCACCGCTGCAATCATGCAGCAGCTTGGCCTGGACAACACCCTGCTCGGTATCGATGTGGTGCGCAATCATGCTTTGCTGGCGAGTGATGTTGATGCGCGTACAATGCTGGATCTGCTTGCAAAGCATCCTGCAAGAATTGTGGTCACGGCGATCGGCGGGCAGGGGCATGTGTTCGGCCGTGGCAACCAGCAGTTCAGCCCGGCGCTGATTCGCAAAGTTATTGATCAGAATCAACCTGACAATATTCTGCTAGTGGCGAGCAACGAAAAATTGCGTACGCTAAACAGCAGGCCGATGATTGTCGACACGGGCGATGTTGAGCTGGATACCAGGCTCGCGGGGATGGTGCAGGTAATCACCGGCTACGAGCAACGTACACTTTATAAACTTGGATACTGACGAACATGCAAGATTCAGAATATATTGCAGGCTTACTGGAATTTTTAAAAAATTCACCAACACCGTTTCACGCAGTCGAGCAGATGGTACAACAGCTCGAACAGGCCGGATTCAAACGCCTGCGTGAAGCCGATGCATGGCAGCTGGATGCCGCCGGCAAATATTTTGTGACGCGCAATGATTCTTCGATTATTGCCTTTACCCTGGCGGGCAATCCGGTTGACAGTGGATTTCGCATGGCAGGCGCACATACCGACAGCCCGTGTCTTAAAGTCAAACCGAAACCGGAACTGGCGCAGTCGGGCTATTATCAGCTCGCGGTGGAAGTATATGGCGGTGCCTTGCTCAATCCATGGTTCGATCGTGATCTTTCACTGGCCGGGCGCGTGAGTTATCTCGATAACACCGGCGAAGTGCGCAATGCGCTGATTGATTTTGAACAACCGATTGCGACAATCCCGAGCCTGGCGATACATCTCGACCGCGAAGCCAATGAAATCCATGCCATTAACAAGCAACTGCATTTGCCACCGGTGATACTCAAGTTGCCGGATGAACCCGAAGGCACCACCGGCACCGAAGTTGTCACGCCGCAGTTTCGCGATCTACTGCTCAAACTGCTGCGCAAGCAACACGCGGATGCGCAGCGCGTGCTGGATTATGAACTGAGCTTCTATGATACCCAGCCACCGGCGGTGATTGGCCTGCACCAGGATTTTATCGCCAGCGCACGCCTCGATAACCTGCTGAGCTGTTACACCGGACTGGTGAGTTTGCTCAGGTCGGGCGAAGGCCATAATGCCCTGCTGGTGTGTAATGACCACGAGGAAGTCGGCAGCATGTCGGCAGCGGGCGCGCAGGGGCCATTTCTGCAATCAGTGCTGCAACGCATCACCGGCACAGGCGAAGCACTGGCACGCGTGGTCGACCGTTCCATCATGGTCTCGGCCGACAATGCGCACGGCATACATCCAAACTTTGCAGACAAGCACGATGCCAATCACGGACCTTTGCTCAACCAGGGGTCCGGTGATCAAGCTCAACCACAACCAGCGCTATGCCACCAGCGGCGAAACCAGCGCGATTTTCAGAAATCTGTGCGAGAAGGCCGATGTACCGGTGCAGTCATTCGTGGTGCGCAGCGATATGGGCTGCGGCAGTACCATCGGCCCGATCACCGCCAGTGTGATCGGTGTACGCACGCTGGATATCGGCGTGCCGACCTTCGCCATGCACTCGATCCGCGAGCTGGCAGGGCGCTGGGACGGGTATTATCTTTACCGGGTACTGCGTGAGTTTTTTGCTCACGCCTGAGCAGACGCGCGCTAATTCCATACAAAATTCATCTTGACTCAGCTTGCTGTCTGATTATGCTGGTGGTACGCACTGGCCAGGTGTGTTCTGCGTTTCGAACCCCCGCCAGGCGATCAACCCACGCGAGTGGTGGAGGTGTTCATGTTACGCCGACTGTTCTATCTGTTCCCGGATGAAGCCCACGCCCAGAAGGTGGTCAACGAGCTTGGCCTGAAAGCGGTGGATATCAGGCGAATGCATGCCATCGCGCATGGGGTAGAGCTCAAAACCCTGCCAAGGGCTACCGAGCGCCAGCTGAGAGATACCAGTTTCCGGCTCGAGCGTAGTCTCTGGCTGGGGAATCTGCTGCTGTTTCTGAGCGCGCTGGTGATCTTCCTGGTGATGCTGGCAGCGGGTGAAATCATGTGGTCGGTGATGGCGCTGGCTGTAATGCTGGCCTGTTTTGTCGCCGGGGAGCAGTTTGTAGTGCATGTCCCCAATGTGCATCTCAGCGAATTTACCGATGCGCTGGCCCATGGTGAGGTACTGCTGATGGTCGACGTGCCCGCTTACCGGGTGGCCGAGATCGACGAGTTTGTGCATCGCCATCATCCAGAAGTGGTTTCTGGCGGGGTAGGCTGGACTTTGGGTTGCTTTGGTATCTGAAATTGAATTAAGGTGATTTGAATCAGGATTTTCAGATATTCGGCTATTTTCAGATCAGCCGTCCGCCTCTAGAATAGCCTGCATCCCGTTTGGATTTAGGTGGTGAGGATCTTTTGAATCATCCCTTGTGTGAGCTTAACCGGCCCTGTGCCGGTTATTTTTTTGTGCACAATAAATTGCTTGCTGCGTTTTCCCGGTATGCGTATATACTTGGAAGTATTATTCAGACTATTTTATAACGTGTTGAAAAACAACAAATGAGAACTGTTAAGAAATCACTTAAACTGACTGATGTCTGCTATGACATTCGCGGCCCGGTGCTGCGCGAGGCGCGTCGCCTGGAGGAAGAAGGCCACAAGATTCTGAAGCTCAATATTGGCAATCCATCGCCCTTCGGCTTTGATGCGCCAGAAGAAATTGTCCAGGACATGATTTACAACGTTCCGGTATCGCAGGGCTACAGTGACTCCAAGGGGCTGTTCTCAGGCCGCAAGGCAGTGATGCACTACTGCCAGCAAAAGAACATCCGCCACGTCGAAATCGACGACATATACCTCGGCAACGGCGTCAGTGAAATGATCGTGATGTCGATGCAGGCACTACTCAATAATGGTGATGAAATCCTGATCCCGGCCCCGGACTATCCATTGTGGACCGCAGCGGTGAGTCTGTCTGGCGGCAGCCCGGTACATTACTTGTGTGACGAGCAGGCCGACTGGTACCCCGACATCGCCGATATCGAGCGCAAGATCACCACCAATACGCGCGGCATCGTGATTATTAATCCGAATAATCCGACCGGCGCAGTCTATCCGGATGAAGTCTTGCTGGAAATCATCGAGCTTGCACGCAAGCACGATCTGATTATTTTTTCTGACGAAATATACGACAAGATACTTTATGATGACGTCACCCATACCTCGACTGCTTCGCTGGCCGATGATGTGCTGTTTGTCACTTTCAATGGCCTGTCCAAGTCGTATCGTGTTGCGGGCTTTCGTGCCGGCTGGATGGTGATCAGTGGTGCCAAGCTCAAAGCCACTGATTACATCGAAGGCATCGAGTTACTGGCGTCGATGCGTCTGTGTTCTAATGTTCCCGGGCAGCACGCCATACAGACAGCGCTGGGCGGTTATCAAAGTATCAATGACCTGGTCAAACCGGGCGGTCGCCTGCGCCGTCAACGTGATCTCGCATACGAACTGGTCACGCAAATACCCGGTGTCAGCTGTGTCAAACCCAAGGGCGCAATGTACCTGTTTCCAAAAATGGATCCGGCGGTGCTTAAATTTGATGATGATGAAAAAATGGCGCTCGATCTGTTGTTAGAAGAACGTATTCTGATAGTGCAGGGGTCTGCGTTCAACTGGCCGGCGAGTGATCACTTCCGCATTGTGTTTTTGCCCTACGAAGATGAATTGCGCGATGCCATGGCGCGCATAACCAGGTTCTTTTCACATTACGTCCCCTGATATGTTGCATAACCTGCTCACTGTCAGGCGGCAGATTGCCGCCGCAGCTGAAAGCGCAGGTCGAAACACAGGTGATATTCAGTTGATCGCGGTCAGCAAAACGCGCACGCTCGCTGAAGTGCAGCAGTTATACGCATACGGACAAAGGGTTTTTGCAGAGAACCAGGTGCAGGATGCGCTCAGCAAGATTCCTGGACTGGCTCATCCGCAGGCCGACTGGCATTTTATCGGGCATTTGCAGTCCAATAAAGTCAAAAACATTCCCGGAAATTTTCAATGGCTGCATACGCTCGACAGTCTCAAGCTGGCAGAAAAACTCAATACAGCAATGCAGCAGGCTGGCGAGTCCGAGCCACTCAACTGTTTGTTACAGGTAAATGTATCCGCTGAAAAATCCAAGGCAGGCGTTGCTGTCAGCTGCGTTGGCGAAATGCTTTCACAATTGCTCGAGCAGTCATACCCGTTGTTAAAATACCGTGGTTTGATGACCATCGGTGTGCGTGCAGATGCGCTGCAGACACGAGATGCTTTTGCGCAACTGCGGGATTTGCGCGATAGTTGCCGCGAACGTTTTGGGCTGGCCGAGTTTGATCAGCTTTCCATGGGAATGTCTGATGATTTTAAAATCGCGATTGAAGAAGGTTCGACAATGGTGCGAATTGGAACACGTATTTTCGGGCAACGTAAAAAAGAACACTAAAGCCGGGCGACGCAGCTGGATTTAGCTGAACTCTGAAAAAAAATCACAAAAAAACAGGGGCGATGCATTTGCATTCGCCCCTGTTTTTTGTAACGTGCTAATCGTAAAGAATAATTAGCGGTTTATCGCATTCTGTTTTTGTTCATGCGTTCTTCAGATTCTTTGCGGCGTTCTTCAGCCATCTTCTGCATTTCTTCGCTATTTTTGTTCATACGTTCTTCAGATTCTTTGCGACGTGCTTCAGATTGCTGCTGCATTTCTTCGCGCGTCATCGGTTTATATTCTGAATCTTTATCACCGCTACGTGAAGCTTCACGATTTTTCTTCATTTCCTCTTTGCGGGCATTACGCTCTTCTTCCCTGGCCTGCTTGCGAGCTTCGTGTTCCTGCTTGCGTTTTTCTCGTTCGGCCTCAACTTCGGCCTGGCGATTTTTGACCCATTCGGGTTTTTCCGGCGTGGCAGGTGGGTCAATCGCGAGGGCAAACTGGCTGAAACTGGCGGTAAACAGCGCAGCCAGAACGAGGGTTAAAAATTTTGACATTTGATGTGCTCCGTTAGTCGGTATTTAATGTGGGCGCTATTACGCCATAAACGGCCCTGTTCTACCATTGATTTCTATCATGAAATGGCTAATTACCGCCGAAAACACAAATAAAGCGGGCGCGATGGCCTGAGCCACCGCGCCCTAGCAGCGCATGATTGCCGCTAAACTGTTTGGAAATCTGTGCAACTGATGTATCCAGACTCCCTAGATTCGCAATCATGCCAGGCGTTCAGTCAGCGTCCCGGTTCAGCAGGGAGGACGCTTTATCAAACTGTGCCTCAACTATCAGCTCTTTTCAGCTTGAGTTGCAGGTGCAGCTTCAGTCGTACGCGCTTCATTCATTTTCTTCATGAATTCTTCGTGACGTTTTTCTGATTCTATGCGACGCTCGTCCATCAGCTTTCTCATTTCAGCACGACGTGCTTCGATTTCTGCCGGTAACTGGAAAGGAGCAGGTGCAGCGTAGGCAGGCGCTGGCTGCTGCTGGACGTTCTTCATGAACTCAGCGTGACGCTCATAGGCTTCTTTCTGGGCTTTTTCAAACGCGGCCTGCTGGGCTTTCATCTGCTCTTCTGTCAGCGCAGGTGGCGGCGCATAGGCGTATGGGCCATAGCCATTCTGGTAACCGTTGTAACCACGGTATTCGTTGACACCACGGTAACTGTTGTAGCCCGAGCCATTACCACGACCGTGACCACGACCGCTCATGTTGAATGAGAAGCTGGAATCGAAATCGCCATCAACGTCACCGGAACCGGAACCGGAACCATCGCTGTATCCATAGCCATCACCGCGATAGTTGTTATCGTTATAACCATTGTCATTGTCGAAAGGTCCCCACCATGCGTTTGCCGATGTGGATACAGTGAGTACAGCGATTGCTGCGATTGTGTTAAGAGTTTTCATGTTTTGCCTCATTTAATTGTGTGTACAGCTAAGTTTCATGCGCTTCTGATTCTGACGAATCAAGGAGTATTATAATATTAGAAAACAATAATATTGTCAATGTATATGGGCGTTGCAAGGGTCTAGCCTGTGATAGAGACCAGCAGTTTTTTACTTGAATTGCACTGTTCAGCTATTAAGAATCTTTACGCAATGATCTGCATGGCAGTGAAAGCACGGCAACGGGTTTGCTAGAAATAGCCTGTCTGGATTGTCGAGGATCCTGGAGATATTATCGCTAACAACAGTCGAATGTGTTTGCTCAGTTGCATTCCAGGCTGAGGGGGTAGTTGAGGGGAACCAGCTCAATAGGTGAATTCAGGTTTGTTTGCCAATCTGGAACCGAAAAAAAGCTGGCCACCGTAAGGTGGCCAGCTTTTTATGCTAAATACTGAAACAGTATTATTTAGCTGGAGCTGCTGCAGGCGGCGCTTGTGGCGCTGCATACGGGCCAGGACCATAACCAGGACCAGGACCATAACCGTAGCCTGGGCCAGGACCGTAACCACGGTTATAACGGTTATAACCGTCATAACCACGGTAGTCATTGTAGCCTGAGCCATAGCCGGAACCACGGTAGCTGTTGTTACCACGGCCAGAACCACGACCTGAACCACGACCGCTCATACCAAATGAGAAATCGCCATCCATATCACCGGAACCGTCACCATAGCCATCGCCGTAGCCATCGCCATAACCAGAGCCGCGGTTATCCCAACGACCTGAATTGTTGCCATTGTCGCCCCACCATGCATTAGCGGAGGTAGAAGCAACAAGAATTGCAGCAGCTGCAAGTACTTTCAAAGTTTTCATGTAATTAAGTCCTCATCGAGAGAATGAATACAATGGCAACTTAGCATGACTTGCAACCGGGTTGGTATAAACAAACGTCTATAAGTACATCGGCAGCTCACATGGGCAGTTAGCCATGAACGAGCAATACTAAAACTGTTGTCGACGCGTGTAAACAACCATTTGAGCGGTGCGTTAAAGCAGATTAGCACGGAAGAGTTCCGTCATGCTGCGGTATTTCTGGCAGAATGAATGGTTATTGACGCATGTCAATAATGCAAAAGCCGGGATTCACCCGGCTTTTGTTAACACTTGCCTGCCATTGTGTGGCGGTGGTTAGATTCGCTCGAGGCTACGATCACGGGCTTCCTGCATGCGTTTTATGGATGCGGCACGCATTTCGTAAGCATCCTGATTACGTACGCGCATCTGCTCGATAATGTCCTGTTGACGTGTAATTTGCTGGCGCATCATTTCAATCATTTTTTGCTGACTGGCTTTGAAGTTTTCGAGACTCCTGGTGTCGAGGGAATCAAGGTAACTGTTGCGATCTGCAATACGTGCCTGCATGGATGCTTTTAAAGAATCAATTCTTGAAACAGGTGTCAGGCTACTGGCAGCTGCCTGGCTGGGAGTCTGCTTCGGTTGTGTGCTACTGGTTACGATCTGCTCAGATGGTTGTAACTGAGCAGTCGCAGTATCTTCAGCTTTTGCAACAACTTCAACTGCGATGCTTGTAGCTGGGGAAGTGCCAGTGCCAGTGCCAGTGCTAGTGTCACTATCTTGCGTTTGTGTTGCCTCGACTGGCGCATTCACTTCGATGGCATTTGCTGTCTCAACAGTTTGATTGCCATGGTTGATTTCCTCGGCAGTTGTTGCATCGGTATCAGCGACCAGGTTCTCAGCATCATCTGCTGCAGCTGCAAACTCGGATACAGTGTCTGTTTCAGCCTGGTTTGTTTCGGCTTCAATTAACTCGTTGGCATCAGCAAGTTCAGCTTTAAGGCTGGCTATGTCCTGGTCAATTGTATTGAGCTCACGATCAAGCATAATTGTAGTGGTAACAATGATGCTTGCCATAATGACGGCGACTGCAGCATATTTAGCCAGGGGCGCAAGGATTAGCTTAGCGTCGTTACTTTTTTGTTCAGCAGTTTGTGCTTCGTTATCATTATTATTTTCAATGGTCATTTTTATACCTGATAAAGAGTTAGGTGGCAGCTAGCCTGTATATGATGAATCTTTACGATGGCAATAGTTAAATACTTGACAACCACTGGCCATCAGCATCTCAGCCATTAGAGGCCGGTCAGCGCGTTTTGTTTCAATATTATTTATTTTGCGCGGGCGCCGCAGGTGCTACAGGTGCGGGCCTGGCTCCGTAGGGTGCATAGCCATACGGTGGAGGTGCATAACCGTAGGGTGCATAACCATATGGGCGATACCCATAACCGTTATAACCGCGATAATAATTATTACCATAACCACGGCCATAGCCGCGCCCAACACCATCGCCTCGGCCACGACCTGACGCGCGTGCTTTCACTGTGAAAGTGAAATCAGCATCGCCAAACATATCGCCCAGGAAATCGCCAAACAGGTCATTATCCCAGCTGTTGTTTCCATAACCGCGGTGCCGATCATTATCAAATGGTCCCCAGGCACTGGCTGAGGTTGATATGGTGAGTACAACTGCTACAGCTATTAATTTGAATATGTTCATTACATAAGCCTCGTATCAGTAGTCAGCAAATCTTGATGCGCCCGGGCTGAATCAGCCAGAAAACATACTATTAAAGAATCCAGATGCGTTCAACCGCCCATCGCCCGGCTGGCGCCCAGAGCAACACTATAATCGAAATTACGACACCAGCGGCTCATGTTAACGCCTAATTATGCTGCTGATGTAACTGATCAATACAAGTTTGACGGGTATCAAGAACTGCACTGTCACGCTGGCGAAACCTCATTGAACAGACAAAAAAAAGCCGGACACCTGCGTGTCCGGCTTTATTCACTATTGTGCGACCTGTATTACTTGGTTTCAGTGACAGGAGCAGCTGGAACCTGTGCAGGTGCTACTGGCGCATAGCCATATGGAGCGTAGCCATGTGGGCCGTAACCATTCTGGTAACCATTGTAACCACGGTAGTCATTGTAGCCATAGCCATTACCACGACCTTCGCCACGACCGTGACCACGACCAGATGCTTTCATGCCGAAATTGAAGCTGGAGTCAAAATCACCATCAACGTCACCAGAACCATCGCTATAGCCATTGCCATAACCATTGCCTGAACCATTGTTGTAGCCATTGTTGTAACCATCATCATTCCAGTCGAACGGACCCCAGAACGCGTTAGCTGATGTAGAAGCAGCGAGTATTGCAGCAGCAGCGATTGCTTTAAAAGTTTTCATTTCATTTCCTCAAATAGAGTTAAACAGCTTGTTTCATGCGCTTGGCCAGTACGACCAATGGCGAAAGTATATTATCAAATTCTAATATTGTCAATTACTAATATAGAGGAAAGTTCAATCACCTTATTCACTTTTTTAACTTACTTGTTATTATTCAGTAAGATACAAGTTAAATTTTAATCTGCTCGGCGTAATTGATGAGCGCTTCGAGCATCACCAGTTGCATTCCAGTGGTGTCCGGAGCTGCTTGCAGGGTTTCAATATCGGCGAGGAAACGGTTCAGGGTGCGTGGGCTGGCGGCCGGGTCGGTAAAACGCTGGTGCCTGTAGGCGTCCCATGTTTCGCGTTCCCGGGGACTCAAAGTGTGCGGATAGTTGCGTGCCCGGTAGCGGAACAGCATTTCAGGCAGGCGTTTGTCGTCGAATGTCAGGTTCAGGCTGGAAAGGTCTTCAGCGCGGCTGTTGCGGATAGTGTCCATGCGTGCATTATCAGCATCACTGAAAAAGCCGCCTGAATAGAGTTGTAGATCAGGATCCGTTGTCGCTGGAAATGCCTGGTCGGAAAATATCGCCCGGGTCTTTGCTGCCAGCGAGTCGATATGTTCGAGCAGCAAAGATCGATGCTGCTCACACTCATCGATATTTATGTTTAATCGCTCTGCGCTTGCGGCGTCCATGGTTTTGAGCGGCACCACCACCGGGCATTTGTTCAGGTGTACGACTTTGAGGGGGATGCGCGGCGCGTCCTCGGGCAACTCGGCAGCGCGGGTATAGAGTCGGGCGGCTATTTCTTCTGCATCAGTCGCAATGAAATCATCAGGCGAAGTTGCCAGGTCATAGACCACGACGCCGTTTTTATTCACCGGGTGCATGCAAATCGGCATGACCATTGCAATTGCGCCACGCTCGGCCGAATAGCGTGATGAAGCATGCAGTGCCGCCTCGTGGGTGCGTAAATTCAGCAGGGCGCTCACTGCCTGTTTTTTTCTGAGTGGATACATATAGTCGTACAGCCGCGGCTGTTTTTCACGAATCAGTTTCGCCAGTGCAATCGTTGCATACACATCTGACATTGCATCATGCGCGGCCTCGTGCGAAATGTTGTTCGCTGCAGTCAGCAGTTCGAGTCGGATACTCGGATAGCCGCTATCGTCCTTCGGCCATTCGATACCCTCGGGGCGCAGTGCGCGTGTCAGGCGTACGATATCGATCAGGTCCCAGCGCGAATTACCGTGTTGCCATTCGCGGGAATACGGATTGAAAAAATTCCGGTACAACGTGTTGCGGGTAAATTCATCATCAAACCGAATATTGTTATAGCCGGCAACGCAGGTGCCCGGGCGGGAAAATTCGCGGTGAATGCTCGCAATGAATTCGGCTTCTACAAGGCCTTCAGCAAGTGCTTTTTGCGGCGTGATGCCGGTCACCATGCAGGCATACGGATCCGGTAATACGTCATCGGCAGGTTTGCAGAAAATCACCAGTGGATCACTAATGATGTTCAGGTCTTCATCTGTGCGCAGACCGGCGAACTGAACAATACGGTCCTGTCGTGGATCAATGCCGAAGGTTTCGTAGTCGTACCAGTAGATGCTGTTGCTCATGTTTCGTCCCTGTGGTTAGCGTGATGTCAGTCGTCGGTAAATGTCAGATACGTTTAATGGCAGTTGTGCACTATCATCTATTACTGCGTAGTTTGCAGCAGCGTACATGTGCGGTAAATAATCGCGCGCGGTTTCATCGATGCTGATGCAGAACGAATGTATTCCCTGTTGCCGGGCTTCGTACAGTGCCTGGCGTGTATCTTCAACCCTGTATTCGCCGCGACAGGTATCGTAATCATCGGGTGTGCCGTCAGACAGGGTGATCAGCAGCGGGTTTTGCCGCAACCGGTCGGCCCTTTGAGCAATACCGGCAGGCATTACGCATAGGCGGCTTCGAATACCGCGATTTCTTCACCCACGGGCTGATAATAAGGCTCATCTTTGACGAAGTATTCTTCGGGCTTGAGGGCTTTGGATTGCATATTTTCAGCACACGGGTGAATTTAAACGACCGGCTATTTCAACAAATCACGGCGGGCTTGTCGAATCAACCCGGCTGATTATATAAAGCCACACATACCCAAGGTGATTGTATGTGTATGTCTCAGGGTGCGCGTTGTAATATGCGCCAAACATATTTCAGGATAGCCTTTCCATGCAGCCAGAAGAAGTAAAAAAATTAATCGAGACCGGCATTCCCGGTGCAGACGTCACTGTCACCGCGGACAGCGGTAAATACATTGCAGTCGTGGTGTCGCCAGCCTTTGAAGGTAAAACCATGATCGCTGAACAGAAAATGGTATATGCCACGGTCAACGAACATATACAAAGCGGCGCGATCCACGCGCTCACCATCAAGGCGTACACGCCCGAAGAGTTCAGCCAGATCAAAGCCTGACAGGCGTAACTGTCTGCTAGCGTTTCGCGTAATCGCTGTTGCTGACAATCGGATGAATCAGTTTCAGCATCGCCGGGTAGACTTTAGGGCTGGCGGCAAGAATATCGCCGTTGCTGCATAAAGTTTTCGCCCCCGCTTAAATCCGACACTATGCCACCGGCTTCGCGCACCAGCAGCACGCCGGCGGCAATATCCCAGGGCTTGAGATTAAATTCCCAGAATCCATCGGTACGACCGGCTGCACACCAGGCCAGGTCGAGCGCGGCAGAACCCGGTCGGCGGATGCCGGCACTTTCTGTCATCAATGCTTTCATGGTGGCCAGGTAGGTATCGAGGTAGCTCTGGTCATAATACGGGAAGCCGGTCGAGAGCAAAGCGCCCTCCAGTCCCTTGCGGCCAGACACACGGATGCGTTTATCATTCAGCTGTGCACCTTCGCCCCGCGCCGCGGTGAACAATTCCTGTGATACCGGATCGTAGACCACGCCGACTTCCAGCCGGTTTTTAACGCGTAATGCAATCGACACCGAGAATTGCGGAAAACCGTGGAGGAAATTTGTCGTGCCGTCGAGCGGATCAATAATCCACTGGTGCTCGGAGGCCTCTTTTTGCTGGCCGCTTTCTTCGGCCAGAATGCCATGATCCGGGTAGGCCTGGCGCAGCACATCGATAATCGCCTGCTCCGCCTTGTGGTCGACTTCGCTGACAAAATCATTGTTGCGCTTGCTGGCAATGGTGAGTCGGTCGAGCCGATCCATGTTGCGCGTGATAATATTTCCCGCCGCGCGCGCAGCACGCACCGCGATATTGACTACTGGATTCATGACAGATTTTTTAAAGAACGTTGACAGGGATGGCCCGGTGGCTGCGGATAATAGCAGAATCCCACGGCAGACACACTACGCACAGGTGACCACAGGACCATGGATAAATTAAATAAAACCCAGCAGGCGATGCTTGACCGTATGCGTATCGTGCTGGTCAATACCTCGCATCCTGGCAATATCGGCGCCACTGCGCGCGCCATGAAAAACATGGGGCTGGGCAGGCTGGTGCTGGTTGAGCCCAGGCAGCACCCCAGCTTTGAAGCCTACAGCCGGGCCGCCGGTGCCGATGATGTGCTGGCCGCCGCGGTGGTGGTGCCCGACCTGGCAGCAGCACTCGAAGGCTGTGCCTGGGTGGCGGGAAGCAGTGCGCGCCTGCGCAGTGTGAAGTGGCCCGTGCACCCGCCGCGCGAATCCGCCCGCCATGCCGCCGACAATAGCCTTGATGGTGACGTCGCAATCGTCTTCGGGCGTGAGCGCACCGGCCTCACCAATGAAGAGCTGGAACTGTGCAATGCACTTGTGCATATACCGACCAATCCGGAGTACAGCTCCCTGAACGTAGCCGCTGCAGTACAGGTGTTGTGTTACGAGTTAAGGCTGGCAGCGATGGCCGAACTGACAACTAACACCAGCACCAGCAGAAAACACAAAGACGATGTGCCGGCGAATTCCGAACTGATGCAGGCCATGTACGAGCATCTCTACCAGATGCTGGATGACGTGCGGTTTTTTGGCACCAGTAATCCAGACATTATTATGCGTCGCCTCAAGGGCCTGTTTAATCGTGCCCAGACCACGCGGCGCGAGGTGGCAATATTGCGTGGCATATTTTCTGCAGCGCAGGGTAAAAAAGCTGCGCGCAGTCAAAAGACATAATTATGTAAACCCCAGGCGGCAGGCCTTATTCGCATGCTTATCGTCGCAACATGTGCCAGGCCAGCACAGACCATGCCAGCAAAAAGCACACGCCGCCGATGGGTGTGATTGCCCCCAGCCAGCGCAGACCTGTTACGCTGAGCAGATACAGGCTGCCGCAAAAAATCAGTATACCGACTAGCATCAGGTATGCACTCAGCCTGAGCCTGAAATGGTCATCGTTGCGTGCAAGCAGGCCGCATAGCATCAGGCCGAGTGAATGATAAAACTGGTATTCAACCGCAGTGTGATACACCGCCAGCATATCGATAGCGAGATAAGGTTTCAGCCCATGCGCACCAAAGGCGCCGGCGGCGACAGCCAGAAACATACTGATTGCGCCCGCGCCAATAATGCGTTTATCGGTAAACATGTTTGACATTATGTCCCTGATGTTTTTTGATATGTCCCAATTGTAATTGAATGCACGGAGTACTACATGCCTACTTTTGATGTCGTTTCAGAAATTGATAAACACGAATTGAGTAATGCAATAGACCAGGTCAACCGCGAAATAACCACGCGATTCGATTTCAAGGGCAGCGATTCAAAAATTGAATTAAAAGATACCACGCTGACGCTCGAAGCCACCAGTGATTTCCAGATCAAACAGATCCACGACATCATGTACAAAAAGCTGATTGGTCGCGGCATTGATACGCGTTGCCTCGATTTTGGCAAAATCCAGCCCAAGGGTTTGCGCGTGGCGCAGGTGGTGACGGTGCGTGAAGGCATAGATAAGGAGCTGGCAAAGAAAGTCGTGGCGCTGATCAAGGAATCAAAACTGAAAGTGCAGGCGGCGATTCAGGGTGAACAGGTCAGGGTGACCGGCAAGAAACGTGATGACCTGCAATCTGTTATGTCGTTATTGAAAGCATCCGAGATCGAGATGCCGTTGCAGTTTAATAATTTCAGGGACTAGTTTTATAGTGGGTGTTCAGGGTGCGCTGGATCAACAGCAAGCTGGCTGTTACATCAGTAAACTGGTCACACTAAACGCGATCACGGAAGCGACGATGCCGCCCGCCAGGCAGGTATAACTCAACCTCAGGTTGCGGTATTTTTTCTGAAGTACCTGGCCGATCTGGTATATATCTTTAATCATCATCTCGCGCGCATCTGCATTGGTGGCCAGGTTGGCTGTCATTTGTTCCAGGTACTGGTCCTGTGACAGTCGGCTGAAGCTGCCAAAGAACATCAGGTTGGCCGGGGGCGTGCCTTTGATGACTTTTTTATCGCGAAACCGTGGTGCGATTACCAGCAGGGCAAAAATGGCGGCAATGGTGTAACCGATGGTCAGCACCCAGATCGGTACTGACAGGTTGTCATTGGTCTTGAGGATGCTTTGGGTCACGGTTATGAAGACCAGGAACGAGCCGAGTACGATGTTGGCTTTCTGGTCGGCAATCAGCCCGAGCTGGACATGGTGCTGCTGCGCGGTACGCAGCACCTGGATGACATCGACCTGGTGAATCGATGGCTGAGGGGCTGGCTGCAGCACCGGGCTCACGTCCGGCTTAACATCGTTCAATTGTGATTTCTGATCCATTTCCGCATTATATCTTTTCAATGACATAAATGTCATAACGTGTTTTCTTGCTGCTGATGCTGGTTGATGGCGCAATCGTGCCTACGGTCTCGGCATGCGCCGGCCGTTTTACCACGACCCGCTTGCGCGCACAGGCGAGGGCGGCTGTCAGCAGGGCCTCGGCATTGTCATCTTTGCCCAGCAGGCGTTGCAGGATCTGCATGTCCTTTTTTACCAGTGCAGATTTCTTGCGTTCCGGGTACATCGGATCGATATAAATCACTTCGGGCCGGGCGGCTTCATCAAGCTGTTGCATATAGGCGACCGAATCGCGTTGCACCAGGCTGAAGTTGTGCGCCAGGATCTGCGTCCCGATCGCATCATGGCGTGCGCGGGTGATACCGTCATTGATGAGCGCAGCCAGTACTGCTGAGCGTTCGACCAGGGTGACGCGGCATCCCAGGCTTGCCAGGATCCAGGCGTCGCGCGCAAGCCCGGCGGTGACATCGAGTATGCTCGGGGTCTTGCCGTGCTTGAGTCCGATAGCACGGGCAATCGCCTGGCCGCGGCCACCGCCGAACTGCTGACGATGGCCGAGCGCGCCTTCGACAAAATCAACATGTATGGCGGTGTTTAACTCGCGATCAAATAATTCAATTTTTTCAACACCAAAACACAGTTGCAAATCATACGCATGGTTTTTTTCTGCAGTCAGGCAGAGCTTATGTTGTTCGGCAAATTGTCTGGCCGCCGACATCGTGCCCGGGTGACTGCAAACCACGCATAGTGTTGGGGTACCCATAGGCTGAGATTAAACCTCGGTGCTTGTGTAATAACGCGATTGCTGACAGCTGCTATCATAACGCAGCATGACAGAGTACATCGATATTGGCGTTAATCTTACCGGTAGTTCGTTTAGTCACGACCTGCCCGATGTGATCGAACGTGCGCGTGCAGCGAATGTGCATCGCATGATTGTCACCGGAACGGACATTCACCACAGTACGCTGGCAAATACGCTTTGCCTGGAGTATCCGGGTATTTTGCATGCAACCGCGGGTGTGCATCCGCATCATGCCAGTGATTTTAATGCAGCCTCGGTTGACGCACTGCGGCAGCTTGCAGGCAATGCGCAGGTCGTGGCTATCGGTGAATGCGGGCTTGATTACAACCGCAATTATTCAACACCGCTGGCGCAGCGTCATGCGTTTGAGGCGCAGTTACAGCTTGCCTGTGAGCTGAAGTTGCCGGTGTTTCTCCACCAGCGAGATGCGCACGCCGATTTTGTCGCCATGCTCGACACCTGTCGGCATGAACTGGTCGCGGGTGTTGCACATTGTTTTACCGAGAACGAAGACATAGCGCAGGAATATGTCGAGATGGGATTGCACCTGGGGATTACCGGCTGGATATGCGATGAGCGCCGCGGTGCCGATTTACGCCGCGCGGTGAAATCAATACCGCTCGACAGGCTCATGCTGGAAACCGATGCGCCCTACCTGTTACCGCGCGACCTCACAGTGTTGCCGCGTGACAAACGTCGCAACGAACCATGTTACCTGCCACATATTGCCGTGGTCACGGCGCGGTGTATGCAGCTCGAGCTGCAGACGCTGGCACAGGCGGTGCTGATGAATACTGAAAAATTTTTCGGCCTGAAGTGAAGGCGGGCATTGCAGTATTTGCGCTCGGTTAACAGAATCGTTATTCTCGGGCAGCAGGCGCATATCGCTGCCATAATAAATATAAACGCTACGGGAACCACGGCTTGAATTCTTCTATACGCGCATTTCTGGATTCCATGATGGGCAGCGTGCGCGATTTGTTACCGATTATCCTGGTGATTGCATTTTTCCAGATCGTGGTGCTGCAGCAGCCGCTGGAGAATGTCGGCAGCCTGATATCAGGTGTGTTCTTCGTTATCCTCGGGCTCACTTTCTTTATATATGGCCTGGAAATGGGCCTGTTCCCGATTGGCGAATCCATGGCGCGGGCGTTCGCGCACAAGGGCAGCGTGTTCTGGTTACTGAGTTTTGCTTTTGCTCTGGGATTTGGCACCACGATTGCTGAGCCCGCATTAATCGCAGTCGCTAATGAAGCGGCACGCGTCGCCGCAGATGGGGGCCATATCGAAAACAGCGAACCGGCCCTGAAAACCTATGCTGACAGTTTACGCTTTGTCGTAGCGCTATCGGTGGGGGTCGCGATCGTTGTGGGCGTGCTGCGTATTTTATTGAACTGGCCTATCCATATAATGATTATGGCCGGTTATTTGCTGGTGATTACATTAACCACTCTTGCGCCGGCTGAGATTATCGGCATAGCCTATGATTCGGGGGGTGTCACAACATCGACTATTACCGTGCCACTGGTGACTGCGCTGGGGATCGGGCTGGCGTCGTCAATTAATGGCCGCAATCCTATGCTCGATGGTTTTGGGCTGATTGCTTTTGCTTCCCTGATGCCGATTATTTTTGTGCTGCTCTATGGCATTGCGCAATGAACGAATTTTTCAGTAATCTTCTGAACTTGTTGTATTCCACCCTGCTGGATGTGCTGCCCATTGCTGCGATCATATTTGGCTTTCAGTTTCTGGTCATTCGTAAACGCGTGCACAATCTTCGAAAGGTCCTCATTGGCATGGCGTATGTGCTGATCGGGATTACACTGTTTCTGCTCGGCCTTGAGCAGGCGTTGTTCCCGCTTGGCCGCTCTATGGCAGAGCAACTGACGGCGCCCGAGTTTCTTGACAGCATGCGTATTAGCGCCGGTGGTCTGCAATGGGTGGATTATTACTGGGTGTATTTATTTGCGTTTTGTCTTGGTATTGGCACCACTATTGCAGAACCTGCACTCATGGCGGTTGCGATCAAGGCCAACGAAGTGTCGGGTGGTGCTATCGGTGTGCAGGGTTTACGCATTGCAGTTGCCATCGGTGTAGCGATCGGTCTGGCACTGGGAACATTTCGCATTGTGTCTGGTGTGCCGCTGCACTATTTTATAATCGCGGCCTATGTCGTAGTGGTGGTGCAGACTTATTTTGCACCTCGAATAATAGTTCCGCTGGCGTATGATTCGGGTGGTGTGACTACTTCGACTGTAACGGTGCCGCTGGTCGCTGCGCTGGGCCTGGGACTGGCTGAGGCGGTGCCGGACAGGAGCGCCTTGCTCGATGGCTTTGGTTTGATTGCATTTGCCTGCTTGTTCCCGATTATATCGGTTCTGGCTTATGCACAATTATCTAATTTTAAAATCAAGAAGCAATCTAAAAAAGATTTATTGGAACATCCGGAAAAAGATGAGTGAGGTCGTTATGACTATATATAAGTTCGCTATTCGCTGTGATCGGTCGACTGGAGGCTATGGCTATGCACTTTAAACTAATCCTGGCATTTGTAGAGGATAGCAAGACTGACAAGGTTATGAACGCGGCACGCGAATCTGGCGCCACCGGTGCAACCATCATTAATAATGCGCGCGGTGAAGGCATGCAGCTGAAAAAAACCTTCTTCGGATTGTCGCTTGAAACCCAGCGAGACGTGGTGCTGTTCCTGGTGGAAGAACATCTCAGCCGGCATATTCTCGAAAAAATTTGTGTGATTGGCGAGTTCGATACTGAACCTGGTACCGGCATAGCCATTCAAATAGATGTAGAAGACGCCGTCGGCGTCGCAGCCCAGATAGAAAAATTGACTGATGTGGTGGAGGATAGATTATGAGCGTCAAACGTAAAATTATTCGCGTTCGCGATGTGATGAAGACAGAGTTTGATATCGTCGACGGGCGCATGACGGTGATCAATGCCCTGCGTACCATGAATCATGTCGAAACCAAGTCGCTGGTTGTTGATAAACGCGATGAAGATGATGAATACGGCATGGTGCTGATTTCTGATATCGCGACGCGCGTGCTGGCCAAAGACCGTTCGCCTTACCGGGTGAATGTCTACGAGATCATGACCAAGCCATTGTTGCCAGTGGACCCGGATATGGATATTCGCTATTGCGCGCGTTATTTTGATCGCTTCAACCTGTCACGCGCACCGGTGGTGGAACAACGCAGGGTGATTGGTATTATCAGTTATACCGACATGGTGCTGAACGGACTGGTGAAATACGAAGACCTGGATATTTAACCTGGCTGGAAAAAAATAAAAAATTACAGGCGAAACCACAAAGGCACAGAGGTCACAGAGAAAAGCCTCTACGTAGTAACAAACGATTGACCGCAAAGGCGCAAAGGACGCAAAGAAAATCTCTAAGCTAGGGCGGGCATTGCCCGCCAAATGGCAAGACATAAATTCGTTTCTTACTTTGCGGCCTTTGCGTCTTTGCGGTGAATATGCTTTTAATTTATCAGTGGCTTTCTCTGTGACCTCTGTGCCTATCTCGGGCTTCCTGCCCTCGACCCTTCGGGCCGTGTGAAAAGTACACGTTCAAATATGATCCAGTCATATTTAGTCTGTGGTTTCGCTGTTAAATTTTTGTTGTTTCCTTTATGTAACCTCTTTTATCTAATCGCGGCTTTCGGCAGATTCCAGCGTATTGTGTAACAACATGGCAACCGTCATCGGGCCGACTCCGCCGGGGACGGGTGTGATCCAGGCCGCGCGTTCGGCAGCGGGCACATAATCTACATCACCGGTGAGGCTGCCGTCTTCGCGTCGGTTGATGCCCACATCAATCACCGTTGCGCCCGGTTTGATCCACGCGCTATTGACAATGCCGGGTTTGCCCACGGCGACCACCAGGATGTCGGCGTCGCGTACAAATCTGGCGAGATCACCGGTAAAGCGGTGGCAGACAGTGACGGTGGCACCTGCCAGTAGCAGCTCCAGGCTCATCGGGCGTCCGACAATATTGGAAGCGCCAACAATGACAGCGTGTCGTCCCTTGTATTTTTCACCAATGCTGTCGAGCAGCCTGATCACGCCGTACGGTGTACACGGTCGCATCGCCGGATTGCGTTGTGCCAGCCGGCCGATATTATAGGGATGGAAGCCGTCGACATCTTTTTCCGGGCTAATGGCCTCGATAATCGTGTTGCTGTCGATATGCGCAGGCAGGGGGAGCTGCACCAGGATGCCGTCAACTGCCTGGTCGTGATTGAATCCGGCGATCAGGTTTAACAGGTGATTCCTGGGTTGTGTTGGCCGCCAGCTCGTGAGCGTGCGAAATCACGCCGGCTTCCTTGCAGGATTCGATTTTTTTGCGTACATAGACCCGCGATGCAGGGTCGTCACCCACCAGGATCACCGCCAGGCCGGGTGGCCGTAAGCCGTTTGACAACCGTCGCGCTACGCGCTCGCGGATGTGCCCACGGATGCTGACGGCGAGGGATTTTCCATCAATAATTTGTGCTGACATGGTTAGCTGCGGTATCGGTGTGTGGCGATAATCATGAGGCTGGCGATTCTCGCACGTGTGGCCTGAGCTCGACAAGCTGATATAGCCAGCAGTCTCACGATAAAGCCACAATAAACAGCCGCTTGGCTTGACCACCATAGAGCCAGAGCGTAACATCCCCGCCTCGCGTGAGCAGGGGGTTTGCGACACGCTTGGGTGCACGAGTGGCACTCGCTTTGACAGGGTCTGAGAGACACTCAAAGCCAATGATTTTTAACGGGGTATAGCGCAGTCTGGTAGCGCGCCTGCTTTGATAGTAGAGATTAGGAATTATTCGGTTTGCGACGCATACTGAATGAATGAAAAATTTACGGGGTATAGCGCAGTCTGGTAGCGCGCCTGCTTTGGGAGCAGGATGTCGGGAGTTCGACTAAATTCGCCGGGAGCGAATTTGAACATCAGCGTTTTTCAGCTGATGGCCCGAAGGGTGAAATACAGGACGTATTTCATAATCTCTCTACCAGACCGGCATGAGAGTGAGCGACACTAGTATTTAATCGAAGAGCAATGCTTTTCGATAATTGAAATTTCGGGGTATAGCGCAGTCTGGTAGCGCGCCTGCTTTGGGAGCAGGATGTCGGGAGTTCGAATCTCTCTACCCCGACCAAATCTTGTTATTAGTAAACTAATAACGCGGAAATGCGCCCGTAGCTCAGCTGGATAGAGCATCGGCCTTTAAGTTGCACATGACCTGTGCAAGTAGGAGCCTTTACAGGGAAACAGAACCTGTAAAGTGGATCGCACTATATCGGGGAAACCTTAACAGCCAGGCATTGCCTGGGCTGATGGCAATCCCGAGGAAACCGTTGGTTGACCCTTCCAATGGTGTGACGCTACCATGCGGTATGCATCACACCAAATATAAGGGCGACCTGGGTGTTTTGAAGGCTCAGCTCGATATGTACGAGCAGGGATTTACATTGTTAAATCCCGTTACTGAACATGCGCCGTTTGACCTTGTCGCGTACAGGGACAAAACGTTCAAACGCGTTCAGGTAAAGTACAAATCTGTGGATAAAACAGGAAGTATCACGGTACATTTTCGCTCATGCTGGGCGGATAAAAATGGTACCCATATGCAACAGGTCGATAAAAGTGAGATTGATCTTTATTGCATATATTGCCCGAAACAGATGAGTGTTATTACCTGGATCCGCTGAAATATGGGCGTTCAGTGACTTTGAGGGTAGAAGCACCGCGAAACAATCAGCTGAAAAACGTAAGATTGGCAGCTGATTTTCGACGGGTTCCGTAGAGACTATACGTGTGACACCTGAGATGGTGAAGAGATAGTCCAGACCACAAACTCTTTAATGAGGCGTCGAAAGGCGTAGTTGGTAAGCTAAGCCGAGGGTCGCAGGTTCGAGTCCTGCCGGGCGCGCCAAAACTCGGTTTTATATTGTAATTATGGTGGGTGTAGCTCAGTTGGTAGAGCCCTGGATTGTGATTCCAGTCGTCGTGGGTTCAAGTCCCATCACTCACCCCATTTTGCGTGTCTTTGCGCACACGCGTTTTGATTGCCCTTATGGGCATAAACAGATATAGCGCAGCCGCCTGCAGGCATACAATAGCTGTATGCCTTCGATTACGCTAACACTGGCTACAAGCCGCTGTTGCGTCGATATTCGGGCCTTTAGCTCAGCTGGTAGAGCAGGAGACTCTTAATCTCTTGGTCCAGGGTTCGAATCCCTGAGGGCCCACCAGTCAAATCCGGGGTGCAGGGAATGCACCTGTTTGCTGGAGTGATTACTTTGTCATTTGTGTGTTCTGCAAGCTACATGCATGGCTAACAGTTCACAATGTTTCACAGTTGCCTGTCTAACTGCACGCATAAACTCCTGTCAGATGAACCCATGTACCGCAAGCATCATGTTGTCAACGTGCGTATGCGCAATCTTGCAGTACTCAAATTGAGCAGGGTCTCACCCCACAACTAACAGGACTTATAATGAAGCTATTAATGAGTGTCGTAACAAGCTTCCTGCTGCTGATTAGCACGCAGGTTATTGCCGAAAAGCCCGCATGGGCGGGTAAAGGCAAACCCGATCGCGCCGAACTTGAATCCCATGTCGATGAAATGACCAGCAAACACAAAGACCGTGTCAAGCAGGTCGGAGATCACGAAGAAGACGAACGTGACGATGATGACAAGGATGAAGACAAGAAAGAAAAAATGGAAAAGAAATACAAAGAAAAGAAAGAGAAAAAGGAAAAGAAAGAAAAGCAATACAAAGAACGCGATGGTGACGAGCACGAAGGTGAGCGGGAACACGAGCACGAATCGGACAGGGAGCATGACAGGGAGCACGACAGGGTTCACGAACACGCAGATTCTGACGACAGGGTAAATACGCGAGCCGGAACACAGGCGGATGCAGTTACAAACGAAGCCGATAACGCAATCGAGCAATCAACATCGAAAATCGAAGATAAAGCCAACCGTGCTGGCAACGTACTGGACGATGCCCGTAATACCACCGAACAGAAAAAACGTTCCTGGAAATTCTGGGAAAACTAAACCTCTGGCGTTTGTATGAATACGCCCCCTGGCTTAAATGGCCTCGCGCCGTTTTGGTCAGGGGCGTTTTTTATGCACCGCACAAGCGCCAACATGGCATTTCAGGTGCTATTTGAAGCAGTTTTATTTATCCAGAAATAGCCGCTCTTGTGAGTGGCATTTTTGTTAATATGCCCGGCTTGAAAATGCGAGTGTGGCGGAATTGGTAGACGCGCTGGATTTAGGTTCCAGTGTCCATGACGTGAGAGTTCGAGTCTCTCCACTCGCACCAGAATCTAATATATTCAATACTTTACAGATATAACTGAGGTTGTTATGCAAGTATCGGT
>CAWKAL010000028.1:0-54028 GCA_963847575.1 uncultured Gammaproteobacteria bacterium
AGGATTTAGAAAGGACAGATATCTGAGGGGTCGGGGAGTTTTTCCCCCAACGCATTTACAGTGAACCGTCAGCTTCTCACTGATTGTCAGCGGGCCGCCAAGGGAATAGCCCGTGCAAGCCGTAACAAATGAGTACCGTACTTCGTACGCGCCCCCCCTATCCTTTGCGCTATGCGCTCTGCACAATGGTCCAGAATCCCAACTTCCGCATTCCCAATCCCGAATTCAAAAACCTCTGCTTGCGGCGCCATAGCTTCAGCGACGGCGGGTCTTCTGACTTCTGACATCACAATTCATAAGGTGTCAGACTTTCGTACCCGTCTTCGGTCACCAGAATGGTCTGCTCGAATTGGGCCGACAAGGATCCGTCCTTGGTGATCGCCGTCCAATTATCATCCAATATTTTGAGTTCTTTTTGTCCGAGATTGATCATTGGTTCAATGGTAAAAACCATCCCTGGAGTCAGGGGAATCCCGACTCCTTTGTGGCCGAAATGCGGTACCTGGGGTGCTTCATGGAAATCCAGTCCCACACCGTGTCCCACAAATTCACGGACTACCGAACATCCCTGGGCCTCGGCGTATGTCTGGATGCTCCAGCCAATATCTCCCAGGGTATTGCCGGGCTTTACCGCTGCCATACCTCGCCTGAGGCATTCCCGGGCGATACTGACTATTTTGCGGGCTTTAGGATCGGCATTGCCCACCAAAAAGGTTTTGTTGGCATCGGCATAATAGCCGTTTAAAATTGAGGTAACGTCAACATTGACAATATCACCATCCTGGATGACCCGGTTTCCGGGGATCCCGTGACATATGACTTCATTGACGGAAACGCAGACGCTTTTGGGAAAACCGCGATAGTTCAGCGGTGCAGGGGTGGCCCCGTTTTTAATCGTATATTCATGGACCAGGGTATTGATTTCATCGGTGATCAACCCGGGGGCAATTTTGGATTCCACCAGATCAAGGGTGTCCAGAACCAGCTGACCGGCCTGACGGATGCCTTCGACATCGGACTTCTTCTTTAAGCGGATGCCATATTTTCTCAGATAGTCTCTTCGAGGTCCGGGGCGGGGTCGCCATTTTTGCTGAGACAGCATTTTTTGTATTTCAACCCGCTGCCGCATGGGCAGGGGGCATTACGACCGACTTTATCCGTATTGGTTTTCACCTTCATTCCTCTTAAAAAGAGTTGCTTTTGCACGTGTGCTTAAATTAATATATTTTTTTCACGATTTCAACACACAATATCGTGACGACCGATTGGGGAACTATTCGATGCATCCTAAATACCATTTTAGTCGACTGGAATTTTCCGGTTCTCTGGGTGACCTGGGCACCTTACTGCCGCTGGCACTCGGATTGATTTTGGTCAACGGCCTAAGCCCCAATGGTATTTTTTTATCGGTTGGCCTTTTTTTTGTCTTTTCAGGTTTGTATTTCGGTGTCACCGTGCCAATTCAACCGATGAAAGTAATTAGTGCTTATGCAATCGCCACAGCGATGACAGCTTCCCAGATTAACGCTTCCGGGTACTTGATCGGCCTGGTGTTATTGGTAATAGGGGCGACCGGTGCCATAACCGTTATTGGAAGGTATATCCCCAAATCGGTGGTCCGCGGTGTCCAGCTTTCAACCGGGACATTACTGATGGTCGAAGGCATCAAATTTATACTGGGAACCACCAGACTTCAAATGCTTCGTCAGGCAGCTGAACCGTATCTGAGTTTCAACAGTGTCGGACCGGTTCCGATTGGAATAATTATCGGTATTGTGGGGGGAGTGTTGACGCTTTTGTTATTGGACAATAAAAAATTTCCTGCCGGGCTGGTGGTTGTGTTCGGCGGTATCACCCTGGGATTGATCTTCGGCATCCGCGAAGGCCTGGACAAAATCAACCCCGGCATCCACCTGCCCCGATTCCTGCCCCTGGGTTGGCCGACCAAAGCCGATTTCACTTTTGCCCTGTTTGCCCTGGTGCTGCCCCAGATACCGATGACGCTGGGAAACGCCGTGATCGCCTATGCGGACCTGTCAAAAGATTATTTCGGTGACAGTTCCCAAAAGGTCACCTACAAATCTGCGTGTATCAGCATGGCTTTGGCCAATTTTGTGAGCTCCACCATCGGCGGCATGCCCCTTTGCCACGGAGCCGGCGGCCTGGCAGCCCATTATCGTTTTGGCGCCCGTACCGCCGGTTCAAACCTCATGATCGGTGTTATATTTGTCATTTTAGCTGTTGTTTTGGGCAATGAATCTCTGGCGGTGATATATCTGCTACCGCTATCCGTTTTAGGGATTTTGCTGTTGTTTGCAGGCAGCCAGCTGGCACTGACCATAATGGATCTGGAAAACCGCAAAGATTTTTTTGTGGTTCTGTTTATGCTGGGAATTACGTTTGCATCCAATCTTGCTGCAGGCTTTATGGTCGGCATCGTTGTCGCCTGGATTCTGAAAGCCAAAAGGCTGAATGTCTAATGTCGAATTAAGGAATTCTGCCCGCTGAGAGCCACTGGATGGAACGATCATTAAAAGCACTAAAAAGACAGAGCCAAGCGATCCCGTCATTCGTCGTTTTACTAATGCGATCATATTAATTTAGACCTAGCCAAGCTGCGAGGGGGTGTCCGCTGTGGGGGCAACAATGAAACCGTGGTCCCCACAACGGCAGCAGGCCCGTTGAGACCAATCCGAACAGCCCCGGAAGATTAAACTTCGCGGCAACGCTGATCTTCTCTGCCTGTCCGGAAATGACGCAATGGCTTGGGGGCGTGGCAGAAAGCACCGGGCGCATTTGTCGCCCCACAGCGGACACCCCCTCGCAGCGCGCAACTGAGCAGAATATTTCTCAACCCGATGTCTACTTATTTTCGCTCGCATTAGTAATTATATAAGGTGTATCGCTTCAGGTGGTATACTTAAATCGATGGTTTCGCCAACCATAAATCCAAACTTTTGATAGCGCTTTTTCGAAATTAACAGCGCAACCCAGACGCCGGCATCGACGACGATCCGTACTTTACCATTTTCCTCTATCATCTGCACAACGCGTCCCTGCAATTCCTTTGTGTTGGATAGGTCTTTATCTTTGGAGGGCTTTAGCGGCACTATTTTTTCCGGATCAATAAAGACGCTGACGGCTTGGCGTTTTTCTATGATCTGATCCCCCGGAATTGACAGATGTATTTTATCTTGAATGACACACCGAGGTTGACCGGATGGATCGGTTTGCAGGACACCTCTGAAAATGTTTTCATACATGGTCGGAACCAGGCGACCTTGATTTAAAACGATTGTATGATGGGCAAGGCGCGCCGCCTGGGACCTGTCGTGGGTGGTAAAAAGGACCGAAATTTTTTTAATCTCATTGATGCGTCTTAATATGGTGATGATAATATTCTGATTTTCGACATCCACACTGGAGGTCGGCTCATCACACAAAAAGACCCGGGGCGAAAGCGCCAGCGCCCGGGCAATCGCCACCCGCTGGGTTTCACCCCCGGACAGGTGCTGGGCCGGTGCGTTTGAAAATTCTCGCATCCCCACCAGATCCAGGCTCTCGTCGATAATCCGTACCCGCTTCTTTTTTATCGATTTTTCGGATTTTCAATCCAAATTCAAGGTTTTTAAATACAGTGGTGGTAAATAAAATGGGGTGCTGATTGACCAGCACAATTTCTTTGCGCAGGGTCTGGAGTGCAGATTCAGAATAATTGACCGGCCGGGAGCGGTATTGAATCTGTCCGGCGGTCGGCGCTTCCAGCAAACCCAGTATATTTAAAAGGGTGGTCTTGCCGGCCCCGTTGGCCCCCAGCAGGGCATAAATCTGTTCTTTTTCGATCTCGAGATACGGAATGTCCAGAACCGTGCGCGATCCATAAATTTTAATCAAATCAGATACTGTATAAATCATTGAGATTGAACCCTGCCTTGAAAAAAATGAAACAACAGATTCATGCCGAAACTAAGACCCATCAAAACAATCCCCAGCGCAACGGCCAGGACAAAAGAGCCTTTGTCGTATTCCAGGGCCATGGCGGTGGTCATGGTGCGGGTAAAACCCCTGATATTGCCGCCCAGCATCATGCTGATGCCAATCTCGGAAATCACCCGCCCAAAGGCGGCGACAATGGCGGCCACAATTCCAAAACGCGCCTCTCTGAACACAACCCAGGCCGTCTGGCGGCGGTTGGCCCCCAGGGTCATGGCTGTCTGGCGATAGCGTTCGTCGATCCGGCTGATGGCCGCAATGGTGAAAGCGGCGATCACCGGAATGATCAGGATAACCTGGCCGATGATGATGGCATGCTGGGTGTAGAGCAGATCAAATGGCCCGAAGATGCCCCGACGGGAGATGAAGGCATACACAAACAGTCCGATGACCACTGTCGGAAGCGCCAGCATCGTGTTCAGCACCGTTATGGTCATGCGTTTGCCGGCAAATCTTCCGAAGGCAATCCCAAAGCCCAGGGGCACGCCGATCATACTGGCCAGGGCCGTTGATGCGCAGCTGACTTTTAGCGACACGCCTATGATGGCGACCATCTCGGCATCCATGGAGATAACCAGCAGGATGGCTGAATAAAAACTGTCTATTAGCAGGAACACTCAAACACTGGAACTCAGCCGGGTTTGATGCCGCACTGAAATCAGAACTCGTCTCGCTTGCAGACGGAGTGCTGCCCTTGCAACAGGCCAGCACGCATGGCGGCATGGTGGATGGTAACAGCCTCTCGGTGACGGTTATCAGCTCAAACGAAAACCCGGCCGGTATCGCTGTACGCGTTGGCATTTTTTTCACTGAAATAGTCGGCGGCTGCTCCTGCGGTGACGAACCCTTCGAAACCAGCGGCTACTGTGTGCTCGACATTAGCCTGGATAAATCAAACGCCGAAGCACATATTGTCTTTGCCGCTGATGCGTAATACACGCTGACTGCAGAGAATGACCTGAACGTGTCCAGTGTCATGCCAGCCGTTTTCATGCACCGAATAATTACGATACACTTTTACTGATATCACGCACGATCTACAGCCTGGGCCAGCTTAATGGGCAAGTACACACTGACATCGGCATTGTTCCTGCGCCTGCTGGCGTTGATTTATTTCATCGCATTTTTTTCACTGGGCCTGCAAATTCGTGGCCTGGTTGGCGCAGACGGCATCCTGCCCTACGCCCTTGCACTGCAACGCTACCAGGACCTGCTCGGCTTTGATGCCTTCTGGATAGCGCCTTCGCTGTTCTGGTTTTTTCACGATGATTTTGCACTGGTATCCGCCTGCGTACTTGGCTGCATTTACGCCGTCCTGCTTTTTTTCAATCGGTACGCACGTACTTCCCTGGTGATTATGTTCCTGCTCTACCTGTCGCTGGCACATGCCGCACAGGTATTCCTGAATTTTCAATGGGACACCTTGTTACTGGAGGCAGGCTTCCTTGCTATTTTTTTGTCGTCACCCTCAAAATATATTATCTGGCTGTACCGCTGGTTGATTTTTCGTCTGCGTTTTCTGTCCGGGATATCAAAAATCGTCAGCGGCGATCCGACCTGGGCCAATCTCACCGCGGTGGTTTACTATTTTGAAGTACAGCCCTTGCCCAACTGGGTGTCGTGGTATGCACACCAGCTTCCCGAGTGGGTGTTGATGACCGGTAGCGCACTCACGCTCTTTATCGAAATTATCATTCCGTTCATGATGCTCATGCCGCGGCGTTACCGCTTCTTTGCAGCATGGGCAACCATAGGCATACAGCTGTTGATTATGGCGACATCAAACCATAACTGGATCAACCTGTTGACGATTGCGCTCTGCCTGTTTTTGTTTGATGACCAGGCCATCAGCCGGGTAGTACCTGCGCGCCTGCAGTCATGGCTGACTGGACAGACCATGGCAACCACCCGTCCGGGGCGCATGCATATCATCAGCGTTGCACTGCTTGCGCTGGTTATCGTACCGGTCAGTATGTTGCAGATTGTCGAGCAGCTGGGCGGCAGCAAAACCCGGGGCATATTGGGTCAATATGCAAAACAGGTGGCTGCTTTTCACCTGGTGCATCCGTATCATATTTTTCCGACCATGCCTGACACACGTGAAGAGCTGGTGATCTCCGGCTCAAATGATGGTGAGCACTGGCAGGAATATGTTTTTAAATATAAACCCGGCGATCCTGGCCGGCGCCCGCCGGTAGTCATCCCGCATCAACCACGGCTAGACTGGATGATGTGGTTCGTGCCGCTGCACCCCGACTTTATGCTCTGGTTTGAAAACTTTATTGATGCGCTTTTGGTAAACTCGCCTGAAGTTATTGCTTTGCTCGAAACCAGTCCGTTCCCCGATTCGCCGCCAAGGTTACTCAAAATTGATTTGTATGAATATCATTTCACGGATGAAACAACACGCAATGCCAGCGGGCAATGGTGGACACGCAAGTACCTGGGCCCATTTCCTCCCTTGCCGTATGTACAGCGTGTCGAATAATGCCGGGTCATGTTTAATGCCATTACTTCCAGTGTGCCAGCCATGAATGCGACATCACTCACCTGGCCCGCCATTATCAAGCACGCGGGTGATGATGAGCTCAGTTATGTCAGTTCAGAAACCGCATGGCTGGCGGACCCTTACATCAGCGCACATCCGTGTAACGATGACGATATGTTGATTGACTCGCGCGGACACATCTTTAACCTGCGCTATGACGCCCGCAGAAAGCAGGTTGACCTGTTACACACCGGGTCCATCATGCCGCTCGGGCGCTTTTCTGCCATGGTGCAGATGCATCTGGCCGTGCTTGAGCAATGCTGCATCAGCAAACTTACTTTTATTGATTATAGCCACGGTATCCGCCTGGTCGCTGCCAGTGATGACACCTGAATCTATAGTCGTCCAGGGCTATAAGCGATACAATAACCGCATGATAGCGATGCGCATATGCGATGAATGATCCACTTGATAGCGATGTTAATTCGCTCGAAAAGCTCGTACTCGAAACGGCAAAAATCCCCTGGAAAGAGCTGCAGAATTTTTTTGCCTCGGGCCACGCGGTGTATGTTTCCACCGAGCTTGACCTGGTGAAAGTGGCCAGGCATATCGCCAATGATGACAAACAGCTTGTCGAAAACTGGATGCAGGCTGATAAAATAACCCCCGTCAGCAACGACCAGGCGCGTGACTGGTACAACACTGACGCGCAGGTCTGGGCTGTCGTGGTCAGACCGTGGATATTAATACAAGATGATACACAGGGCAGGAGAACACAATGACTGACAAAATCAACAAGGCACTCGACCAGTTAAACTGCATACTCCCGCTGGTAAAAAATCAGAACGACCTGTCGCCAGAAGACGCGCGCGTACATATTACGATATTAAACTCGTATGCAATGCAGGGGCGCGCACCCTCGCTCAGCGATCTGGCCGGCTTCAGCAAGAATATTTCAGCGACCCTGGCAAACCTGCAAATACGTGACCTCGTCGTGCTTAATGATGACGGCCAGGTCCTAGGCGCTTATCCATTTACCAGTGAAGACAGAATTCACCAGGTGACTATTGGCAAGCATACGGTGCATTGCATGTGTGCACTCGATTCGCTTGCAGTTAGCCCTATGTTTCAAATGCCGACCCATATCCGTTCCAAATGCGTTGTCAGCGATGTGGATATTGATATTCAACAGAACGTTGATCGCGTATTAAATGCCGATGACAATCGCGAGGTTTATTTTGTAATCGACTGGGGTGCTGCAAATGGCAATGTCAGCTGTGCTGACAGCCTGTGCGGGTATATGGATTTTATTAAAGGTGATGCACTGGCTAATGACTGGCAGGCGAAATCGAAAGATTATGAAGCCTTCAATCTCGCCGAGGCAATCGAATTTGCGACACGGTTTTTCAGTCCCTTAACGCAATCCCGACGCGCCGCCTGATGAGCACTCGTAACTTCCCCGTGATTGCACTCGCGCTAGCGGTTTTCATCCATCTGTTGCTGTACATGGCAACAACCCCTGATGCCAGTGGTCGGACATTGCTGCCCTTGCTTACATTATTGATCATTGCTGAATTCGGCTTTATTGTTTCTATGATCGGCGCGTATGTCTCCGGCTCTCAGCAGTTGAAAGACGGCCTGACAGCAACGGGCATCCTGATCACATTACTGTGTGCCGCACTTGCACTAAGCCTGATGATGAAAGGCATCGAACTCTGGCCGTTATAGTGAATGTGTACAATTTCACGCTCGACTACCGCCTGGCCGCTGACTGTCATCAACTAGGCGTCCTCGACGGTTCCGAGCTGTTGTTATTGAATAATGCCAACTTTCCCTGGTTTATCCTGGTGCCGCACACTGGCCACACCGAGTTTTTCGAGCTCGGCAGGGCCGAGCAGCAGACCCTGCTCGCCAGCATCAATGCACTCAGCGTATTTATAAAGAACGAGTTCTCCAGCGATAAACTTAACATCGCCACCATCGGCAATATTGTTAAACAGCTGCATATACATATTGTTGGCAGGGCCCGCGACGATGTTTGCTGGCCGGGCGTGGTCTGGGGAACAAAGCAGCGCGTTGACTATGCGATGTCCGAGGTTGAGCGCATTCGCGCGCTGCTGACAGATCAACTCGGTGAATCGTTTATTGCCGGCCGATAAGCCTGTTGCATCAAAACACCGGCGCATACTACAGAACACTCAACAGCGCTATCTTTACATAGCTCTGGTATATTCCTGCCATGCGACTGCATTCACGAAATAAAATCCGGCGAGCCGTGTCACTGGCTCCGGACTACAGCGCCAGGCTGGCACACAGTTTTGGCCTGAAACTCGGCACTGCCGAAGACTCGCGCCTGCGAGCACTGCATAATAATGACGACGCCCTGGCCTGGCGTATTGCGCTGATTGAGCAGGCCCAGCACAGCATAGATGCGCAGTATTACAGCTGGCATCTTGATATGACAGGTCTGTTACTGATCGACAGGTTGATTGATGCCGCTGATCGTGGTGTTCGTGTGCGCATCCTGCTCGATGACATCCATATGTTTGGCCTTGATCGGCAGATTGCTACGCTTAACCGACACGACAACATTGAAGTCCGCCTGTTTAACCCGTTCACTTACCGCTCGCGATTCAAATTAATACGCATGCTTGAGTTGTTGTATAACCTCAACCGTCTAAACCATCGTATGCATAACAAGTTACTGGTTGCTGACAATCTTGTTGCGATTGCCGGCGGACGAAACATCGGTGATGAATACTTCAACCTGCACGAGTCCTTCCTGTTTCGGGACCTGGATTTAATGCTTGTCGGCAAGTGCATCGAAGAACTTTCTGACAGTTTTGATGTTTACTGGAACCATCATCACTCATACACAGCGCGGAAAATAATTTCGCTGCGACCAGGTGTGCGTGAACTCGATCACTTACGCGCACAAATCAAAAAACGTCTGCAGTCGTCGCAAAGCGAAATAAGTGATATTGATCTTCGAAAACAGGGCCTGTTCGATGATGAGCAGGCCGCGTTACTACCAATAAAGGCCGGCATCGAAATATTTTATGATTCACCAACGATGGATAACACCGGCGGCAAACAGACTATTGATACCCTGTACGAATGTCTGCTGCAAACACGTGAGCAAATCATCATCATTAGCGCATACTTTGTACCCGATGAAGCGCTGATTGAAACTATACGTCAGTTGCGGGAAAAAAATATTCGTATCGCGGTTTACACCAACTCGCTGGCATCTATCGACGTGACCGTGGCGTTTTCCGGTTACGAACGCTGTCGCCAGCACCTGCTGGAGCTGGGCGTCGAACTATATGAATATCGCGCATGGACCGACAATCCTCACGCGCTGGATCGCCGCCAGGCATTGCATACCAAGTGCATTGTTTACGATTCCGATAAAGCCTATGTTGGCACGCTCAATCTTGACCCGCGCTCGGCATGCCTGAATACCGAGATCGCCCTGCTGATCGACAGCCCTGAACTGGCGATGACGATACGCGATAACATCAGTCAGCAGAAAAACACCCGACATTACTGGCGTGTTGAAATGGATCCGACTTCAGGCCCGCGCTGGCACTGTGGCAACACCTGCTTATCGGTCCAGCCCAGCCGGGGCCGCTGGCAACGTATTAGTAACTGGTTATTCTCTTTTATACCAATTCATCGTCACCTGTAACACGCGGCCGCCTGCTAAACTAATGATATGAGATCAATGATCACGCGTTTACGGCAACACTGCACATCGGCGACAGGCTAAGGATTCCCGAATGTCTCTCAGGAAATCGATTAACTTTCTCGCGCGCAAGATACTCTATATGTGGGTACGCTCTGAAGCACTACCCACAGACCTCGAGCAGATTCATCTCGATCTCGACAAACCGGTGATTTATGTATTGCACGCGCGTGCCTGGTCGAGCCTGCTGGTACTGGAGCACGAATGTAAACGCCTCGGCCTGCCTTCACCGACGAATCGTATTAGCCATGAAGACCTGAGGAACTGGCACTCGGTATATACCGTTGCGCCACGGCAGCCGTTCAAGGCCTGGCTGATGAAGCAGCCAAAACGCTCGCGCATGCTGCGCGGTCTGATCGAAAATCTGCGCGATAAACCCGATGTCGAAATTCAGTTTGTACCGGTGTCCATATTCTGGGGCCGCCCAGTCGCCAAGCAGAAACACTGGTTGCAGGTGTTGTTCGCCGACTCCTGGGGCATTGCCGGACGTACGCGCAAGTTCTTCACCATACTATTTCAGGGCAAAAACACGCTGCTGACTTTTTCTGAAGTCATCGCCTACCGCAGCAGTGCTTACCTGAGTAAAAATACCGATGAAATAATCGACCGGCTGCAATTCAAACTCGCCGAGCGTCTCACTGAAATGAAAACCGCGACTCTTGGCCCGGATATTTCACATCGCCGCACCCTGGTGCGCGACCTGCTATTAAAGCCCGCGGTTAAAACCGCGATTGCGCGGCGTGCCGCGGAAGATAATCTTTCCGAATACCAGGCCAGCCTGCAGGCACGGCGTTATCTGCAGGAGATCGTTGCCGATTGCACCAATGTTACTATCCAGATGCTGCAACGCCTGCTCACCTGGTTCTGGAACCGGTTTTATTCGGGCATAGAAGCGACTAACAATGAGCATTTGAATAGCCTCGCGCTCACCCATGAACTGGTATACGTTCCCTGTCATCGCAGCCATATCGATTACTTGTTGCTGTCCTATGTGATTTATTACGATGGCCTGTCCATTCCCTATATAGCGGCCGGTAAAAATCTAAACCTGCCGATCATCGGGCCGTTGTTGCGTGGCGGCGGCGCATTTTTTATACGGCGCAGTTTCAAGGGCAATGAGCTGTACTCAACCGTAATGTTCGAATACATTGCGTCCCTGGTATCACTTGGCATGCCGATTGAATATTTTATCGAAGGCGGACGCAGTCGTACCGGGCGATTACTCAAACCAAAACCCGGTATGCTGGCAATGACTATTCGTGGCTTTCTGCAATACCGTCAACGGCCCGTAGCATTTATTCCTGTCTACATCGGTTATGAGAAACTGCTAGAGAGCAAGGCCTACACCGCCGAACTCAGCGGTGACGATAAAAAGAGTGAAACTTTTTTTGGCTCGATACGCGCCATGCTGAGCATTCGCGGCAAATACGGCAAGGTGTATGCAAATTTTGCTAAACCGGTATTTCTCAACCAGCTACTCGATGCACAACATCCACACTGGGCAACTGAAACATTTGAACAATCGATGCGACCGGACTGGTTACGAAACGTCGTCGCGCAAACTGCTGATGGCATCATGACGCATATCAACCAGGCGGCCGTGGTCAACCCGGTCAATCTGATCGCCACAATCCTGCTGGCAACATCCAAGCAACATATGGATGAACAGGAATTGTGCAGCATGATTACACTTTACAGCTCGCTTATTACCGAGCAGAAATACTCGGATCGTATACTGCTGACAGAACTGGAACCTGAGGAACAAATTATACACGCAGAAAAGCTACGCCAGATAAAACGCCGCAAACATGAGCTGGGTGATATTATTTATCTCGATTCAAAACACTCTGTGTCACTCACGTATTACCGCAACAATACCATGCACCTGCTGGCGCTGCCTTCGTTAGTTGCCTGTTGTTTTCTCAATATACGCAGCCAGACACGCGAACAGATCCATAGCATGGTGCAGCTCGCCTACCCATTCATCAAGGCCGAGCTGTATTTACACTGGCCTCAAGATAAGCTGACAGCGACCATTGATTATCTTCTCGATGTAATGGCTGACCAGGAACTGCTGCTGAAGAATGAACAACTCGATGTTTTTTCCAGGCCGGGATCAGGATCAGCGCAATACACCCAGTTGAAACTTCTTGCGCGCGTAATTTCGCCAACACTCGAAGTATATTACCTGACCCTGGCCCTGCTCTCGCGCACCAGCAAAGAACATATTTCCAAACAGGAACTGGAAAATCAATGCTACCTGATGGCACAGCGCGTCTCGATGATTTACGAGCTGAACTCACCTGATTTCTTCGACAAAAAACTCATATCGAATTTTATCGACACTCTCATTGATACCGAGTTTTTGCGTGACGCTGATACCGGCCACCTTAAGTTCGGCGAAGCTTTCCTGCAGGCTGATAAACACGCCCGCCTGCTGCTTAGCAAGGAAATGCGCACCAATATTTTACAAATGCTGAAGATAAATCAAAATCAGCGTGTGACAGAGCTCGCTTCTTCAGAGTAACATTAGTCTTCGTACCTAAACGTCGTTGACTAGACATGTCCCTACTTGCACGCTTCAATTCACTGCGCATGCGCAGGCCGGTACTAATATACAGCCTGCTATGCCTGATCGTATTCGCTGGCCTGCTCATCGCACTACGCGTTGCTATCACGCCGATAGCATCATCAGGTACCATCTCATGGTTACATGATCATGGCGTCGAAGCCACCATTGATGACATCGTGCTTGATATCTCAGATGGGACATTTATTCTTCTCGGCCTCGATGGCAAAAATGCCGATGGCAATGGCATTCGCATTGGCAAACTCGAACTCGGCTGGCAATGGAAGGGCCTGAAGGATAATCTACTGGTCGTCAATAAAATTGTGCTGGCGGACTTCCATATCGATGCCCTGTTTTACGCTGATGGCCGCATGAACATCGCCGGCCTTAAACTGCCGTTAGAATCTGATGATGAAACAACGACTGAAAAGCCGGCCACGAATCCAGATCCATTCGACCTGCTATTAACCAGCATTAACCTGGATAATATCAGCACATGCATAAAACAGTTTAATACTGACGGTTTCGCCACACTGGACTATTGCACCACGCTTGGCGCACTCGACTGGCAGGGTGATGTTCGCTATACGCTCAATCCACAGGATACATCAGGTGATTTACCTATAGCTGTTAATGGTGATTTTTCACTGCAAGACCTGCTCGCACAGAATAACCAGCTCTCACGCAAACTGCTCAGTATCGACAAGGTGAAACTTACCGGCGTGCAACTGAACGGACTCAAGCACATTAAGTTGCAAAACCTGGCGGTCGATTCATTCGTAGCACTACAACGGCCGCAATCAAACGAACCCGATAGCGCGCAGACACTGGCTTTTACCAAACTAACCATCGGTGCTACGCAGTTGTCTAATATGCGCGAACTTTCAATTGGTAACATTACGCTCAATCACACCACAAGTTATTTACTGAAAAATGCTGATGGTAAATTTGACTTTGAGGAATGGATCCCTGCGAGTGAGGCCACGACTGAAAAGCCGGCCACGAATCCAGATCCTTTCAGCCTGCAAATTGCCAACATTAAGCTCGATGACATCAACGCCTGCGTAAAACAGTTAAAGCCTGACAATGCTGTCAGGCTCGACTATTGCACCACTTTAGGCGCTCTCAACTGGCAGGGCGATATCAGCTATACACAGGACCCGAACAACAGTACTGATGATATTCCGTTAAACGTCAAAGGAGATCTTTCGTTAAAGGCACTACAGGCACAGAACAAGCAGTTATCACGCAAACTTATCAGCATTGATACTATTAAACTCACTGGTGCCAACGTGTCCGGCCTCGATGATATCAAGTTAAATCAACTGTCTATAGATACTCTCGCCGCACTGCAACGCTCGCTCGCTGACGGCCCTGATAGCACTCACGTTCTGGCGTTCAGCAAACTTACTATCGACACCACACATCTGCAAAACTTGCATGAACTTAAAATTGGAAACGTTACACTTGTCGATGGCGCTGGATATTTACAGAAAAACAAAGATGGAAAATTCGAATTTTCTGAATGGGTTCCGACGAGTGAAGAAACTGAAACCAGGTCAAGCAAAGAAACGCCCGTACACGACAGCCCTGCCACCCGGTACGCGCTTGACCAGTTCGATTATACAAGCACCCACACAATCACTTATATTGACAACAGTCTGAAAGAACCTTTTTCAGTCACGATGTCAAAACTTGATCTCACACTTGGCCCGATTGATAGCAGAACACCGCAAGCACTCACACATATTAAGCTTGCTGCGATCACCGGCAAGCATGCAGAAATAAAACTCGACGCCGATATCAATCCACTCTCTGCAAAACCCGACCTCAACGGCAAGGCCACTATCGCCGGGCTTGACCTGCGTGCACTATCACCACTCACTAAACAATACATTGGCCACAGTATCCGCAGTGGACAACTCGACAGTGATATTGCACTCAAGGCCGACAAGGGCATCCTGGACAGCAAACTGACACTCAAACTCAATCAGTTTGAATTGCGCGCCCTGAACAAAAAAGAAGCCGAAGCACTCGACAGTGAACTCGGTATACCTTTGAACAGCTCGCTGTCTTTACTGCGCGATAAGGATAACCGTATCAAGCTTGAGATCCCGGTTACCGGTGATATCAACAAACCTGATTTTGATCCTGCTAATGCCATCACCACCGCCACATCAAAAGCGATTTCTACCGCTGTGCTGTATTACTACACCCCGTTTGGCCTGGTCCTCGCGGCCGATGCGCTGTTTGATCTTGCCACCGCGCTGCGCTTCGACCCGGCAGTATTCGCACCAGGCAAGTTTCAGCTTGATACTAAAGCGAGCGGACAACTGGACGTAATAAGTAAAATGCTGACGGAACGCCCGGGTGTACACCTGACCTTATGTGGCATCAGCAACAAATCCGATACTGAGGCACTTTATCCAGACATAATAAAAACAGCTGCAAAAACAGAATCCAGACAGATTATCCTCGACAACACACAAACACAGGCTTTGTTAAAACTGGCTGAGCAACGCGGCAACGCGGTCAAGGAATACCTGGTGAATGCAAGGAAAATTGACGCTTCACGTCTGATCGTATGCGAGCCCGCGTATCAGGAAAATGCAGATAGCGCCAGAGTTGAGATCAGGATTTAAGTGTTATCAATGCACTATGGATAAGAAACAATATCATCTGCGTAATGCCTTGATATTTCTAGTCCTGTGGATTGGCGCTTTTATCCTTGAAATTTACCTGATGAACGATCTGGCACTTGAATCTACAGCAACAGCGCATGCCCTGCTGGAAAACAGTAACCTGCTAATACTGCTTGTCGCTAGTGTATTTTTACTCGCCTTATGCTTACGCAGTTTTATGCTGTACCTGAGAAAATAGCATCACTCAGTAATGCATTCCGCTGTTGGCGAGTGCTGTATTCTAATCCCGGTGTTTCTGTAAGTACTCATTTTATTCCCTGAATCCCGCCTGCTTTGTTTTGCTGCGCTTCTCCACATTGGCCAGAATTTCAAGCTTGCGCTCGGCTGACGCGCTGCCCCATTCAATAACTTCATCCACGCTGCGTGAACAACCCAGGCAAATATCATCCCTGTCCAGGCAACAGTTGCGCACACAGGGTGAGGGTATTTCTTTCATCCTGAATATTTTAAGGGCGCAACCGCAGAGGCGCAGAGTACGCAGAGAAAATAATTCTTGTCAAAACCTCTTATAAACATAATTTCTTCTCTGCGTACTCTGCGCCTCTGCGGTTGCGCCTTATGTTTTATCTTATGTTGTAATAAATGCGTTCTGATATATCGTGCCAGGCCCTGACCTGCTTGCTGAATTTTTTGTAGGATGCATATATCTTTTTCGCTGCGTCATTTTTACCGGCGAGTTCTGCAACGACGTCTTCTGACAACTGCTTTAATTTTTCCAGTACATCATCCGGAAGTTTGCGCACATCGACTTTGTGCTTGTTGACCAGGGTATCGAGCGCTGACTGGTTCTTGGCGGTGAATTCCATCACCATCTCCTGGTTGACGATTTTGCAGGCGTTTTTGACGATGCTTTGCAGGTCCTTGTCCAGCGCCTTGAATGCTTTTTCGTTTATGACTGCTTCCAGTGTGGTACCGGGCTCGTGCCAGCCGGGATAATAATAATACTTTGCTGCCTTGTGCAGGCCGAAGGCCAGGTCGTTGTAAGGCCCGACCCACTCGGTCGCATCGATCGCCCCGGTTTTTAGCGAGGTGAATAATTCACCGCCGGGCAGGTTGACCGGTGTACCGCCGGCGCGCTTCAGGACTTCACCACCGAGGCCGGGAATGCGCATTTTCAGGCCCTTCAAATCTTCGACGCTGTTGATCTCTTTATTGAACCAGCCTGCCATCTGTACCGTGGTATTACCCGCCGCCGCAGGTATCACGCCAAACGGCCTGTAGGTTTCTTCCCACAGCTCCATGCCGCCGCCGTGGTAAAGCCATGCGGTCATTTCGGTAGCATTCATACCAAATGGCACGGTGGAAAAAAACTGTGCTTCTTCGATTTTGCCTTTCCAGTAATACGCCGCGCCGTGGCCCATCTCGGCAGTACCGCGTGAGACCGCATCGAACACTTCAAAAGCAGGTATTAGTTCACTTGCACCGTAAACCTTCACCTCGATACGGCCACCGGACATTTCAGTAATCAGCTCTGCGAGCTGGTTGGCGCCGGTCCCGAGCACCGGGAAATTCTTCGGCCAGGTAGTGACCATTTTCCACTTATGCTCAGCTTTTTTTGCACTGGCAACCACGGGTGCCGCGGCACTGCCTGCGGCCAGCGAACCGATGGTAGTAGTCTTAATAAAGTCACGACGTTTCATAATATTTAACCCATAAAGAAATAATATTTGCCACAGTGATCACAGTGCTTAAGAATCAAAACCCATAAGCGCAACCGCAGAGGCGCAGAGTACGCAGAGAAAACAATTGTTGGTAAAAAACTTTAATACATATAAAGATCTTCTCTGCGTACTCTGCGCCTCTGCGGTTGCGCCTTTAATCTTTAGATTTGCGCAAGTTACAGGCTTTAAACAGCCTGCAAATTCGCATACGCCATCACCAGCCACTTGCTGCCTTCGTATTCGAAATTGACTTCTACCCGTGCGTGCGCACCGCCACCTTCGAGGTTGGTGACAACGCCTTCGCCGAATTTGCCGTGCATCACGCGCTGGCCGACGTGCAATCCGTTCAGGCTTGCCGGTTGTGCTGACCTCGGAGTATATAACGGTTGCGACACACTGGGTTTCGCCCGCACTTCGTGCAACAGGTGATCGGGAATTTCACTGATAAATCGTGACGGTGTCGGGTACAGGTCCTGGCCGTAGAGGCGGCGATGCTCTGCCGAGGTCAGCACCAGTTGTTCGCGCGCGCGGGTGATACCGACATAACACAGTCGGCGTTCTTCTTCGAGCTTGCCTTCTTCATCCAGCGAACGCTGGCTGGGGAACAGGCCTTCTTCAAGGCCGACGATAAATACCAGTGGAAATTCCAGGCCCTTGGCACTGTGCAAGGTCATTAACTGCACGCACTCTTCCCAGGCATCGGCCTGGCCTTCGCCGGCTTCGAGTGCAGCATGGGTGAGAAACGCGGTCAGTGTTGCCATGTCTTCGTGTTCGAGTGGGTCGAATTCGAAACCGCGGGCGGCGGTGACCAGCTCTTCAAGGTTTTCTACCCGTGCCTGGGCTTTTTCGGATTTTTCCTTACCGTAATAATCGATCAATCCGCTTTCGTGGATGACATGGCCCACCTGTTCGTACAGTTCGCTGCCATCGCTGTCAGTATCGAGCTGATCTACCAGCCGGAGAAAACCGGCGAGCGCATTTGCCGCGCGCGTTGGCAATACCTTGTTATCGAACAGCGCATGCGAAGCTTCCCACAGGGTGTAATCGTTCTGCTTGGCCAGTTCGCGAATTTTTTCCACGGTGCGATCACCAATGCCGCGCGTCGGTGTATTCACCACGCGTTCGAACGAGGCGTCGTCATTGCGATTGTTGATCAGTCGCAAATACGCGAGCGCGTCCTTGATTTCAGCGCGTTCGAAGAAGCGCATACCACCATATACGCGATACGGTATGCCTTCGCTGACGAAGCGCTCCTCGAAGACACGTGACTGTGCATTGGATCGATACAGAATGGCGATGTCTGACGCGCGGGTTGCCGTGTTCCATCCATTGCCGGACCCGGTCGAGCACAAAACGCGCTTCGTCGATTTCGTTGAATGCGTTATAAAAAACAATCTGTTCACCGTCGGCGCCACTGGTCCAGAGTTTTTTGCCCATGCGATCGCTGTTATTGTCTATCAGCGCATTGGCCGCGGCGAGGATGGTCGTGGTCGAACGGTAGTTCTGTTCGAGTCGTACCACTTCGCAGCCGGGAAAATCTTTCTGGAACAGCTGAATGTTTTCGACACGTGCGCCGCGCCAGGCATATATCGCCTGGTCATCATCACCGACGATGAATACCTTGCCGGTAGTACCGGCGAGTAAACGAATCAGTGCGTACTGTATGGTATTGGTGTCCTGGAATTCATCGACCAGGATATGCTTGAAGCGTTGCTGGTAATGTTTGAGCAGGGAGTCATTGTCGCGCAGCAGTTCCAGCGTGCGCAGTAACAGCTCGGCAAAATCGACCGCACCGGCGCGTTCGCAGGCGGTTTCATAGGCGCTGTAGATCCGCACCAGCTGCTGGTAAACCGGGTTGCGCGAAGTATCGACATGCTTCGGGCGCTGGCCTTCGTCTTTCCTGGCGTTGATGAAAGACTGCGCCTGGCGCGGCGGCCAGCGGGCTTCATCCAGGTCCAGCGCCTTGAGCACGCGACGGATCATCCGGTATTGATCATCCGAATCCAGGATCTGGAAAGTCTGCGGCAGTTTTGCTTCCTGCCAGTGCGAGCGCAACAAACGATGCGCAAGGCCGTGAAACGTGCCGACCCACATGCCCGCGCTGGGCACGCCCTGCAGTTTTTCCACGCGGTGGCGCATTTCTGCCGCCGCCTTGTTGGTAAACGTCACGGCGAATACGTTGAACGGCGATACGCCTTCCACCTGCGCCAGCCATGCGATGCGATGCACCAGCACGCGGGTTTTACCGCTGCCCGCCCCCGCCAGCACCAGCGCATGGCCGGGTGGCGCCGTCACTGCGGCGCGTTGCGCTTCGTTGAGGCCATCGAGAATATGTGAAACATCCATGGTCGACGAGTTTATCATCGACAGCTCGAACTGACCCGTCTGCATCAGAAACTGGCGCCCAAAGTGAGATACGCGCGGTCATCGCCGATCTCATCGAAGCCGTGTGCAAAGCCTACGCGCGCGGTCATCGGCACCAGGTAAAACAGGTTGAGATCAGCGCTGAATTCAATGCCTGCACCGGTGTAATACTTCTCCGGCCGGCTAGTGTTATATGCTGCGCCGCTGTCGATGAACAAGTTGCCGTACCACTGCATCAGGCCCAGCGGTGGCGCCATGATGCCGCGCTCGACACGCTGGATGGGAAAGCGATATTCGGCACTGAGGATTTGCGCACGCCGACCGCGCAATTGCGGCAGGCCTTCGGCGTAACCGCGCAATGCATACTCGCGCCGGGAAAACAGGCCTTCACCCGTGGTTTCAAAAAATGGATTCAGGCCGATACCATTATCTTCGCCACCGAGGCGGAAGCGCGAGGGCTGGTCTGTGCCCCAGCCCTGCAGCACGCGCAACGACAATACATGTTCGCCGCCCAGGCGCAGGTATTCACGCCAGTCTAGGGTGTAGACCTGGCCGGTGAAATCACTGTTGAACATATCGCTGTCTTCCGCAATCAGGCGAAGCCGGCGGCCATCATTCGGACTTATAGACAAGGGATAGCGGCGCGCATTGTTGTACAGCCAGGCGAGGCCCAACAGGTTGTCGTTGAACTCGCCGGCCGGGGTGGCACCATTGAGTAATTTAACGTCGCGGTCACGCTCCCATGAAAGCGCCAGCAAAATATCTGATGAAGATAATAATCCTCGATCGGGAAATGCAAATATCAATTGCAGGGTTTCATCTGCTCGCACGCGGTCGAGCAGACCACTGCTGTTCTGAAACAGGTTATTATCACGCGACAATGAAATCGCAAAATCAATACTGTACTGGTACAGGATCGAACCCAGCGGCACCGAGTTTTCAAAATCATACGCCGCGGTCAGGACATAATTATGCAGACCGAGTGCATCATTGCCCGCGGTGGTAAAACCGAATTCGCTGCGGTCTTCCGACAGCCCGATATGCGGAAACCACCAGCGCGGCTGCAGGCTTTGCCATGGCGAATAATTACGGCTTTCGAATTGCTGTGCTGCATTCGGCAATGGATTTAATGCCGCGGTTTTTTCAGGACTTACCGTATCAGTTTTGTTGGCGTCATCAAGCCTGAACACATCCGTACCGCGTGCACGGTAACCAATGTAATACAACGGCCCGCCGACAGCGCCCTGGCTCGACTGAAAACCACCACCGAGCAAATGGCTGAGCTGATGATGTTGCCCGGTTTCAATATCGTAGCGGTACAGGTTGTATACACCGTCTGCTTCGCTGCTGTAAAAAATACTGTTGCCGTCGGCTGAATATTGCGGGTAGGCCTGTATTACACTGTTTTGTGTTATTGGCTCCCAGCTTTGCGACGCGAGATCGAACAGCTCGATATTCCAGCCGTAGTGTTTTCGCCAGAGTGCTGCGACAAGCTTTTTGCCGTCGTGCGAAGCGTCGATTTGTGACAATATTTCATCATTTGATGAAGACCATAAACTGCGTTTAATAACACCGCTGCTGTCGAGTTCATGCAATTCGAGTTTTCCACCGCTATGATGAACTGCAAATATGCTATCACCTGTCGCACTCCAGGTAGCACGCTGGTATCGTGCGCAGTGCGTGATGCGTTCCAGGTCACCATTGGTGAACATATAAAGATCACTGTAGAGGTTGAGGTTATTACACACTTCTGGCTGGCTGATAATGATTTCGCCGTTATCATTGACATCGAAGTCGGCACCGTAATGCAGTTCAGCCAGTACTTCAGCGTTACCGCTACTATCCTGTCTGACCAGCTCCGGCTGGTGGCTGCCGTCATTACGGATGTAGTACAGGGTATCGCCTTTAGCCCGCACCGGCTGGTTGGCGTAACCACTGCGCGTTATTTCAAAGGCTTCGGCGGGGCTTGCCTGGGCTTTGAGTGCAGCGATTTGCGGCTGAAATTTTTCACCCAGCCAGGTTTCATATTCGAGCCACATTTGCGTGACATCTTTGCCAAACACCCGGTTGAAAGTGCTGTTGATAAAAAATGGCAAAAGATTATCGCTGTATTCCTCGACGAATTCCTGTAATTTTTCTTCACCGTAACGTTCTGCGACAAAACGCATAAAATACACGCCGTATAAATACCGCGTTGCGCCGGATGGCCAGGTCGTGATCGGCAGGTTGACCTGCGACACCGGCTTGATGCCCTGCTCTACTTCCATGCGCATCATCATTTCAAACATTGTACTTTGACCACGGCCGATGCCGCGCGCGACGTCGGTTTCCTTGTGCGTGGCCAGGCCTTCGATCACCCACAGCGGTTCAAAAATATTGGGGAACAAAAACAGGAAACGTCCAAACACACTGCGCAGGCTGCCGGGCGCGCCTTCGGCCTTGTCGAGATGCAGCACGTGGGTGTATTCATGGGTGATGAGTAAGTCCAGCCAGTCATCAAAATCTTCCAGCCCGCCCAGGGCCCGCGGGCGGCGCCATGAATAACACGCTGCGATTAATATTAATGACCGTTGCATATCCATTGGCGAAATCACTTTCGTCACTGAGCACGAGGTGGGTTTTTTCCGCGGGTTCCCAGTTGAGTTCGCGCGACAGGCGCTGGTGTACGCGTTCGGCTATAACCATGGCGCGTTCTGCGCTTGACTGGTGTGGCGCGTCAAAATGCAACTGGAAATGTTCGGATTCGATAGTGCGCCAGTGATGCGAGGGATCAACCGCGTGCGCCTGCCGGCAAAATAACAGCAAACAACACGCAATGAATGAGAGGACAGCGCCGGGCTGACACGTATATATGTGTTTAATCCTGTAATGCATATACCAGCAAGACTGCGCCCACGCCGCCCAGGATCCATGTGACTATCGGTGCACCCAGAAATACAGCCGGTGCAAAACCGCCGACCGCGTAAACCACGACTGCGCCCAGCACCAGGCTGGCACCGATAATACTGATAACGCTGCGCTTGTTACTGCGGCGTATTTCATGGCGAATATCGCGCATGGCATTAATGTGCTCGCGTTGATAATCGCCTTCGGAATAATGTTTTAATGCCTGGTAAATCATCCCCGGCATTTCCGGCAGTTTTTCCACCAGGTGCGGCAGGTTGTCTTTCATGCCGCGCAGCATGGCGCGCGCACCGACCTGCTCTTCCATCCAGCGCTCTAAAAACGGTTTTGCTGTTTTCCACAAATCCAGTTCAGGATAGAGCTGACGGCCCAGTCCTTCGATGTTCAGCAGGGTTTTCTGCAACAGCACCAGTTGTGGCTGCACTTCCATGTTGAAGCGGCGCGCGGTCTGAAACAGGCGCAACAATAACTGTCCGAAGGAAATGTCTTTTAGCGGTCGTTCAAATATCGGTTCGCACACACTGCGAATGGCCGATTCAAATTCATCAACGCGCGTGCCCGCGGGCACCCAGCCAGATTCAACGTGCAGCCTGGCGACACTATTATAATCACGCCGGAAAAATGCCAGGAAGTTTTCTGCCAGGTAACGCTTATCGGTCGCGTTAAGCGTGCCCATGATGCCAAAATCGACAGCCACATACTTCGGCATCAGCGGATCATCAATGTCGACAAAGATATTGCCGGGGTGCATATCAGCATGAAAAAAGTTGTGTTTGAATACCTGGGTGAAAAATATTTTAACGCCGAGCGCGGCCAGTCGTTCCATGTCGGTGCCACGATGCTTGAGTTCGTCTACATTACGTATCGGCACACCGTAGATGCGCTCCATCACCAGGATGTTTTTACGGGTGTAGTCCCAGTAAATTTCCGGCACGTATAAATCGGTCGAACCTTCGAAGTTACGTCGCAGCTGGCTGGCGTTGGCGGCTTCGCGTAACAGGTCGAGTTCGTCGAGAATGGTTTTTTCGTATTCGGCGACGACTTCCAGGGGCCGCAGGCGTCGCAATTGAGATGAATACCGCGCAGCTAGTTCGGCAATGATGTACAACAATTCGATATCGCGCTTGATCACTGGCATAACATCGGGTCGTAACACTTTGACAACTACATCGGTGCCGTCCCTGAGTGTCGCTGCGTGTACCTGGGCAATCGACGCGGAAGCAAGTGGCTTTGTTTCAAACGTCGCAAACAGTTCGCGCACCGGCTGGCCGAATGCTTTTTCGATAATTTGTTCGGCCTTTTCACCGGGGAACGGCGGCACGGCATCCTGTAATTTTTGTAAATCGTCTGCAATATCATCTGCCAGCAAATCACGCCGCGTGGACAGCATCTGGCCAAACTTGATAAATATCGGGCCGAGATCTTCGAGCGCACGCCGAATGCGTTCTCCGCGCGGCGCGCGTTTGCGTCGAAACCAGTTCCAGGGCAATAGATAGATCAGGTAGCGCACCGGCCTGAACAGGTGGGTGGCAAATATTATTTCATCCAGCCCGTGACGCATGAGTACAATGTTGATGCGCAACATGCGGAAAAACTGCCCGGGCTTGATGATTCTCATAGTGGGTGATGCTGTATCAGTTGGCTGAAGGTGTGTTCATCTGGGCAAACTCCTTTTCGAGACGCGCAACATCATCACGTAACTGGTCGACCTGCCTGTAAAAGTTTTCCAGTTCTGCTGCTGGCACCACATCACGACTTTCTTCCTGAACATATTCAGTTGAATCCTCGATCACTGACTGCACTGACGTTTTGCCCCAGCTATGTATTTTACTCAGGGTGCTGAACAAATGATGCGCCGCTGCATCACCGAGCATACGTGACGCCAGTTCTTCCCAGTCGATATCAAGCGAGGTCAGCAGTTTTTTGAAATCGCGGCCCAGCTGGCTATCGCCTTCAATGCTGACATCGCCTTTTAGCAGCATCGGCGTAACCTGCTTGCTCAGGCCCATTTTGAACAATGCAATGGGCGTACCGCTGATGGTGGCATCTGCTTCAGTGTCACATTCTGCGCGTATGTCCATGCCATGTTCGCGGGGGAACAAAAACAGATCGCGCTCGATCAGTTTAATATGTATACGGATGACCTGTCCCGACATTTGCGCCAGTTTTTGATCCGCTTCCGGATCCAGCGCCAGCGTGGCATTGACCGTGGCTTGCAACCAGTCGAGTGCAGCTTGAGTCACCATGCGTTTTACAGTTTATATCCCTTGTGTAACGCAACGATGCCGCCGGTCATATTGTAATACCGGCAACGCTCAAAACCTGCCAGCTCCATCATCGACTGCAGGGTCTTCTGGTCAGGATGCATGCGAATGGATTCTGCCAGGTAACGGTAGCTGTCAGCATCATCGACGATCAGCTTGCCCATCATCGGCAACACATTGAATGAATAAAAATCATACGCCTTGTTCAATCCCGGCATTACCGGTTTGGAAAATTCCAGGATCAGCAGGCGTCCGCCCGGCTTCAACACGCGGTACATCGAGGCCAGCGCTTTTTGCTGATCAGTGACATTGCGCAAACCAAAAGCAATCGTTATGCAGTCAAAACTGTTATCGTCAAACGGAAGCTCTTCTGCATTGGCTTCAACAAATTTGATATTGCTGCCATAACCCTTGTCGAGTAAGCGGCGGCGCCCCTGCTCCAGCATTTCAGGATTAATATCAGAAATCACCACTTCGCCGCTGTCACCCACCTGTTGTGACAAATACATGGTCAGGTCACCGGTGCCGCCAGCAACATCCAGCGCGCGCTGCCCGATTTTCAAACCGGTATGGCTTATGGCAATTTTTTTCCAGAGTGCGGTGAATGCCAAACGACATGACATCGTTCATCACATCATATTTACGTGCGACCGACGAAAACACCTCAGCCACCAGCCCGGCTTTTTTGTCACTATCGACCTGCTTGTATCCAAAGTGTGTTTTCTGAGGCATTATTATTTAGTCCGCAAATGAACGCGAATCAACGCGAATGTTTTTATTCTCAACATGACAGTATGTCTCTAGTGAAAGCGCCCGCACGACATCGAATTAATCCAAGCAATAAAATTATCAAGCCGCAATATTTGCGTTTATTCGTGTTCATTTGCGGACTAATTATTATTCTTTCTTTCACGTCCGGCGTCTTTCAATCGAGCCAGGTAATCTTTCCAGCGTGCGTCGTATTCATCGCCGAGGGTATACAGGTATTCCCAGGTATATAAACCGGTATCGTGCTTGTCGTCAAAACACAGCTTGATGGCATAATTGCCCTGCGGTTCTATCGAATCGATATTGACATCTTCCTTGCCGACCTGCAGCACTTCCTGGCCCGGGCCATGCCCGGTGACTTCGGCAGACGGCGAGTACACACGCAAATACTCACACGGCAGTTTGAAGCTTTTACCGTCGCTGTATTCTATTTCCAGTACGCGACTTTTTTGATGCAAACTGATGTTGGTTGGTTTTGGCATATTGTTCTCTATTCAAATTAATACATTATTGCCACAGAGGGCACAAAGTTAAAAATACATGATCCACAGATGAACGCTGATGAACACAGATGTCTTTTATGCGCCTACGGCACACAATAATATTCTTGTTTTCGAATTAATCCGTGTTCATCTGCGTTCATCTGTGGATAAGTAATCTTTAGTTTTTACCCAGGTTATTTCTGTGACAATTTATTTTTTCTGGATGCTTATAAAATATAACGACTCAGGTCTTCGTCCCTGACCAGCTCGCCGAGACTGTCCTGCACGAATGCAGCGTCAATCTTTACCAGCTTGCCTGTACTGTCCGGCGCATCGAAAGATATTTCTTCGAGCAGTCGCTCCATCACCGTATGTAAGCGGCGTGCGCCGATATTTTCCGAACGCTCGTTGACACTAAAAGCAACTTCGGCAATTTGCTCGACACCTTCCTCGGTAAACTCGATATCGACGCCTTCGGTTTTCAATAATGCGCGATACTGCACGGTCAATGCCGCGTCTGGTTCGGTGAGTATGCGGCGAAAGTCGGCCGCATTGAGCGCATCCAGTTCGACCCGAATGGGCAAGCGCCCCTGCAACTCGGGAATCAGGTCAGACGGCTTTGACATCTGGAATGCGCCCGAGGCAATAAATAATATGTGGTCGGTTTTTACCATGCCATACTTGGTAGTCACGGTACAGCCTTCCACCAACGGCAGCAAATCGCGTTGCACGCCTTCGCGCGATACATCGGCACCGCCGTGATCGGCACGCTTTGCCACCTTGTCAATTTCATCGATGAAAACAATCCCATTTTGTTCGGCGTTTTCGAGTGCGCGTGTTTTAATTTCATCTTCCTTGACCAGCTTGCCGGCTTCATCATCAATCAGTGCACTGCGCGCCTGTGCAATGCGCATTTTTTGTGTTTTCGTTTTTCCACCCGACATGTTCTGAAACATGCCCTGCAGCTGGCTGGTCATTTCTTCCATGCCGGGCGGCGCCATTATTTCAACACCGACCTGAGGCTGGGAAACTTCAATTTCGATTTCACGATCATCGAGCTCACCGGCGCGCAGTTTCTGCCTGAATTTTTCACGTGTACTGCTATCGCTGGTTTCCGGCTCACCAAAGCTGTTGCGCGCGGGCGGCAACAGCGCGTCGAGAATGCGTTCTTCTGCAGCGGTTTCTGCGCGAAACTTTACCTTTTCTACTTCCTGTTCACGCGTGGCTTTGACCGACATGTCTACCAGGTCACGAATGATGGAATCGACTTCGCGACCGACATAACCGACCTCGGTAAACTTGGTGGCTTCAACTTTTACAAACGGTGCATTGGCCAGATGCGCAAGCCGACGTGCAATCTCGGTTTTACCGACACCGGTCGGGCCAATCATCAAAATATTTTTCGGCGTGATTTCATTGCGCAGGGTTTCATCAACCTGCAGGCGACGCCAGCGATTGCGCAAGGCAATGGCCACTGCGCGCTTGGCTGCTTTCTGGCCGATGATATGCTTGTCCAGTTCCTGAACGATTTCTCTGGGTGTCATTTCAGACATAACAACGGGTCTCAACTAATTTCTTCAATGGTGCGCGACTGGTTGGTATAGATACAGATCTCGCCGGCAATTTCCAGGCTTTTTTCGACAATGTCACGTGCCGACTGATCGGTGTTATCAAACAGCGCACGTGCAGCCGATTGTGCATAAGGCCCGCCGGAACCGATCGCGATCAGGTCATCTGCAGTATCAATCACGTCACCCGTGCCCGAGATCAGTAATGACGATTCTTTATCGACCACAATCAGCATGGCTTCTAGTCGGCGCAGCATGCGGTCCGTGCGCCAGTCTTTTGCAAGCTCGACCGCGGCGCGGCGCAACTGGCCGCTGTGACGTTCGAGCATGCCTTCAAAACGTTCTAACAGGGTGAAGGCATCTGCCGTGGCGCCGGCAAATCCGGCGATGACCTTATCGTGATAGACCTTGCGCACCTTGGTGGCATTGGCTTTCATAATGGTATTGCCCAGCGTGACCTGGCCGTCACCGCCGACGACTACCGTGCCGTTGCGACGCACGGTAATTATGGTTGTGCCGTGAAATGTTTCCACCTGAAACTCCGTTATGTTTGGCCTGGCTAACTATCAGCTCAGACGGCTGATTTTACACGATTCCTGCAGCTTAACGCGCCACAGCATGTGTGGACTTGCGCCGGGTCAGGATTTGCGAGCGCGCGGGTGGGCCTTGTCGTAAACGCTGGCGAGATGCTGAAAATCAAGATGGGTGTAAATCTGGGTGGTACTGAGATTGGCATGGCCGAGCAGTTCCTGTACTGCACGCAAATCGCTGCTTGATTCCAGGATGTGAGACGCAAACGAATGGCGCAGCTTGTGCGGGTGCACATGGCTTTCAATGCCCTGCTCCAGCGCCCATTTTTTCAGGCGTTGCGCAATACTGGTGTGGCTGATGCGGCTGCCGCGCTGGCTGATAAATACCGCTGCCTCATCGTGTTTGAGCAGCAAACTGCGATGCTGTAACCAGCCTTTCAGCGCGCTTTGTGCTTTTTTGCCAAACGGAATTCGGCGTTGTTTGCGGCCCTTGCCGGTGACCGTCAGCACGCCCTGCTGCCAGTCGATATCCTGCAAATTCAGACTGCTGAGTTCGGCAAGTCGCAGGCCGCAGCCGTACAGTAACTCCATCATGGCGACATCACGTCGTGCCAGTGGCGCGTCTGATTTGATATCCAGCAGGCGACTGAGTTCGTCGACATTGAGCGTGTTTGGCAGGCGCCGGCCGGACTTCGGCGCGGGTACGCCCTGCGCCGGATTACCCGCGGCCAGCTGGTGTCGGCAAAGAAATTTGAACAGGCTGCGAATGGCAGACAACTGGCGTTGCAGCGACTTGCCCGAGAGCCCCTTGCGGTGCTGGCTGGCGACAAATGCCCTGACCTTTTTCTGGTCAATATCTGCCCAGCGTGTTAATTCACCGCAAAATCCGGCGAGCGCGGCCAGATCACGCTGATAGGCTGCAAGCGTATGTTTCGAATAGCGTTTTTCAGACCGCAGATAGTCGTAAAAGCGTGCCAGGTCGGCCTGACAGGACATCAGCGTTCGAGATGAACCGCCAGCGCAGCGCTGACAATCTCGCCGATCTGGGTGAGAAATTCTGTGCCCATGTTGCTGGTAAAGCGCCCTGCTTCGCGTCCGCCCAGGCCCAGCAGGCCGAGGTCGGCACCGGCCACCAGCGGTATCACCGCGGCCGAGGCGATACTGTCGGCATCGTTTGAAAACAGGAATGCTTTTTGTTCTGCCGTGCTGCGCCCACATACCGGGTTGTGGTGTTTCAACATGGTTGCAAAAGAGGCCAGTGCGTCGTCTCCGCGGGAGATAAACAGCTCGTGCTTGTGCGCCAGCAATTGTTCGTCATCGCTGAACAGGCGTACCGCAACGAAATCTGCCTTGAGCTCATTGCCCAGTTCATCCACGACACTGCTGATCACATCATTCAGGTCATGCGCCCCCAGCAGATTGACGGCTATGCGGTGTCGGCTGTTGGCAAGACGTTCATTGTCTCGCGCAATATCCATCAGTGCGCGCAAACGTTTTTCGTGTGCCTTCAGCTTGTCGCGCAACATGAACACCTGGCGTTCGATAAGTGATACCGCGCCTTCGGTGGGATGTGGAATTTCGAGATCGAGTAACAGCTTTGGATGCCGTAACAAAATGTCGGGATGCTGTTTTAGTAAACTGATGAGCTGGAGTTCGTCTGCCAGCATGTCTTCGTGTGAGTGCTGTAAGCTTTGTTGTGTTGTTTTTGTCACAGTTCTATTTGCCCCTGAAAGACTGTTTCCGCCGGCCCTGTCATCATGAGTGACGCCCCTTCACCGCGCCAGCGAATTTCAAGATTACCCCCGGCGAGTGCTACCTCGACCGCGTTATCGAGTAACCGGTTGTGTATACCGACAGCGACCGCGGCACAGGCGCCGCTGCCACACGCCAGTGTTTCACCAACGCCGCGCTCATAAACACGTAGCCGGATATGCGAACGGTCAATAATTTCCATGAAGCCTGCATTCACATGGTTCGGGAACCGTGTGTGGCTTTCAATCGCCGGCCCCAGAGTACTCACGGGCGCCTTATCAACCGCATCTACCAGCAGCACCGCATGAGGATTGCCAATAGATACTGCACCTATAGCATATTTGTCACCATTCACCATCAGATCGTAGTAATCCGCGGTGTTTTCAGCCACAAAAGGTAACGATGCCGGTTTGAAATCGGGTACACCCATGTCGACCGTCACCTGGCCGTCATCTTCGAGTATCAGCCGAATCAGACCGCGTGCGGTTTCCACCGGGATGTTGCGACTGGTCGTCATACCGGTCTCGTGCACAAACTTCGCAAAGCAGCGCGCACCGTTGCCGCATTGCTCAACTTCACCGCCGTCGGCATTGTAATATACGGTAGCGAAACTCCGCATCCGAGCGCGTGCTTTCTTCGACCAGCAGCAACTGGTCACAACCAACACCAAAATGGCGGTCACCAGATCTGCCGAATTTGCGTCATGGTGAGGGCCACGTCCTGGGAAATAGCATCGATGACGACAAAATCGTTACCAATACCGTGCATTTTTGTGAATTTAAGCTGCATATCGCGCATCTTAACGGCTTTTTTAATCCGTTTGCAATCATCGCGCATTATGTGCGAGCATATATGTCAGACGACTGACTAAATAACCTGTTAACCTGACAAGGTGGCCCCAATGAGCGCTTCTCCCGACACTAAGCACGCTTCACTCACCGACATGATTGCCGAATTTCAGGCGGATTTACTGCCCACACTACCAGCCGAGGTTATGCAGACCATGCAACAGGCCGGGCAGAAAATTGCGGCGCTGGGCATCGAGCAAAGCGCACTCAAAACCGGTGACCGCTGCCCCGAATTCAGCCTTATGAATGCCCGGGGAGAGCGCATATCTTCACGCCGGTTACTCGCGAAAAGTGACCTGGTGATCAGTTTTTATCGGGGCGCATGGTGCCCTTACTGCAATCTTGAAATCAAGGCGCTGTCACAAAACCTGGCTGAAATCCGCGCCATCGGCGCCGAACTTGTTGCCATATCGCCACAACTTCCAGAAAAATCCGAGCAACAGACAGACAGCCTGAAGCTTGAGTTTGAGGTGCTCAGCGATACCGGGAACCAGCTCGCCAAACAGTTCGGGCTGGTAATTACCCTGCCGCAAGCCGTGCGCCCGCTCTACCAGGCCTGGGAAATTGACATCCCTGCGCACAACGGCGACGACCAGTTTCAACTGCCGGTGCCCGCTACCTATATCATTGACCAGACCGGTTTTATCCGTTACCACTTCGTCGACAGCGATTACACAAAACGGCTGGAGCCCTCGGTGATTCTGGATCAGCTGCGCAGCTTCGTATCACACGCGTAAAAAAGGGCTGCACAGGCAGCCCCTTTAAATCGCACCCGGCAGCAGCACCGCCGGAGTGGGATTATTATTTGCCGGGAACAGTCGTCAGACCCAGAATTTCCCAGTCCTGCATGCCGCCACGGTACCACTTGATTTTGTCAGCCGGGTAACCGAATTTCAGCAGGTTCATGATGTTGTTCGGCGACTGGCCACACCACATGCCATTACAGAACATCACCAGGGTTTTGGCAGCGCTGTAATCAATCACATCCGACACCGTGCCATTCGCAATCGCTTCGTCGACATCGAGTACATCTTTGCCGGCTTTCAGCTTGGCACCAAACTCATCTGGTCAGGATGGCGATAATGCCTTCAGTGGTTGCGCCCTTGGCTGGATTCAGCCTGGTCCAGGGAAGGTTTTTAGCACCTGGAATCGTGCCTTTTTTCACCCAGTCGGGGGTACGCGAATCAACCACCAGCAGGGCTTTATCACCGCCGGCCATTTTTTTCAGATAATCGATCATTTCGACTTCAGCGATGGTTTCCACACCCGGTGCCAGCACCGCGGGCTGAATACAGAACGGCGGGCAGGGACGTGAGGTTTTGGCAAAGGCAGCATTCACCTTGTTGTCGTTGTTCTGGTTACGCATGATTTTGGTCTTTTTGCCATCATGCATAACTTCGGCATCCATCATGTCACCGGTAATACCGACGGGTTTGCCGGCATGAATGTTGGCGGACATCGACAGACCTATCACCATTAGTGATGCTGCGAATAATTTAGTGGTGCTCATAGAGTACTCTCCTCGAGTTCGGAATTGGTTTCAGTGGCAGTGCGCGGCGCGCACTGCATTAATCACAATCTGGCTCTGCTTCTTCGCCTTCGCCTTCTTTTTTCGTGTCGCCGTCCTTGTTGTCATCATCTGCAGCGACAATACAGACACTGGTATCTAAATCGATACCTACGGCTGCGCCAGCATTGCCAGTCAACATGACCAGCAATAGTGAAAACAGGGTAAGCCTCAAGCCGGTAGTTTGTTTCATACGAACTCCTGATATAGCGATGGTTCAGCCTAGCAGACTGGTTTAACATCTTGAGCGATGTTTGCCTGTTTTTTCTACGTCAATTTGTCAGCCTGAAACGGCTGTTTCAAAGCGCTCTCGCGGCTGGCGGCTGGGCCCGAATTCGGGTGCCAGGAAGCAGGCGAGGGCGAGGCGCTTGCCAGCTTCAACTGGCGGGCGCTCATGTCAGTTAAGTACGGCTTCACCTTCCAGCAACTGTTGAATGGTTTCGCGTTTGCGAACCTGGGTCGCGCGGGCACCATCAACCATGATTTCGGCTGCTCGCGGGCGCGAGTTGTAGTTCGAGCTCATGCTAAAACCATAAGCGCCTGCTGAACGCACTGCAAGGTAGTCACCCTGGCGCAGCGCGAGTTTCCGATCTTTGCCGAGAAAATCACCGGTTTCACACACCGGTCCAACGACATCGTAAATGTTTGCATCGGCATCGGTGCGAGGCACCAGTGGCACAATGTTCTGCCAGGCGCCATACAGCGCGGGCCGCATCAGGTCGTTCATCGCCGCATCCACAATGGCAAAATTGCGGTGAGCATTGTGTTTCAGGTACAGCACCTGGGTGATCAGCACCCCGGCATTTCCGACAATAGCGCGGCCCGGCTCGATCAGCACTTCGACATCACGGCCACGCAGACGCGCCAGCAGGGCAGCGGCAAGTTCGGCCGGCTGGGGCGGCTGCTCATCTTTGTAACAGATGCCGAGGCCGCCACCGAGATCGAGATGTTTTAGCACGATACCTTCGGCCTCAAGCCTGTCGACCAGAACCAGCACGCGATCAAGCGCATCCACGAAAGGCGTCACTTCGGTGAGCTGCGAGCCAATGTGGCAATCAATGCCGACAACGTCGAGCGCAGGCAGCGCCTTTGCTTCGCGGTAGGCGGCAAGCGCATCGTCAATTGCAATGCCGAACTTGTTTTCCTTTAAGCCGGTGGAAATATACGGGTGCGTTTTGGCGTCGACATCGGGATTCACCCGTAGCGAGACCGGGGCGATGCAATTGCGTGACGCGGCCAGCTGGTTAATGACTTCAAGCTCGGCGGTAGATTCCACGTTAAAGCAACGAATGCCGACTTCTAGTGCACGTGAAATTTCATCGCGTTTTTTCCCTACGCCGGAAAATACGATTTTTGCGGGGTCGCCGCCGGCGCGCAACACGCGCTCGAGTTCACCGACCGAGACAATGTCGAATCCGGAACCCAGCCGAGCCAGTACATTGAGTACCGCCAGAGTTGAATTTGCCTTTACCGCGTAACACACCAGGTGGGGCTGCGCCTGCAGCGCATGGTCAAAGGCATTCCAGTGACGCTCAATGGTGGCGCGCGAATACACGTAGCAGGGCGTTCCCCATTCGGCAACGCGACTGGCGAGATTAACCTCTTCGGCCCAGAGCGAACCATCACGATATTCAAAATAATCCATGGGTATTACTGCGCTTTTTCTGATTCGGACGGATCGTCATCGGGCAAATATAAGGGCCCGGTCTTGCCACAGGCAGGCAGTGCGCACACGAGAATCAGCAGGGACATGCCGACGACCGCGGAAATGGCCCTGGTAATACGTGTTGATTTCATGACCTGCCTCGAAATTTTTGTGTTGGCTGCGCAATTATTGCAATAATCCCGCATGATAAAAACCATTCTAAACAAATAAGTGCATATCATGCCCGATAGTGAAACTAATCTTGACTGTATTATGCTCGAAACCGGTGATCAGGCCGATGCCTGCATAATCTGGTTGCACGGTCTGGGCGCAGATGGCAGTGATTTTGTGCCCATTGTCGAACAGATGAAATTGCCGGATTCACTGCGCTTGCGATTTATATTTCCGAATGCCCCGCTGCGCCCGATTACCATTAACCAGGGTTATCGCATGCCCGGCTGGTACGATATTACCGGCATGGACGTGGTCTCGGGTGAAGACGTGGCCGGTATCGAACAATCGAGCCGCGCCATCGACGCCCTGATAGAACAGCAAATCGGGCAGGGCATAAAGGCGCATCGAATCCTGCTCGCCGGGTTTTCCCAGGGTGGCGCCATCGCACTGCACTGCGGCCTGAAACAGGCCGCGAGTCAGCTTGGCGGCATTCTCGCACTGTCGAGCTATTTACCCGGCTGCACACGGTTCAACGCAGGGCACGCGCTGCCGCTGTTTTTCGGACATGGCCGTGAGGACAATGTCGTGGCGCTACGTTTCGGTCTTGAAAGCTGTAAACGCCTCGAACATGCTGGTTACAGCCCCGAATGGCACGAATATCCGATGGAACACAGCGTTTGCATGGACGAAATCATCGATATACGACGCTGGCTGCTGGCCTGCCTGGGCGGCTAAACAGGTGGATTTTTACGCATGGTGATCAAACCTCAGCATGCTATTATCTGGACGAGGCCAACCAGGAATATTGGGTGTATTGCATGGCAGATAACGAAATCAGGCTCAGCCTGGGCATTTCCCCCGCGGAGCCACTGTGGAAGCTTGCGCCCACACGCGATGCGGACGGTAATCACCTGAGTGATTTCCTGATGATTATTCCCAGGCTCAGCAAGAAACCCGAGCATTACATCAAGCAAACCCTGGGTGAGCTCGAGAAAGCGCTGAAACAGTTTAGCGACACAGTAGTGTTCGCCAACCTCGATATGAAACTCAACACCCTGTGGGTTTCATTCAAGAATGAACCCGGTATCTTCATGGAGATTACGGCCGCGGTAAAACGCGGTGTTCCCGAAGCGAAGCTGGTGGGCGACATGGGTTCGCGCCTCTACAGCAAATAAAGATACCAAGATAATGGAAAATCCTGCGATTGATATTGACGCTTATAGTGCCGTGAAAGAAGCCATGGGCGATATTTTTGTCGACCTGATACAGACCTTTCAGGATTATGTTCCAGGGCAAATCAGTAAACTCGGTGAAGCCATTAAGCAATCCGATAGCGATGCGGTGTTCAATGCCTCACACGCAATCAAAAGCGCCAGTGGCACCATCGGCGCGCTCGGCCTCGCCAGCAGCGCCGAACACATCGAACAACTGGGACGTGCAGGCAGTACCGATGGCCTTGACCAGCACTTTGAAAATTTACAACATCTCTACCAGCAGGCGATTGAATTTCTGCAACAGGATAATAGCGCCTGACTATTTTTTTAAACTGCAACTAAATAACACGATGCGACAGGAGTTCGTAGCGAATTAAGGAGTTACTCTGATGGAAAAAACCAGCAACATGCCACTGTGGGTATTTCTGGGACTAATGAATGTAGAAACGCGCAAAGGTGCGCTGATCCTGGTCAGCCTGATGATCGGCTTTGCACTCGCTTCAGTACCGTTGTCATGGTACCTGGCAGACTGGAGCTGGGCAGCGATGCTGCTGCCGATGGGACTGTGGTACTGGCTCTGCCTGCGCTGGGCCGACCGTAATACTGTCTGGCAAAAATAAACTCAAGTAATTAATCCGCAAATGAACGCTAATACACGCAAATAAAAACAAAATATAAAAATTGTGCGCCGCAGGCGCATAAACACAACATTCGCGTTTATTTGCGTTCATTTGCGGACTAGTCTTATTTTTAATCTCAGCCTAGCAACGTCCGTGCACGGTTGACCGCCGCCAGCACCTGCATGGGCGCGGTGCCGCCGATATGATCGCGCGCACCGACCGAGCCTTCCAGCGTCAGCACTTCGGTGACATCAGCAGTAATTTTATTTGAAAACACCTTCAGTTCAGCCAGGCTCATTTCGCTCAGATCTTTTTTGTTCTCGATACCGTAGGCCACGGCCTTGCCGACGACTTCGTGGGCATCGCGAAACGCCAGCCCCTTGCGCACCAGGTAATCCGCCAGGTCGGTCGCGGTGGAAAACCCCTGTTTCGCTGCCGCGTACATATTGGCATGTTTGCATTGCAGTGCCGGAATCATGTCGGCGAAGGCACGCAGACACGCCTGCAGGGTATCGATGGTATCGAACAGCGGTTCCTTGTCTTCCTGGTTGTCCTTGTTATAGGCCAGCGGTTGCGATTTCATCAGCGTCAGCAGGCTGATCAGATTGCCATTGACGCGACCGGTTTTGCCGCGCACCAGCTCGGGCACATCGGGATTTTTTTTCTGCGGCATGATCGACGAGCCGGTGCAGAAACGGTCGGGCAGGTCGATGTAATCGAACTGCGCCGACGACCAGATAATCAGCTCTTCAGACATGCGCGACAGGTGGGTCATCAGGATCGCGGCGGCGGCACAGAATTCGATGGCAAAATCGCGATCACTGACCGAATCCAGCGAGTTCTCGGTCGGGCCGTCGAACCCCAGTTCTGCCGCGGTCATCTCACGATCGATCGGGTAGGTGGTGCCCGCGAGTGCGGCTGCACCCAGCGGGCTCTGGTTCATGCGCGCGCGGCAATCGTGCAGGCGCGCGGCATCGCGTACCAGCATTTCAAACCAGGCCAGCATGTGGTGGCCGAAGGTGACCGGCTGCGCCACCTGCAAATGGGTGAAGCCGGGCATGATGGTGTCGGCTTCACGCTCGGCAACATCCAGCAGGCCCGCTTGCAGCCGTTGCATCAGCTGTAATATCACGTCGATTTCATCGCGCAGGTAGAGCCGGATATCGGTCGCCACCTGGTCATTGCGTGAACGCCCGGTGTGCAGGCGCTTGCCGGCATCACCGATAATTTCGGTGAGCCGTGCTTCGATATTCATGTGCACGTCTTCGCGCGCGATCGACCATTTGAACTGGCCGTTGCGGATTTCGGTTTCGACCTGGTCGAGGCCGGCGAGGATCGCCTTGAGGTCTTTCTCGGTGAGTACGCCGACCTTTGCCAGCATGCGCGCATGCGCGCGCGACCCGGCGATGTCCTGCGGGTACATGCGCTGGTCGAACTGGACCGAGGCGGTGAAGGCTTCGACAAAGGCGTCGGTCTGCTCTGTAAAGCGTCCGCCCCAGGCCTGGTTTACGCTGGCCTTTTTCGCGTTGGCTTTCTTCGCGCGGGTCTTTTCACTCGCCGTTACCTTGGCTTGAGACTTTTTTTTCGGCTGTGCCGCGGGCTTGTTTTTTGGCTTGTTCATGTCACTCTCTGCTGTGCTTCGCGAGTATATCAGATGGCCGTGGCTTTCCAGCCCATGCACGGTGCCCGCCTTGCTTTTCGGCCGCGCTCGACTATTGGTTACTCATGGAAACCCAACACCCGGAATATCCGCTGGATAGTCTCAGCGTAGATCTACTGCCAAATTTTTGCGACGTGCGCGTCATCTTCATGATGATCCTGGTACTGGAGCTGCTCGCGCTGGTACTGGCGGTAGCGATACCCTCCACCCAGACCGAGTTCTGGAATTACCTGGCATTTATATCAATGATGCTGCAATGGCTCGGGTTGATCAATGCCGCCCTGTTATGCAACGCCCGCAAGTGGCTCAACCAGATGCCGCAGCGCGGCAGTATCATCATGAGTTTTAGCCTGATGATGCTGGTCAGCCTGGTATTCGGCGTTGTCCTGCTGGAGCTCAATCGCTGGATGGCGCTGGACGCAGAAACCTCGCCGCTGGGCGAACATTTTATGCCTCGCATCATGGTATTGAGCGCGGCCATCTATGCCCTGGTACTGCGATTTTTCTATATCCAGCAACAGTGGAAGCTCAACCTGCACGCGCATTCTGTCGCCGAAATCCAGGCCCTGCGCGCACGCATTCGGCCTCACTTCCTGTTCAACAGCATGAATACGATTGCCAGCCTGATTTCCTTCATGCCGGAGAAGGCCGAAAAAGCCGTGGTCGACCTGTCTGACCTGTTCCGCGCCAGCCTGCGCGAGCAGAACACCAACTCGCTGGCTGATGAGCTGGACCTGACCCGGAGTTATATCGATATCGAAACTTTGCGCCTGGGCGACCGCCTGACGGTGCAATGGGAAATAGACGATTCGCTAAAAGATATAGAAATTCCTGCTCTAAGCCTGCAACCTCTCGCAGAAAATGCTATCTATCATGGTATCGAACCGCTGACTGGCGGCGGCTGCATCAAGATCAGCGCCCATCGGGAAAAACGCTTCCTGCTGATGTCAGTAAGCAACCCGCTGGCACCTGCCACCGAGGGAGGTCGCCACAAGGGCAACCAGATGGCACAGCAGAATATTCGCCGCCGCCTCAAGCTGGCGTATGGCGATGACGCCGAGTTCGTCACAAATGAGACAAAAACTGACTATACCGTAACTCTGAAGATACCACTGGGTAATCAGTTATGAATGTTTTAATTGTTGACGATGAACAACTCGCTCGCCAGCGCCTGCGCCATATGCTGAGTAGCATGGATGAGCACAAGGTGATCGGCGAAGCCGAAACCGGCGAGCAGGCGCTGAAACAGACCCAGCTCACTAATCCGGATATCGTGCTGCTGGATATTCGCATGCCGGGCATGGACGGCCTGGAAGCTGCGACCTATCTCAACCGCATGGAAAACCCGCCGGCTATCATATTCACCACCGCCTACAGCGACCACGCCCTGAGTGCGTTTGAAAGCCACGCGGTGGACTACCTGCTCAAACCCATCAAGCAGGACCTGCTGCAAAAAGCGCTCGAAGCGGCCAAACGGGTGACGCGTGCCCAGCTCACCAACCTGCGTACCATTGATGATGAAAATGGCCGCAGCAAAATATGCGTCAAAATCCGCGGTGCGCTGGAACTGGTGCCGGTGGAAGACATTATCTATTTCAAGGCCGACCAGAAATATGTCACGCTGCGAACAGCCGATCATGAATACCTGATCGAAGAAGCACTCAAATCGCTCGAAACCGAGTTTGCCAACCGCTTTTTACGTATTCATCGTAATGCGCTGGTGGCCAACGATCGCATCAACGGGCTGGCTAAAAACGGGGATGGCCATGCCTGTATTACCTTCAACGAGGTCGAAGACAAGCTGGAAATCAGCCGACGGCATTTGCCCGATATACGCGCACGCCTGAAAAATCGAAGCTAGCCGCAACGCGCATCAATCTACCGCCGGAGCCCGCTGCGCCAGTAGCGCGGCCTCAAGTTGCTGGCTGACATACTCCAGCATCGTGATACCAACAATACGCATGACCTCCCGGCCACGGGTATCAAACAGTAACAGCGTAGGATAGAGATCTACCCGGTAATTTCTGGCCAATGCATCGCTGCGTAGCATGCGTCCATCAAAATCCCTAATCCGGGTATAGTCAGTAATTTCCAGTTTTCGCAGCACCATGTGCTGGCCATACTCCTGGCTGCGTAGTAGCGGCTCGAGCACATTTTCTTCCAGCGAAACGCAATAACTGCACCACGGTGTACCGAATTCCAGCAACAGGGGCACACCCCGTGACCGCGCCAGTGCGGACGCCTGCTGCAGATCGCTGCCCGTGGTAATAATTGTTTCACGTTCTGGTGCTGTTTCGTATTCGCTTTCGTAGTTAAACCTGGCAGCATGCTCAGCGGCTGCACAAACCACTGCGGGTGTGATTAAACAGAATAGACAGGCAATAAATTTTGACATGCCCTGTTGATACACGTATCACCCGATAATATCAATGGCAAAATTCAACTGGCTTTGTGCTTTGTATATTCACTACAATGCCTGCATGCATCCCTACGTATATTGTCTACATGGCTAAATCGCGACCACTTGCAAACCTCCACATACTGGTAACGCGCCCGGCACAACGTGCGTCTGCTTTTGCCGACAGCATCGCAGAGGCGGGCGGTGAAGCCGTGTTATACCCGGTGATTGATATTTGCGCACCACGCGATACCCGCAGTCGCGATACCGCGTTGCATAATCTTGCTGGTTTCAACATGGCAATTTTTATCAGCCCGACAGCGGTTGAAGAAACGCTTGCGATGATTCCGGCATTACCCGATTCATTATCACTGGTGGCAATTGGCAGCAGCACTGCGCGCGCATTAAAACAATTTGGGTATTCACCCGCATTTGAAGCGAACACCAGCAACAGTGAAACTCTGCTCTTACAGGAGCAGATGCAGTCATCACAGGTGCGCAACCGCAACATCATAATATTTCGCGGTGAGGGCGGTCGGGAACTGCTTGCTGATACACTTGGACAACGCGGCGCACAGGTTGAATATGCAGATATGTATCGGCGCGATCTGCCTCAACAGGCACATTTGCAAACCGCGCAACTGGACACTTTTGATGCGGTATGCGTAACCAGTAACCAGGGCCTCGAGCACCTGATGTTATTGTGCGATGACCCTGTCGCGCTGAAACAACTCGCTTTATTTGTACCCGGCCAGCGCGGCGCAGCTTTGGCGCGGGACCTCGGCTTCAGTAAAATTCATACCGCTGAAGATGCAACTGATACAGCCATGCTACGTGCGCTTGTGCGCTGGGCCACTGCTGCACGCGCTTAGTGTTACCAGCTGTACGGGGCCGGGCTCGGCATCATCGGCATTTTCTGCGATAATGCCCGCATATTCGCCGAACTCGAGCAAGCATTATGAAATACCTGGTTCATTTCATTATCCTGTCTACCCTGGTCGCACTTGCGGTACTGATGTATCACGAGAATGATATTGGCTATATCAATCTCGGTCTCGGCCAGTACCAGTACAGCACAACATTGCTGGTATTAGGTGCGGCTCTACTTGCGGCCTCGATGATTGTTTATGTGCTGGCGCGGATAAGCGCGGCTGTCGCACAACTTTTTGCCAGCCTGGGCCGACGCAATAAAAAACGCCTTGAAGACAAATCGCGCAATGCATTGACACAGGGCCTTATTGAACTTGCAGAAGGCCGGTTCGATTCAGCTGAAAAAATGCTCCTGCAAAGAGTCGATCAGAACGAAAGCTCACTCCTCAATTACCTCGCCGCCGCACGCGCGGCACAACAACTGGGCGCACACGACAGGCGTGATGAATACCTGCGGCTCGCACACCTGGCCACACCCACTGCGGACATAGCTATTGGTTTGACCAAGGCAGAACTACAACTGGCACACGACCAGACCGAACAGGCGCTTGCCACCTTACTCCACCTGTCCTCAATCTCGCCCAAACATGTTTATGTACTTAAACTGCTGGCAAAAACCTACCGGCAGCTCGCAGACTGGCAACAATTAATTGAGCTTGTACCCGAAATTAAAAAGTACGATGTGTTGCCGCAGGACAAGTTACTCAATATTGAAGTTGCTGCCTGGAACGGATTGCTGTGCGAAATCACAACCAGGAAGTCTTACGAAACACTCACTGAGCTGTGGAATGAAATGCCACATCATGTGAAAACCCAGCCTGAGTTACTCGAACACTATGCACGCAGCCTGGTAGAAATCGGCGCCACCGGAGAAGCAGAAAAACTGTTACGTAGTGCGCTGAAGAATAACTGGCAGGATTCCACTATCCGGCTTTACTCTGAACTGGATGTTTTAATCAGCAGCAAGCAATTTGAAGCCGTTGAGGGCTGGCTGAATGATCACCCATGCGATGCTTACCTGCTGCTCGCGCTTGGCAAACTGGCCATGGGCCTGACCCTGTGGGGCAAGGCGCGCAGCTATCTTGAGGCGAGTATTTCATGTAAACCGCTGGCTGAAACCTATGTGCGACTTGCTGTCCTGCTCGAAGAACACCTGGATGAACCTGTCGCGGCGCAAAACGCCTATCGCCAGGGCATGCATTTGCTTGCCGGTGATTATGGTAGTGAAGCACTCATCCGTGCAGAGAATGATTTTCAACGTGTACTGCCGGCAGATTATCCCGCGGCTGACACCAGCGCCGATGTTCGTCCCGAACTAAAAGTGGTTTAACACACACGAACCGTATCACCGGTTTTTATTTTCCCGGGCGTTTAATCACTCGTGCCGTAATACCACCGTGTCCGCGCACTGCGTTGTACCCGCCAGCGCCAAACGTTTCTTCCATGCGCGAGCAGGGGTGACACAGCCCGGTCATTTCGAGCACGGCATCGCCGATAGCAAACTGTTTGTCTTTTAGCGCCAGCAGGTTAATACCACTCACCACTATATTGCGCCGCAACATTTCAGGGACAACTCTTTCCAGATGCAACAAAGCGGCAATCGCCGGTAAATGCTCTGCCTGTATCAAGGTCACCGCACGCTTGCCGCTATTGCCGGTGTAGCGGTCACCGGCAAGTCCGTATTGATCGAGTGCCGCTGTTTCTACCACATTCATATTTTGTTTGCGTGCGGGCCGCAGGCCAATCCATTCGACCTTGCCGATCTGCGGAAGTGTTTCGAGCAATTGCGTTATCGTGCTGGTGTCATTCATTGTAGTTAATGACGAAATTTGAAAACACCCTGGCCGGTTTGCATCATCAGCCATTGGATGGCTTGGTGATTCCCATCGACTGCAAGGCATCATCGGAATATTCAAATGAATCTGAATAGATTTGTGTTTCCGGCAGACCGTGTGCGTAAAACAGGTCCATGCCGGCCTTGATCATCGGCGGTGGTCCGCTCATGTATACATCGTATCCCGACAGGTCCGGGTGCGCAGCAATCACGGCCTCGTGCACGTAACCGGTGAGTCCAGTCCATTGATCTTCGGGTTTAGGGTCTGACAGCACGGGTGTGTAGTCTAACTGTGTATATTGTTTTGCCCATTGGCTGGCGAGTTCGTGCATATACAAATCCTGTTTTGCACGCACACCGCAGAATAAATGGATCGGCTGTTTAAAGCCAACCTGGAACGCATGTTCCAGCATGCCTTTTAGGGGGGCAAAGCCGGTACCGCCACCCATGAGAATAATCGGCCGCTCGCTGTCTTCGCGCAAATAATAACTGCCCAGCGGCGCTTCTATTCGTAACAGGGTTTTCGGTTTCATGTCTTCGAATACATAATCACCAAAATGGCCATCCGGCACATGACGTATATGCAATTCAATCAGGTTGTCATCGTGCGGTGCATTGGCAATCGAAAACGCGCGTCGTTTGCCGTCCTTGAGCAAAAATTCCAGGTACTGGCCAGCCAGGTATTGCAGACGTTCGTTCTCTGGCAACTTGAGTTTTATTTTCATCACGTCAGGCGTAAGCAGTTCCATGCTTTCCACCCGGCAGGGCATGATGCGCGGTTCTATATCACTGGCCTGGGTGATTTCTCGCACAGCAATCGTCAGATCTGTACCGGGTATCGCCTGGCAGAACAGGGTCTTGCCCCTGGCTTTGGCGTCTATCGCGAGACTGCGCAATTCTTTGTCGTACTTAATTTCACCCGAGAGCAAATCGCCTGCACATTTACCACAGGCGCCGTTTCGACAGCCGTAGGGCAGGCCCACGCCCTGGCGCAGAGCCGCATCCAGCACTTTTTCATTCTCTTCAACAGTAAATTCGTGCCCGGTTGCTGGCACGCTGACTTTAAAACTCATGTAAAATTGTCCAAATCAGAATGACTCGCATTCTCGCCTATTTAACCGGCAATTAAAACAACCCTTTATAGATGTGAAACACCTTATGGCGCGCGTAAAAGTATTCAGCACTGCAATTTGCCCAATTTGTGAGAAAACCAAGCACCTGCTTAAAAAGTGGGGGATCCCCTATGAAGAAGCGCGTGTTGATAGCGACATGACAGCCAGGCGCGAGTTTACCCAGAAAACCAACGGTGCCCGCAGCGTACCGCAAATTTTAATAGACGGTGAATGGATCGGTGGATTCAGTGATTTAACCGAGCTTCATATGGAAGACAAACTCGATCACCTGATGGAGTAAGTTGAGTGGCACTGGCTACCCCGAGACAAGCACGGCAACGCCCATCATAATACTCGCCAGCACCAGGCCGCCGCCCCAGGTCCACATCCACATCATCCTGCTGCGTCTGCCCATCCAGACCAGGGCGATGCCAACAAAAACGGCCAGCACCGTGGTAAACAACAGCATGTCATCGTGTGCATGGCTGGCAAGTTGTTGTTTGGGAATGTCGGATACGTAACGCATTTCGCTGCCATGTTATCACCGGCGCAATTTATTTTTCACCGCGATAACGCTGCTAATCTCCAGTAATCTGGATAAATAACAACGGCTAAAGCGAATGCCACTAACCAGCAAATGGCGAACGAAAACAGGTCATGACTTAAAAAATGTGCGCCCCTGATTTCCTGCGTGGCAGCGAAAACAAGGCCACAGAATATCGGGACATACAATCCATAATAGCGGTATTTACTGCCCATGGCTGACAGCGCGAAGAAAGCAGAAATGTATGCAAAGCCACCGCTTGAATGCCCGCCTGGAAAAGCATGGCCAACCGAAGCATTCGCAGATACAACATCAAATATTCGTATGTAGGGCTTGTCACCACCAAAGAACTGCAGATCCCAGGGTGTGTAGATATACGTTGAACTTTTCAACAGGCCAACCAGCAATGGCCCGGCCAGAGCCGCTATAAACATGAACATCAGGTGCTTGCGATAAGGCGCCAGGCGCGAGTCAACAACGCTGGCAAAAATCGCAAGCAGATTGATAAGCGCACAAAAAACGACGAAATTCCTTCCTCCTGTGTGCAGAACATTGCTGGTAATAAACAATGACTGGTAGGGCCACGTACCTGTCGATGTATCATAGAAATTTCCCGCCAGCCATAAATCAATACCCGAGTATTCTGACAACATTGCAAACACGATAACAATGAAGGGCACTGAGAGATGAAGCGTGAACAGCCGAGTACTAGTCATAGATATAATTAAGCGCTGATGAAAAGCGCACGAGGATTACGGCGCCAACCCTGTATAGTCTATACAATTAACTTAAACAGGCCTTAACTACACCAGGTTATCTGAATCTGGCCGGTTTTTAATGCGGCGATATAATTACAAAACCTGGAGGCATTACTAAAGTTTTGTAAACAGTGCCGACTTAATGCGCCCGGTATCAGCAGTTCAGGTCACGCCGGTTTCAGGCGGTCATAACATTTTGCAAACTGCCAACGCCTTCAATTTTGACTTCTATCGTTTGACCATCTTCCATGGCGCACGCCCCCAGGCCAGTACCGCAGGCAATCACATCACCGGGCTGCAAGGTCATGTCCTGTGAAATCATGCTGACGAGTTTATACGGCTGAAACACCATATCGCTCACCGGGTAATGCTGTTTTATGTCACCATCGAGTATGGATTCAATCACCAGCTCGTGCGGTTCTATGTCGGTCACAATACCAGGGCCGAACACACCGAAGGTGTCAAAACCCTTGGCCCGCGTCCATTGCTGAAAAGATTTATCCCGATTGAGAATTTCTTTCGCGGTGACATCATTGACACATGTATAACCCAGAATAAATTCCCCGGCTTCATGCTCGCTAACGGCACTGCAAGGCTTACCAATGACAATGCCGAGCTCGCCTTCAAAAAAAACCGGCCCCTGGTACGCGCGGGGTCGTTTGATTGCCTGCTGGTGTCCATTGCATGAATTGGGGGTTTTGATGAAGTAAAGCGGTTCAGGTGGAATCGCCCAGCCCTCTTTTTCTGCCCGTGAGTAGAAATTATTCCACAGCGCGATAAATTTTTCGGGCTGGCAGGGAGGCAGGATCTTTACCTGGTCGAGCACAACAGTTTGCCCAACAGGTTGTGGTTTATTGTAGAGGTCACCACTACATATCTGTATTTTGTCATCCTCAAGCATACCGATAGCTATGTCGTCCATATAACTGAATCTTAATAATATTGACATTTCTTTAATTGATTTCCTGTCGTAAATCTGTATCGTTTGAGTCGTGAAGTAAAAAAGGTTGCCGAAGCAATTAGTTATAACAAACTCTTCGAGCACCTGTTCACATAAATGTAACAAACTGCCGGGCTACTGATTATGCTAGACCTCTTCAGCCAGGGCGACCTGGTGGCAACCGCCCTGTCGCTGCTGTTTCCTGCCGCTGTTCTTTTTTTCGCTTACCTGATTCGTGGTATTGCCGGCTTTGGTTCTGCGCTAATCGCCGTACCCCTGCTTACTCTGGTGATGCCCATCACGCTAGTGGTACCGCTGGTAGTTTTCCTCGATTACCTGGGTTCAGCCACACAGGGCGTAAGCAACAAGGAGCATATCGCGTGGCACGACATCTGGCCACTGCTGCCATTCTCGCTGATCGGTGTTGTCATTTCTTTATACCTGATGGAATCGATAGACCAGCACATCCTGACGTTATGCCTGGGTGCCTTTGTAATTCTATTTGCAGTTTACCAGTTGCTGCCGCTCAAATTTGGGCGGGCATCTTCATTGGTGGCGTGTCCGGCGGGATTTTTCGGCGGTTTTGTCGGCACCTTGTTCGGTACCGGTGGGCCGTTCTATGTCATTTATCTGAATTTGAGACAACTCGACAAAGTCACTTTTCGCGCAACCTTTGCTGCGCTATTTTTGATTGATGGCGCCATGCGCCTGATAGGTTATTCGGTAAAGGGCTTCTACAATCTCGAAACCTTTTACTACATTTTGTGTGCGGTCCCCGTCGCCGGGCTAGGCTTGTATTTTGGTGGGAGGATACATACCGCACTGGGCAGGGAAGCTTTTGTCAGGCTGATCAGTGTTCTGCTGTTGGGGAGCGGCACTGCACTACTTATGAAGGCCTGACAGAAGCCCCTCGCCTTGCTTTATTATGTTTTATTCTTTGGCGTGTTTAATTTCTGATCCAACTGGCTTTTATTTGCCGATACAAAAATCAGCAAATATCCTGCCCAGCAAATCATCCGAACTGAACTCGCCGGTAATAGACGACAACACCTGTTGCGCCATGCGCAGCTCTTCTGCCAGCAATTCACCCGCCTTTAATATTTTCAATGTGTGTTGAGCTTTGTTTATATGCTGCTCAGCCAAAGCAATCGCTTCCAGGTGTCGCCGGCGTGCAATAAAACGGCCTTCCTGTTGTTGTTCATAACCCATGCAGTGTTTCAAATGCTGTTTTAACAAGTCAATGCCTTCACCTGTTTTAGCTGACAGGTAAATATGCGTAACATCATCAAGCGTGTCGATGTGCGGCGTTTGTCCAGACAGATCAATTTTATTGTGTACGCAGGTGAGGGCAGTTACGCCCGGCCATGGTCTGCGTAGTGTGTTTGTCTGTTGTCGCATCTGCCAGGTAGAGTACGCGATCGGCTTTTTCAATCTCTGCATGCGCGCGCCTGATGCCTTCCTTTTCTATTATGTCTTCGCTTTCACGCAGGCCCGCGGTGTCGATAATATGTAGCGGCATTCCGTCTATTTGAATATGTTCGCGTAACACATCACGTGTTGTCCCTGGCACATCGGTAACGATCGCGGATGCGTGTCCGGCGAGTGCATTTAACAAACTGGATTTGCCAGCATTGGGCTTGCCTGCAATCACAACGCTCATACCGTCTTTTAATAATCGTCCCTGTACTGCGGACTGTTTGATAATGTGTAGCTGTTTTTCAATGCTGTCCAGTTTATTCGCAATGGCACTGTCGGCCAGAAAATCAATTTCTTCTTCAGGAAAATCCAGCGCGGATTCAACATGCATGCGCAATTGTATTATTGCTTCTACCAGCGCGTGTATGTGTTCTGAAAAAACGCCTTGCAGTGAATGCAGCGCGGCTTTGGCTGCTTGCTGGCTTTCGGCTGAAATCAGGTCTGCGATGGCTTCGGCCTGGGCGAGATCAATCTTGTTATTATGAAAAGCGCGTTCGCTGAATTCGCCGGCACGCGCTGCGCGTGCACCGCATGCAATAGCATTCTGCATCAACATATCCATCACCACCCTGCCACCGTGGCCCTGCAACTCGAGGACGTCTTCACCAGTAAAAGAATGTGGCGCTTTAAAAAACAATGCAATGCCCTGGTCGATAACATTGTTATCGATATCCATAAAAGTGCTGTAGTTTGCCTGGCGTGGCTGTGGACACAGACCGAGCATGCGTGTGGCAATGTCTGGGGCGAGGGCACCACTGATTCGTATGATGCCGACACCGCCTGCACCTGGCGGCGTCGCGATGGCAACAATGGTGTCAGTGTTCAACATTGCATTGCCTGGCGTTATGAGAAACGATCAGTCGGCGTTTTCTATTCGCCGGGTAATGATGTACTGTTGCGTAATCGAGAGCAGGTTATTCACAACCCAGTACAGCACAAGGCCTGACGGGAAGAAGGCAAACATGATGGTGAAAGCAAACGGCATGATCTGAAATATTTTCTGTTGCACAGGATCGACTGGCGCAGGATTAAGCTTTTGCTGAACGAACATTGAGACGCCCATAATCACCGGCAGTATAAAATACGGATCCATATCTGACAGGTTGGTAATCCACAGTATAAATGGCGCATGTCTCATCTCGACGCTTTCAAGCAATACCCAGTACAAAGAAATAAATACCGGAATCTGAACCAGTATCGGAAAACACCCACCCATAGGATTGATCTTTTCCCGCTTGTACATTTCCATCATCGCCTTGCTCATCGCCTGGCGATCATCACCAAAGCGCTCTTTCATCGCCTTGATACGTGGCGCGACCTTGCGCATTTTCGCCATTGAGCGGTAACTCATTTCAGACAGCTTGTAGAACACCGCCTTCACAGTGATGGTCAAAAATATGATTGCCCAGCCCCAGTTCGCAAACCAGCCGTGGAAAAAATTGAGCAACCAGAACAGCGGCTTTGCGATAATAGTCAGCACACCATAATCAACTGTGAGCTCAAGACCGGGCGCCATTTCTTCGAGTTTGTACTGAAGTTTTGGCCCTGCGACCAGGCGCGTGCTGAAGCTGTCCTGTTCACCCGCCTGGATAATTTTTGCAGGTGAGCGTGTGCCCAGAACATAGTGTTCTGCTGTTTTAGATTTTCGCGCGTAATAAAGGTTGTCAAAACCGGTTTGTGGAATCCACGCGGCAAGAAAATAATGCTGGATCATAGCTAACCAGCCATTGCTCAAGGTGCACCCCTGATTTAAGGTCGCAGCGTTTTTGCAGGTTTCAATGCCGATAATATTGCTTAGATTGTTCTCGGCAATATCTTCAAAATCAATTTTTTCGTACTTGATGTCCTGGTTAAAAACCACGCCACCTGTATAGGTGCGGATAAATGTAGATTCGCTTTCCGAGGGGGGCGGTGTGCGCACCAGTTGCATGTACTGGCTGCCGCTCCAGTCTGCATTGCCCGCGGTAATGTTGTAGTCAACATCAATCGCATAATCATTGCGTCGAAAAATAAATGTCTTGGTTACCTGTGTACCGTCATCTGCTTTCCAGTTCAAGGGCACACGAATTTCGTTTTCACCTTCTGCCAGTCGATAACTGGATTGCTCGGCACTATAAATGGCATTGTGTGTCGGTGCGGTATTCGCTTTGCCTGACACCAGCCCCGACTGCGCAATATGGTAATTAACATCTGCATCTGTCAGCAGGTTAAGTTTTTCCAGCGGTTTGTCAGCACTGACTGCGTAATTGCGCAACATCAGTCGCTTCACGTCTCCACCACGCGTGTCAATTTCAACTTCTACGACATCGGTAACAACCAGAATGCGCTGGCTGCGTGTATCTGGCTGCTTGTCTACTTCGATGGCGGCGGCTGTGCTGGCGGCGATATCCGGTTGTGGAATATGGTCGCTGCTTTCAGTAACGGTTTGCGTACTCGCCTGCGGCACTTCGACTACAGGTTTTGGGCCGTAGTCCATTTGCCATTCTGCCCATAACAGGTAGATAACGAAAAACAGGGTGAAATAAAGCAGTAAGCGATGATTTTCCATTACTTGCCGGTTCCGCTGTGGTGATGGTTGCAGGTTCGCTTTTCAGGCACCGGGTCATAGCCGCCTTCGTGCCAGGGGTGGCAGCGCGAAATACGCCTGATCGCTAACCAGCCACCATAGAGTGCACCGTGTTGCTGTATTGATTCGCTGGCATAGCAGGAGCATGTCGGCGTGTATCGACACGATGGCGCCATAAACGGGCTGATTGCATATTGATAGATGCGGATAACGGCTAACAGGAGGATTCGCATTTTTGTTTCAATATTCGCCAGTGTTTATCAAGTGACCGAAAGAGAGCCGTGTTTGTTGCTGTTGCACTTTGCTGTCCTGCCATCACCACGTAGTCTGCATTAGCAATGACTGTCGAGCAGCGGAAGGTTTCCCGCACGATACGTTTCAGCCGATTGCGCTGCACAGCCAGTTTTGCCTTGCGTTTTGATATAGCAAGACCGAGTCTGGGGTGGGTCAGTGTATTGTGTCTGGCAAGTACGGTGAAATAACGATCGCTGGAACGTACCGATTTATCAAAAACCCGATTAAACTCGGCGGCTTTCAATAATCTGGCACACTTTTGCAAGCGCGCCGCTGGCATGAGTTAAACAGCCTGTTAAAGCGCGATACGCTGGCGGCCTTTGGCACGGCGTGCCTTGAGCACCTTTCGACCACCCAGGGTGGCACTGCGTGCACGAAAACCGTGTGTTCTTGCACGTTTTATCTTGCTTGGCTGAAATGTTCTTTTCATCGTTATTAACCTGAATAATCTACGCTGGTTAACCCGCTGCCCGTATTTAATCCCGAACCATCAGACCAGGACTTCACCGTACTGCGAGTTAAAACAATTGCTTAGCCTGTGTGCACTTTCACACATGCGGCGAACCGCGCATTTTACGTGCGCTTGCAGCGCGAGTCAAAGTGAAATTTACGATATTTCAACACCTTGGCACCAGGCGCAACTGCAGCCACTCGGCGGTCGGTGTTTGATTGTGTTTTTATTCTTTAGCCAATGTGGATAAGCAGGTTTAACAGGTATAGAATCAACTCCCCCCTGAGCGAGCTACACATGGGTTATTGCACTAGCATTACTTTTCCTGAGCAATCGAACCTGTGCATCGTGACAGGGCATTCTCGTTATATTAATTATCTTGTGGAGGCATGGTTGGCGTGAGCGCAACACTCTGGCCAAACTGTTTGCAGCGCCTTGAACAGGAGCTGTCAGATCAGCAACTGAACACCTGGATTCGCCCGCTGCAGGTTCGGGAAGACAATCAGAATATAACCCTGCTTGCACCCAACCGCTTTGTACTTGACTGGGTGAAAAAGAATTTCCAGCAGCAGATTTCCGGAATCCTGAGTGAAATCAGTGTGAACGGGAATGTCAGCCTGAACCTGGAAATCGGCTCTCAGTACAAAGCTGCCGTGGTTGAAAAACCTGAACCCGTCCCTGTCAACAGGTCACCTTTTGCCACTGCTTTTCGAAACGAACCCGTGAATGGGCGCGCAGCGGAAAAAATTGAACACAATCTAAACCCGGCATTTACCTTTGAAAACTTTGTCGAGGGTAAATCCAACCAGCTGGCAAAAGCCGCATCACAGCAGGTAGCAGAAAATCCCGGGACTGCCTACAACCCCTTGTTTCTTTATGGCGGTGTTGGCCTGGGCAAAACCCACCTGATGCACGCGGTGGGTAACATGATATTGCAAAACCGGCCTGATGCCCGGGTGGTATACCTGCATTCCGAACGTTTTGTCGGTCACATGATCAAGTCGCTGCAACACAATGCGATTGATGCTTTCAAGCAACACTACCGCTCGCTCGATGCCCTGCTGATTGATGATATCCAGTTTTTTGCCGGCAAAGAACGCTCCCAGGAAGAATTTTTCCATACTTTCAATGCCTTACTGGAAAGCGGTAAGCAGGTGATATTGACCTGTGATCGCTACCCCAAGGAAGTTGAAGGTCTTGAAGAGCGCCTGCGTTCGCGTTTTGGCTGGGGTTTACCCGCCTGCGTCGAACCGCCCGAGCTGGAAACCCGCGTTGCCATTTTGCAGAAAAAAGCCGAAGAATCCATGATTGATTTTCCGAATGAAGTGGCTTTTTTCATCGCCAAACGCATTCGCTCGAATATTCGTGAGCTGGAAGGTGCCTTACGTCGCGTTATGGCCACGGCTAACTTTACTGGCAAGCCAATCACGCTGGAATTTGCCAAAGAAGCCCTGCGCGACCTTATCGCACTGCAGGACCGCACCATTACTATCGACAATATCCAGAAAACCGTCGCCGAGTACTACAAGATCCGTAGCTCGGATTTGCTCTCAAACCGCCGCAGTCGCTCGATCACGCGTCCGCGCCAGCTCGCCATGGCACTCTCCAAGGAGCTCACCAATCACAGCCTGCCCGAAATAGGCGAAGCTTTTGGTGGTCGCGACCATACCACCGTGTTGCACGGCTGTCGCAAAATCGCCGAGCTCAGGGATTCCGATTCGCGTATAAACGAGGATTACAAGAACATGATGCGTATACTCAGCAACTGAGGCAAACTTCGGCGCAGCAAAGGCACTTTTTACAAGCTGTGGATAAAGTGTTGGTCGGCACAGGGATTCATGTAGATGAAACGCAGATTAAATGTTATCCACATACTGTCGACACGATACAGCCCCTGGACAAGCAGTTATACAGGCAAGCTAAATCAATATAAGTAATTGATATATAAAGAAAAATAAATCCTGTGGCAAGCCACTGTATGGACTGCTTCCGAAAAAAATTATTGCGGCATAATCTATACCACCGACTGAAACGCAATCAGCCGAACAACTGGAAAGTCCGACATCAGGTAAAGCATAATCTTTAGATACGGCATAAAAAAAATGATCTTTCCAGTTATTTAACAGGTTTCGATACTCATTTAAGTCATCCGTTAAATCAATAGTAACAGCAGCAGAGAGCACTATATTTGTTGATGAGCAAATAGTATCGCCAATATCACCGACTGTTGACGGGTCTAAATATCTATTTTTAACCGGAGTAGTTAAAACCGCCTCTGTATCATCAATGTGAAACGGGAAGCGTCCAGCGTAACCAAAAGTAGCATCAGAGTCATCACTATAATCATCTATTTCCCTGTAATCATTACCCTCAAGATCCAGGGCTGCTGGCCATGGCAGCTTGTGATTTATATTATTTGGGTGATTCACGTACTCAGTCATACATACAGCTAGCGCTTCAGTCAATTCAGTCAAACGATTATTTATCTCAATCCGATTAACCATGGCCTGCCAAATATCGTCACGTGTTATAGTAATCAAATAATCGTTATAAGGGACTGGATCTAGTGGAGAAACATTAGCAGATGTAAGACTCGCCTGTATGAAAGCGTCCGTTGCATCTTCTATGTCTACAAGGTTCGCATTATTAGTTGTACCATCACCTTCAAGATATGCACTCTGATTGCCATGATCACCACCACAATGCGTACCTGCAGTAAAGCTACGAGCCTGGCCTGAAAGAGCTGCCCCCGGCGCAAAAACAACTGCAACCACATTAGTTTGTAAATTATTGCCAGCTTCGTCAACTATACGAAAAACTCCCTCCGTATCCTCATTAACCAGTTCTGACGAGGTCTCACTTTTATAGTTCCCACTCACCGCATACCACAAACAACTACCGCTAGAATCCTTCAAAACAGGAATATCCAAAGAGCGCCAGGGTAAATATCCTAAGTTATTCTTGAATCGGGCACCACAGTTTGTATCCTGATTACCCTCTACACCAATAGCACCATTACTATCGGGGCACGGCAAATAGCCATACTCACCAGGCTGGCCATTTCCATTACCATATGCGTGTGTAATTGCATAATTTATTAACGCCTGCTTAGCCTGCTTTAATGCAGCTCGGGTCTTTTGTAGATTGTCTGCTTTTATTTCAGCAACTGAAATAGACGAAAAATAATAGGCAGACAGTGTCAAT
>CAWKAL010000029.1:0-3427 GCA_963847575.1 uncultured Gammaproteobacteria bacterium
AAGTTATCCACTGATACGTGTGGAACCTATAAATATTATTAATTAAATATAAAAAATATAAATATATGAAACTGAAAATCCTCCGGGAAGACCTGCTCAACCCCCTTCAACACATTATCGGCGCCGTAGAAAAGCGCCAGACAATGCCAGCACTGTCCAACGTGTTAATCAGGGCAACTCAGGATTCAGTCACACTCACGGCGACAGATCTTGAAATAGAACTGGTAACACGTATCGACATGGGGGTAGATCAAGCGGGTGAAATCACCTTGCCGGCCAGGAAATTACTCGACATATGCAAAGCACTGCCTGCCGAGGCCGAGATAAAACTCAGTATCAAGGATGACAAGGCATTGATTCAGTCCGGACGCAGCCGGTTTTCACTGGCAACGCTGCCAGCGAGCGATTTCCCTTCGCTGGACAGCATAAAAGCAACGTCAGAATTTGAAATTCCACAAAAAACGCTCAAAGAGATTATTGAAAAAACCGGCTTCGCCATGGCGCAGCAGGATGTGCGTTATTACCTCAATGGCCTGCTGCTGGAGGTTAGCCCGAAGCTCTTGCGTGCAGTGGCAACAGATGGGCATCGCCTGGCGTATTGTGAGAAAAAAACCGATGCAGATATCGCCGACATAAAGCAGGTCATATTGCCGCGCAAGGGCGTGCTCGAACTGGTGCGTTTGCTCAATGATGTTGATGACACGGTCAAGGTTTCATTGTCGAGCAATCATCTGCAAATCGAATTCGACAAAATTCGCTTTACATCAAAGCTGATTGACGGCCGTTTTCCTGACTACAATCGGGTGATTCCAGATTCAACAAACTGTGTTCTGACCGCAGACCGGGAGCTACTGCGCCAGGCACTGGTGCGCGCGTCAATCCTGTCGAATGAAAAATATCGCGGAATTCGTCTGGCGGTTGATGGTAACCTGTTGAAATTACAGGCACAAAACCCGGATCATGAAGAGGCAGATGTCGAACTCGAAGTGAATTACAAGGGCGATTCACTCGAAATTGGATTTAATGTGAATTACATGCTGGATGTACTGGGTGTCAGTCCTTCCAGCATGGTACAGGCGGCGCTGCGGGACTCAAACAGTAGTTGCCTGTTAACTTTCCCCGATCAAAAAGACTGCAAGTACGTCATTATGCCGATGCGGCTCTAGCCGGGGCGAAACTGGACTGCGCCAGCTTTCTTCAGGACAGACATGCACCTCAAGCGGCTGCAGATCACTGATTTTCGCAATCTGAAAAATGCCGAATTAAACCCGGTTGCCGGGGTTAACCTGATCACCGGTCAGAATGCTTCCGGTAAGACCAGCCTGCTGGAAGCAATTTATTATCTAAGCCATGCACGCTCCTTTCGCAGCCAGCAGGTGGCGGATCTGATCAATCGCGATGCTGATTATCTTCAGCTGGTCGCCAACATCGAACAATCAAACATTGACATGCAGGTCGGCATGCGGCGCAGTAAAACCCGTATGCAAATTCGCTGTAACCAGCAACCTGTCAGGCGGGTCGCTGATCTGGCAGCCAGCTTTCCTGTACTCGCCATTCATCCTGATAGTTATCGACTGATAACAGGCAGCCCCGCTGAAAGGCGGCAATACCTGGACTGGGGAGTGTTCCACGTGGAACAAGGCTTTTTTGATGCCTGGCAACGTTATCGCAAGGCACTTTCCCAGCGTAATGCTGCTTTGCGGCAAAAACAGGCAGAAAAATTCTGTATTTTGTGGGACAGGGAAATAAGCGCATCCGCCAATCATATCGACACGCTTCGCCAGGCATATTTCGACAAACTGCAGCCGTATTTCGATCAGCTGGTTGAACGCTTCTTTGCCAACGAAGACGTGGCTATTGAATACAGGCGCGGCTGGGGTCGGGATAAATCATTAAATGAACTGTTGGCGATAGATCTCGAGAAAGATCGCAGGCAGGGGTTTACCTATTATGGGCCGCACCGTGCCGAGATTGCTATCAAGGTACAGGGTCAGTCTGCACAGACAGGCATTTCCAGAGGACAACAGAAATTGCTGGTTGCACTGCTGCGGCTGGCACAGGCACAGCAGTTTACAGCCATGAGGCAACAAAGCTGTGTATTGCTGTATGACGATCTTGCCGCCGAACTGGATGAAAAAAACCGTGGCCTGATCCTGGCTGTGCTGGCAAATATGCGTGTGCAGCTATTTGTCACTGCGATAGAAGCAGGGCAGATTGATCTTACGCCCTGGCAGCATAAAAAAATGTTCCACGTGGAACAGGGGCGGCTGAAAGACCTGATATAATGCGGCCTTCAACGTATACGGGCTAAATAAATGAGTACACCAACAACGTACGATTCCACCAATATTAAGGTTTTGAAGGGGCTCGATGCGGTCCGTAAAAGACCGGGAATGTACATAGGTGATACCGATGACGGCACCGGGCTGCACCACATGGTTTTCGAGGTGGTGGACAATTCAATCGACGAAGCGCTAGCGGGCCACTGCAGCGAAATTAACGTCAAAATACACAGCGACGAATCCATCACAGTTACCGACAATGGTCGCGGCATTCCCACAGATATTCATAAAGAAGAAGGCCGCTCGGCTGCAGAAGTGATTCTCACCGTGCTGCACGCAGGCGGCAAGTTTGATGACAATTCATACAAGGTGTCTGGCGGACTGCACGGTGTAGGGGTTTCGGTAGTCAATGCATTATCCAGGAAAATGAAACTGGTGATTTGCCGCGAAGGGCATATCCACGAGCAGGAATACCGCATGGGTAACCCGGTGGAACCGTTGAAAGTAACAGGAAACACTGAAAAAACAGGCACTTCGCTACATTTCTGGCCCAGTGATGATATTTTTACGAATGTCGAGTTTCACTACGATATTCTCGCCAAGCGCCTGCGTGAGCTGTCTTTTCTCAATTCGGGTGTGCGCATCGTGCTCAGCGAAGAGCGCAGCGATAAACAAGATATTTTCGAGTATAAGGGCGGTATTCAGTCTTTCGTCGAGCATTTGAACAAAAACAAAACGACCTTCCCGGTCTCGCCGGGCGAATCCTGCTCGGCCACGCCGGCCAGATCCGGGATCAGGCTCCCGAGCCCGAAGGGCGACATCATGCCCTTCTTCTGGGCGCAGTCGTCACACAGATGCACCTCGTGCTTCTTGCCGTGCTCGATCTCCGGTGAGATGCACGGTCGCAACCGCTTGCTTGCAGTTCTGGCAGATCATCGATCATCCCTGCGGTCACACGATCCGAATAACAGAGTACCGAGGCAGGCTCCGTCTTCCATCATTCACCGCCTGCGCCGGAAGGTCTCGTCTCCCGCAGCCGCCGCACCGCCTCCCGGAACGCAAGGCCCCGCTCGTGGTAGTTCCGGAACATCCCGTACGAGGCGTGCGCCGGAGACAGCAGGACCGCGGCCCCCGCGGGCGCCATC
>CAWKAL010000030.1:0-58620 GCA_963847575.1 uncultured Gammaproteobacteria bacterium
GTGATGAAAATTCTCGGTCTGGATCTGACCGCGCTCACGGTATTCGCCGGCGCTCTTGGTGTCGGCATCGGTTTCGGCATGCAGCAGATCGTGGTGAATTTCATCAGTGGTATTTTGTTGCTGGTGGAGCGGCCGCTGGCGACCACAGATCTGGTCAACGTCGACAAATACGAAGGCGAAGTTACCCGCATAGGCATACGTTCGCTGACGGTGAAGACCTTCGACAACCAGGAAGTCATCATTCCCAACTCCGCGGTGATCACCAAGCCCTTTACCAACTGGACCCGCAGCGACGACATCATGCGCACGGTATTGATGGTTGGTATCAGCTATGAAGACGATCCGCACCAGGCAGTGGCGCTGATCCTTGAGCAAGTGAAAGCGCACCCGGCGGTGCTCACGGATCCCGGATCCAAGGTACTGCTGTGGGATTATGGCGAGTCGGCGCTGATGCTGCGTGTGCAGTTCCATACGCGCATCCGTGGCACCATTGGCCGCGCGGACGTTCGCTCGCAGATACTGTTCGCGATCTGGGACGCGTTCAAGGACGCGGGCATCACTATCCCCTATCCGCAGCGCGATGTGCACATGCGTACCGAGTAACGTACATTGTGTCTGACGCAAAGCCTGATAGTTCACTGAATTAAACGAGTAACAGAGGCAGCCTTTATGGCTGCCTCTTTAATTGGTGTAAATAAAAACTAACCTGAAAATAAATAATCTCCAGGTTACCACTCCGATAAAGCGGGCCGTCAGTTAAGCAGGGTGTTTCATGCTCCCATATCGCTCGGGTGTTTTGTATCCTGGTGTCTACTGAATGCATTGCCGTATATGATATTTCCATTATGGCGTAGTCATGCAGCTCGCCAGCTTTACGCTGGTAATGCTAACGTTCATGTTGATGCACGTGCGACCGGTAGCAATATAGCTCATGCAGGAGCGGTATTGTTTACGATCAAATATTCGCAATCACGCCGGTATTTCTCATTTATGCGCATTTGATGTGTATCAAGATAATCGCCTGGTGGCTGTAATACCGTGGTACTGTGTTATGAGAATAAACAAGGAAAAAATCTGCGAGGTGCATCATGTCAGTTAAAGACGAATTTGAAATTTTATTAGCAAAACTTAAAATAGAACGCGAGGAATTAAATTTAAAAATGCACCTGGCTTCTATGGAAGTGAAAGAGGAATTTGCCGAGGCGGAAAAAAAGTGGGTGCATGTAAAAGACAAGGCCACTGAAATTGCCGACGATTCCAGGGAAGTGTCTGAAGAACTGATCGATAAGGCGAAGGTTATTGGCGAGGAGCTGAAGCGGGCTTACAGGCGAATCGATAAGCGTCTCTCTAAATAAAGCAGTCGGGTCGAATAGTTAGTTTGTGTAAAAAGCACATGCCTGCAGTGCGCGCAATGTGTTTATTATTTATCCCTGTCCGCCAGCAGTAATATCGTCGGTAACATTAAAAAGTCCATCACCAGCGCAATGCTGATGGTGATGGCTGACAGCAGCCCCATGTCTGCGCTCATTCTGTAATCTGACAGCATCAATACCAGGAAGCCGGCCACCAGTGCGACGGTGGTGGTCCACATGGCAGGGCCGACGGTGGTGAAAGCGTGCACGATTGCCTGTTCAGGGTTCATCTTGTAATCGTTTCGGGCGCGCAGGTACTTGGTAATGAAATGCACCGTGTCATCCACCACGATACCCAGCGTCATCGACGCCACCACCGACAGGCCGAGGCCGATTTCCCCGACCAGCAATCCCCAGATGCCGAATGCCATGGCGGCGGGGATGATGTTGGGGATGAGGCTGATAAGGCCGATATCGATGCGCCTGATAGCAACGGTGAGAATCATGGAAATCGCCACCAGCGCGCCGAAGGCCGCCAGCAGCATGTTGATAATGTTGCGTTCGGATAAATAGGCAAACACGATGGAAATACCGGTGCCCTGTGAGTGCATATAGCCGGGCGTGTTGTGTTGCAGCCAGCTTTGTATCTCGTGATCGAGATCGCTGAGCGCGCGGGTGCCGAGGTTTTTGGTGGTGATGACAATACGCGTGGCGGATTTGTCGACATTGATAATGTTATTTAAATCCAGCCCGTAGGGCAGTGACATTTCGTATAACAGCAGGTATTGCGCCGCCAGGTCCTGGCGCTCGGGCAGGCGATACCAGGTTTCAGCTTCATTGTGCATCACGCGGTTGAGTTTTTTTATGATGTCGGTGATGCTGATGACCTGTACCACCTGGGGATGCGCGCGCAGCCATTGCACGAATGACGCCACATGTTTTAAAAATTCGGGGTCATTGATGCCCTGCGGTTGACCGGCGCCGATGTTGTATTCCAGGAAATCTGCGCCGCTGACACGTTGTTCCAGCACATCGGTGGCCACGCGCACCGGTATTTCTTCGGTGAAATAATTTATCCAGTTGTCGTTCAGCCTGTTCTGGCTTGCGCTCAAGCCCAGTGTCACTGCGAGTAATATTGTCACTACCAGTACCGGCGTTCTGTAGAGAATTACCCAGGCGGCAAAGGCACGCATGATGGTGAACTGGCGCGGGTAGCGTTTCACCTTGAAGTTTATTGGCAATACCGAGACCAGCGCGGGCAGAAAAAACACCGAGTAGAAAAACGCGGCAGTGATGCCAATGGCGACGATGTTGCCCAGGGTATGAAACGGCGGCGCGTCAGAGAAATTCATCGACAAAAAACCGACCACGGTGGTGAGGCTGGTGAGAAACACTGCCTGCAGGTTGAACTGCATGGATTCGATGATGGCATCAATGCGGTTTTTGCCCTGGTTCATCAGGTGATACATCATGAACAGGATGTGCACGCTGTCGGCTACCGCGAGGGTGAGAATAATAGTGGGCGCACTGGCCGACGCCGGGTTGATCGCCAGCCCCAGCCAGCCGGCCAGGCCCATCGCGGTGCCGGTGGCCATGATAATAATGCTCAGGGTCATCACGGTGGCGATAACAGTGCGAAAGATCAGGCCGATGGCGATCACCAGCACCAGCAACATCAACGGCACCAGGGTGCTCATATCGTTCTGGCTGACTTCGGAAAACGCAGTGTCGAACATCACGCTGCCGGTGAGGTAAAACTCGATATCCGGGTGTGCGGCGCTGTATTCATCGCGCAGCGTGCGGGTATAGCGGGCGATGTCGTTGATGGTGGCGGGATTTTTATCGACGAAATTAATATTGACAGCAATCACGCTGACCGCACCATCGGGCGAGATGATGCGCCTGAGCAGGATCGGCTCGTGCAGGGCAATGGCTTTGCGTGCTGCGATGTCGTCGGCGGAGAGTGCATCGATGTCATCGAACAACGGGCCGACGACAAGGTCATCACCATCGGCCCAGGTGTGCTGAAAGTTGGTAATCGAATCGACCCGGCCGGAGGCGGGTGTCTGCCACAGCGCCGTTGTCATTTGCTGAATGACCTTGAGCACGTCCGGGTTAAATACCTGCTTGTCTCTGGGCGCGATGATAAACAGGATGTTTTCATTCTTGATGTAGGTGTTTTCCATCGCTTCCAGTTGTTGCAACTGGGGATTGTCCTTGCTGAAAAATACTCGCAGGTCGCTGTCGACAGTGAGCCGCGCCAGGCCCAGGCTGCTGAGCCCAAACAGGCTGAGCGCCAGCACGATGATGGGCCAGCGATATGCCAGGATTCGGCCAGGCAGCTGTGTTGTGAATGGCGTCATGCGATAAAGCCAGGGAATAGTGAATTGTGGTTAGTTAATCAGATGGCATGGTTGCGGACAAACGTCTTGTTCTCATCGGGGTGTGTCGCGCGAGTCGATATGCCGCAATTAATCATGGTTTGAGCCCGATTTGCTACTGGTAGATCGTTTCAATTCGTCTTATGCTGTAGTGATTGCAGCTGCTCTGAAAAGCGGGTGGTATATGTAATTCATTCTGCAGCTATATATCAGCTGTATCTTATTGGAGACACCTATGAAAATGCGAACAAATTACAAGCTTAGCCTTGCCGCATCTGTGTTCCTGCTGGCAGCCAGCCAGTCGGGCCTGGTACAGGCAGCAGATAACCCTTATGCAGGCCAGGCAGGGTCACCGATGGTCAACCCGGGCTATCAGAGTAACCCGGCGCAGAGCCCACAGGGTTATGGTACCCAGAGTTATGGCACCCAGGGTTATGCTGACCAGGGCTATGGCGCACCCGGTTATGTTGACCCGGGTTATGCTCAGCCCTACTACGGTGGACGTAATTATGACCGTGGTTCTAACTTCAGTCCCTTTGGTGGCAATAATAGCCCGAGTTTCAGCGGCCCATGGGATGGTGGGCGAGGTAACAGCATGCCGTGGGATAGTGGGCGTGGTAACAGCATGCCGTGGAATAGTGGGCGTGGCAACAGCATGCCGTGGGACAGTGGTCGTGGTGGTAACAACATGCCGTGGAACAGCGGACGCGGTGGCGACGGCCCGAGTTTCAGTGGCCCCTGGGACAGCGGGCGTGGTAACAGCATGCCCTGGTAGCGACAATAAGCTAGGGTGATTCTGAGCTGTTGAAAAACAACAGTATCAGACGCGATTGTTTATTCGGGCCGGTGAGCATTTGCTCCCTGGCCCGAATTATTTCAGGCGATTCAAAATAGAAATAAGCGGTTTTACTGACCGGTAGATATCAATTCCCAGCTACCGTCCGGCTGGCGACAGGCCGTGCCGTGGCCCTGTTCCTTTTTGCCGCCGATGCTGATTTCCTGCTGAAACTCACGGCAATAACGTCCAGCGCTGCTGGTGCCTTCACGGGTCGGGGTAACATATCCCGATGCAGCACCATCTTCCCAGTAAATTGTTTCACCGATCGGCGCCGTGGTGGCACGCACTTGTGCTGCTTCATGCTCGCGTTGTTGTTGCTCATCGAGATTATCCAGCAACTTCAGCGCGATGGCGGTGAAGGCCAGCCACTTGTAGGCATCGTCATCATGGAAGAAGAAGCCATAACCGCTATACAAATGACCGTAGGGGCGCACGATCACGACATCGTGGTAACGACGAATCCGATGAGAAGGGATAGTGTGGCTGTGACCGTGATGAATGATGGGTGATCTGATCGGGGGTGACTTGACCGGGTGCGATTTATCGAACTTGCGAAAATCTCGCCAGTTGTCAGCACGCTTCTCGCGTTTATAATCGCCGCTCTGTTCGCGTCGCTGGTCGCGCTTATAATTTCGGTTCTCCACGCGTCGCTGGTCCCGATTGTCATCACGACGGAAACTTCGCCAGTCGTCATCAGCCTGCACGGGCAGTGAGGTAGTGCTTATCGCAATGGCGCCGGCCGTCAAAAATGCAAGTATCGACTTTTGCATGTAATTTTCCTCATTTAGGGTAACGATTGTTGCTGGAAAATAGTGCTCATTACCCTGCTACGACCACGTTGTTTTGTGCAAATTCCCCTGAGTTGTTAAACCCTGTGAGTTTTAGTCCGCATATTGCAATGCGCTATATCCAGGCAGTCCTGGTCAGGGCCCGGTGAATTAAAAGGCGTTTAGTTGGTGAATGACTTACGGTCCCGCAGGGTGGAGGGCAGGACGCCCGGAATAATCACTATCAACCGGGGGATGAGATCCTTCGCAAAAGTGGGGCTGAGTGAATTTATACTTTCATCACTCTGAGCCACAGCTTTTAAGCTAGCGGATTAATCGACACGCTTCAGTTCTACGCGGCGATTGCGTTTGCGGCCTTCCGCAGTCATGTTATCTTCCAGTGGCAGGGTTTCGCCATAACCCCTGGCAGTAAGCGTGTCTGCCGATATACCTTTGGAGATCAGGTAATCTCGAACCGTTTCTGCACGTTGTTGCGAAAGCGACATGTTGTTTTCGGCATCACCAGCGCTATCGGTATGACCGTCTATTTCGATGATCAGTCCGCTGATGCATTGCAAGGATAGCTGCAACATCATCCAGTATCAGCTTTGATTCGGGTAACAGCTGATCTGATGAAGTTTTGAAATTAACGCCTTTTAGATTGATTGGCGCCGCAAGCTCACAGCCTGTTTCATCGACGCTTGCACCGGCGACAGAGTCAGGGCACAGATCTTTTTCATTAATCACACCGTCTTTATCGCTGTCGAGTTCACAGCCGATTGCGTCTACGCTCAGATTCGCCGCGGTATTCGGGCACTGGTCGAGGCGATCGACGATACCGTCTTTATCACTGTCGAGTTCACAGCCGATAGCATCTACGCTCAGATTCGCCGCGGTATCCGGGCACTGGTCGAGGCGATCGACGACACCGTCTTTATCGCTGTCGAGTTCACAGCCGATTGCATCTACGCTCAGATTCGCCGCGGTATTCGGGCACTGGTCGAGGCGATCGACAACACCGTCTTTATCGCTGTCGAGTTCACAGCCGATTGCATCTACGCTCAGATTCGCCGCGGTATTCGGGCACTGGTCGAGGCGATCGACAACACCGTCTTTATCGCTGTCGAGTTCACAGCCGATGTGCATCTACGCTCAGATTGGCCGCGGTTTCCGGGCACTGGTCGAGGCGATCGACAACACCGTCTTTATCACTGTCGAGTTCACAGCCGGTGCATCCACGCTCAGATTGGCCGCGGTTTCCGGGCACTGGTCGAGGCGATCGACGACACCGTCTTTGTCGCTGTCGAGTTCACAGCCGCGTGCATCCACGCTCAGGTTGGCCGCGGTTTGCGGGCACTGGTCGAGGCGATCGACGACACCGTCTTTGTCACTGTCGAGTTCACAGCCGCGTGCATCCACGCGCAGCTTGGCCGCGGTTTGTGGGCACTGGTCGAGGCGATCGACGACACCGTCTTTGTCGGTGTCTGGCTCACAGCCATCCATATTAACCGTTAAGTTAGCCGCGGTATCGGGGCAGAGGTCGAGGCTGTCAACAATCGTGTCGTGATCGCTATCTGCAAGACATCCGGTTTCGTTAACCTCGGTGTTAGCCGGTGTTTGTGGACATAAATCCTGGGTATCGGCCACACCATCCCCGTCGCTATCACGTAATTGATAGCTGATCTCAAAAGCCAGGCTATTGGTGTTGGCGGCGAAGAAGGTAATAGTGTTATCACGTTTAACCCATTCGCCATCTCGATTACTTTTGTATGACAGGATCTCGAAGTGCTGTGGAACAATCCACACATAAACAAAACTGGTAAAGTCACTCGGTGTGTTCCAGTAGCCAAATAAGCCGTCATCACGGCGCTTTCCATCCCAGCTGTTGAACAGATAGACGCCCTTTTCATTTATCTTCAGGCTGGAATTAAATCTTCCAGGATAGATGACAGCAAAATTGCCCTGGGAAAATTTAAGGCTATTTGTCTCACCACTTGAAGTTGTATCCCATTCAAAACTATTGGGCGAGATATAATTGAAATCGTCCAGAGTGTATTCCTTGTCGATATGAAAAGTGTAACTGGATGAATCCGTATGCATGGTGCGATGCAACAAATAGCTTTTTCCATCATCCTGCAAATAAATAATATTTTCGCTAACGGCATTGTTTCCGGCCGCGTGTACCTTTAGCGGAGCGATAACTGACAGCAGTGTGAGTAGCAGCAGGGCGTATAATCTGAAGTTCAGCATATGAAAGGTCACTCGGTGATTCCGTGGCGGAAGATTTATAGGGTGGCCATATAATACAATGCTAATGAACACGGCTGATTATCATTTAACAATTGTTATACATTGCGATTTAACCGGTTGAATAACCGCCGCTAAAGCATGGAGCACTCGGAGTCGGGCCGGTCAATCGGGGATCAGATCCTTCAAAATAGCGGCCAGGGATGACAATGAAGAGACTGTCATTCTGCAGGCTACTTGGTAATATCTAAACATGCGGTATTGCTGAGGGCGGTACACCTGTTGATGAATACTGTTCGATGGCGCTTTGCTATGTATATACTATCGCTGGTGTGCGCAGCAAAAGATGTTGCGGTTAACTGCTTGAACAGATAATAAGGTTAAGTGAAATGCAAAACGAAAATAACACGCGGTTGCCAGATACAATTCATCATGTGGCGATCCAGGTGAGTGATATTCAACGCGCTGTTGACTGGTATACAGAAAAATTTAAAGTAAAGGTGACCTACCAGGATGAAACCTGGGCGATGTTGCAGTTCAATAATATCAGCCTGGCACTGGTATTGCCTGAACAACACCCGCCACATATCGCCATCGAAAGTCCCGATGCAGAGGCGTTTGGCGCTTTAACAAAACACCGTGATGGTACCCGGTCAGTTTATATCACGGATTCTGAAGGCAATGTTCTTGAAGTGATGAAACCGACGTGATTGCAGTTGATCGGCAGACAGCACTCAATCGATAATGTAGTAATACCAGGCGCATCCACTGTATAAATTTAGCAGGGCAGGGTGTGAGAGTGCGCACGAATTTCAGATGTCATTGACAACAGTCTTTGCGCTTCGTGGCGATTTAAAACGGCGGGCAATGCCCGCCGCAAACTTCATAGCATAGGCAGGGGGTGTGCACTGTGTGTGAGCTGTTTCTGGTTTTACGATTACAGGCCGGACGGATCCGTATCAGTTGCACCCCTTACTGATGCAGCGCTCAATGGCACCACTGCGTGTGTTTCATCAAACCAGATATATTCATCAAACTGTGCCGGCAATGAGACGCGGGTGTAATGTATGTCTAACTCGTCGTCCGGGTAGTAGGTGGTGCCGATGGCGCGTTGCAGACGCTTTTTCAGCAGGCTTTTGCGCGTTGACGGCGATGACGGTTGTCGCAATGGCAACAGGAAATTATCTGTTTTAACCCGGTGAAACTGGTGTTCATAGCTATCGCTATGCGCCGGGGGTATCTGCATGACCTGCATAGGCTGGTTCCATTCGGACGCTGCGCCGACGGTTCCGTGGTCGGTGCCGAAGCCGACCAGGTAAGCGCTGTCAACGAAGTGCTCGCGCACGCGCTGACCCAGGTTGATTTCGCCACGTACAGGCATTTCAGTTGCGCGGGCATCGCCAATATGTGAATTATGCCCCCAGACAATTACTTTCGAGTTTTGATCGCTGTTATTTAATACCTCCAGCAAGGTATCGAACATGCTCTGGTCGCGCAGGTTCCAGGTGTTGATACTGGCATTGTACATATTGCGATAAAAATATTCGGCGTTTTTTACCAGGCGGGCATTTTGTACAGCATTGAAATAGTGCTGTGCATTCAGGTGGCTGTAATGTGCACGTTTATTGTGTATCTGTTGTAAAACTGCGTGCACTTCGTAGCCGCAATGGCGATGCCTGCCTGACAACATGGCGCGACTGTAAGTAGCCGGGTCGCTGGTCCAGGGCATCAGGCAGGCATAGCGCCAGTATGCGCGTTCGGCTGCCTCAGGATCGACTGCCTGTAGATAATTCAGTACCACTTCAATCGAAGCATACAAGTTGTAAAAATCCAGCCCGTAGAAACTGATCATATCTTCCGAATCGTTAATGCGCTGGTTATAGTCTTTCAACCACTGCGTAAACGCCTGTACTGAATGATTGGCCCACATCCACGTCGGGAAGGTGGTGAACGGTTTATGTTTGAGCTTGGGATTATGTTCGGCGCCCTGAATATAATGCTGAATGCTTTGCGCATCCGGCCAGTCAGCCTCGACTGCAACGATAGTGAATCCTTTGTTTTCAATCAGCGCCCGAGTGATACGCGCGCGCATGTCGTAAAATTCGGCAGTGCCATGGGTGGCTTCGCCGAGCAGCACCAGTCGGGAATCGCCAATACGTTCAAGCAGGCCATCGAGATTTGCGGAATCTATGTCGGTAAAATGTTCACTTGAATTATAGATAAGCTCGGGTAGCGAAATGCCTGTCTGGCTGGATTGTCTTGAATCCTGTGGTGCTGCAAGGTTGGCGGTTTGATCTGCCTGTATGGCAGTCGCTGTCTGCAATAAAAAGTACAGCAGCCAGAGCGGGGTAGACAGTTTGATTGTTTGTTTGTGTGCCATGCGTCTGATGCTACAAGAAAAAGCGGGAAGGGCACAGCTTTCTAATTGGTCGTGTAGGGTGCGCCATCCCGACTAAGCATGCGGATGTCGGTAAATATGCGCGTTTGGAGCTGGGGCAGGCGCTCACGGCTTTATCGGATATATGAATTCGGAAACATGTGACACTCATCAAAGATTATATATAGGCTCCTGATATAGTATTCTTGCCAATAATCCAGCTGATTGCATATCAACCACAACAATGAATTAATCAGGAGAATCTCGACATGGATGAGCCAAAACAGATACTCGCCAGGCGTTTACGTAACACGCGCTTCCTCGGGCCGTTAACCACGGCGCAGTTAGCCACCTTGCTGGAAGACACTGAAATCAAAACCGCAGGGCCCGGCGAAATCATCGTTAACCAGGACGAACCCATGCAGCGCCACCTGGTGTTGATCGAGGGTGAACTCGAAGCACAGCGTATCTGGTCGGTGCCCGGGCAGAATGATAATAGTCATACCTGGGTGCTGAAGCCGGTTGAGGCCGAAGCCGGGTTCGCATTTCTCGGCGCGGCCAACAAGATTCGCGCACGGGCATTGACTGACATTCACTATGTTCTGCTGAATGCTGACAAGATTGATGAATTGATCGGCTGGGACGAACACTTTGCACAAGACCTGGCGACTGATGCCGAGCTCAGGCAACGCATGGACCTGATCAAGAAAGTTGGCGTGTTTTACCGGGTGCCACTTAATAATATCAAGCAGGCCTTCAAGCGCCTGAAACCCAGGTCGGTCGATGCAGGTGAAGTCATTATCAGCCAGGGTGAAAAAGGCGACTGTTATTACATTATTGAAACCGGCCTGTGTGACGTAGTGCAAACCGATCCGTTCACCGATGAGACCGCATGCGTCAACACCCTGGGGCCGGGTGATGCGTTTGGCGAGGAGGCGCTGATCCAGGACGGGTATCGCAATGCCACTATCACCATGACCACACCGGGCAGCTTGCTGGTGCTCGATAAACACGATTTCGACAGTTTACTGCGCGATGAGCTGATTGCGGAAATTCAACCGCAAGATGCCGTGGAACTCGTCAATGACAATAAGGCGCAATGGCTGGACTGCCGCTATGATATGGAATACGAGGAGTCGCGCATTCCGGGCTCGACACTAATGTCGCTGGGCGATTTGCGCAAACGCATGCAGGGGCTCGATCCAGATATGACGTATATAGTGTATTGTCGTAGCGGACGGCGCAGCAAGGCGGCGGTGTTCCTGCTGAAAGAGTGTGGCATCGAAGCCATGTCGCTCAACGGCGGGATCAAAAGCTGGCCGTATGAGGTTGATGCGCAGCCGGTGTGATTGTGCGGGTGTGTTGATTGTAAGGCCGGCTCGCGTATCGGCCATGCAAATCCAGTTACTTTACTTCCGGCACCGCCCTTTGTGTCGCCAGTTCCAGCGCAAAATATTGCGCATTTCTAAAACCAGATAGTTTCGCAATAATGTTGCTGGGAAATGACTGCACCAGGGTGTTGTTTTTTCTTACCGCGGTATTAAACACGCTGCGCGCATCCATAATTTCGTTTTCAACATCTGCCAGGCTGTGTTGCAGGGCGAGGAAGTTCTGGCTGGCTTTTAAATCTGGATAAGCTTCGGCGATGGCGAGTAATCCTTGCAAAGATTGTGTGACTGCGCTTTCTTCCGCAGTGCGGTCAGCAATGCCTGTTGAACCATGACGTGACTCAGAGACTTTGGTCAGAAGGTCTGCCTCGTGTTTGCTATACAGTTTTACCGCGTTGATCATATTGGGGATTAAATTGAATCTGCGCTTGAGTGCAATATCAATTCCGCTCCAGCTTTCTTCGATCATGTTTTTGTATTTAATAAAACGGTTGTATATGCTCACGCTTGCAAACACGAAAGCAATGCTGCCAATGAGGTAAAATTTAAAATATTCTGAATCCATCAAAGGCTCCGTTTGTGACCTGGTCACCGGCCAGGATCGCGCCGCGTTGACCCGAGCTGTGCGCTTGTTAACGTCTATTCGCGCATTATACTGAATGCCACTGGCATTACAGGTGCTGCAGTTTGTTAAATTTCGTTAACACACGATTGTGTCCTGCCATTATTAGCTCGGCCTGTGTCGCGAATAGCTGATGGACGGATCCGCGTTTGCAGTTGGTGGCATTTGCATGCAGCAGGAATTTGAACTGGCGCATGTTTGCATGGTTCTGCCTGCTGTGCGCTGCGGATTGTGATGATACTGCGGACATGATGATAGCGGTGTTTATTGAATCTAAACTGGCTTTTTCCGCCATTTTCTCATGCTCAACCAGACAGATTCTCAGCGCCTGGTCTACACTAATTCGATAGTATTGAACCAACTGCACAAAACCTCTCTCTAATCCCGTTAGTAATCACTGGGTTCTTATCCAGGGCCTTGTTTATTAAAGCTATTTCTGTGTCTTTTTCGACACCTTGCGCAATTGTTCCAGCCAGGGCTGGCGGCAGTAAAACCTGCTATGTATCAGCCAGATACAACAGTTGATCGTAATAAATGATCAAAAATCCCCATTAAATCAATCGCTTAAAATATAGGAGTTTTGCCCATACAGGGCTGCTTCAGTTAAGCCTATATTCTTATGCAAGCTACGGAATGCCACTGCACGCAGATCGGCAACATCTGCAAATTGAAAATATAGAAATACCAGCAAAAAATTATAAAAACCGGTAATTCAGATCAATTTAATACGATTAGACAGGTAGCTCCATGAGAGAAAGCCGCGAATTCAAGATACACCTTATTGGTATATCCGACAGCGACAGACAGATTTTAATGCGTGTGCTCAAGCTCAGGCATTCGCCGTCATCGGTGCGAAATTACAGCCTGACGGATGTCTGTGAACCGGAAGACAATAAATTGTACATCGTGAATTCTGACTGTAATAAATCACTCACCTACTGGTCGCAACGCTTCCTCAGTATTGAGAAAAAACCCAAGGTGCCCACCATTTTTGCCGGGCAGCGCCGTGTTAAGTGCAGCAATACCTACAGTATCAGCCTGCCGTTCAGGGCAACGACGACCTTGAGCACTCTGGACACCGCAACTGTGAGGGAGATGGATTATATTCCTGAGCTGACAATTTCAAATTCAGACATGACGGGGGGTGCGGATTATTTTGGTGAGTCGCAGAATTTATCCGAGTCCATGCTTGAAAAAATCGCCAATGCCAGTGGCGAGCATTAATCAGAATATAAGGGCCATGGTGGTCGACGACAGCCAGCCAGTGCGCAAGCAGCTTGAAATCCAGCTGAAAATGCTCGGCGTCAGCGTAGAGCTGGCCGAGAACGGCGAGCAGGCGATTGAATTATCCAAAGCCAACCAGTACGACATTATATTTCTTGATGTTGTCATGCCGGGAATCGACGGTTACAAAGTCTGCAAACATCTCAAGCAGAATGTTCGTTCCAAAGAGACGCCAGTGGTCATGCTAACAGGCAAGTCTTCGCCATTTGACAAGGTCAAGGGGACCTTGTCAGGTTGTGATACCTACCTGACCAAGCCGCTTCAACACGAAGAATTTCAGAGCATCGCGAGGAAATACCTTCCGCAAGCGAGCATGAGATAAGTAAGACATCAATAAATTGAATTGCAAATATATGTGACTGCCAGATGATTACTCTATCGGGAATCATCTGGAGGTGCATTTAAGGAAAACCTGAAGAGTTCAGAGCTACCTTAGACAATTTGAATGGATGTAAAGTATTGTAATTCGTAATAAATAAAGGGCCTATTTACTATAAATTTGGATGTAGAGGTTTAAACAATGTCTATTAATAAAGTATTACTGGTTGATGACTCACCTACAGATCTGGCGAACATACGTTCAATTGTTTCCGGTGCGGGCTACGCAGTTTTGACGGCGACCACGGGGGATGAAGCAGTGCAGATTGCAAAAGATCAAACGCCCGATCTGATATTTATGGATATTGTGATGGAAGGCGCTGATGGCTACGACGCCTGCCGCGAAATATCACAAAACAATAATACACGCGGTATCCCGGTAATTTTTGTCAGCAGTAAAAATCAGAAAGCGGACCGTGTCTGGGCTGAATTGCAGGGCGGTAAAGCGTTTATTACTAAACCGTATACCCCTGAGCAAATCCTGGAGCAAATCAGCGCTTTGAATTAAGCGACTGATGAACGTGAATGACCATGACTGAAGACAACACCATGATGTTGCCGGAAGAGGCGTTAAACAGGTTTCAAAAACCTGATACGGCTCTGCTCGGGCTTGATGTGTCTGCACATGATTACCAGCAACCCAGGTATGGTTTCAAGGTGAGTAATATCGGGCTGCTGATATCACCCGAGACCATGTGTGAAGTGATGAAGAATTTCACGGTCTACCCGGTGCCGAATACAAAACCATGGATGCACGGCCTGGTAAATTTGCGTGGTAATTTAATTCCGGTATTTGACCTGTCGATGCTGCTGGGACTGTCCGAGCACCCGGTGGCGCATGAAAATTTACTGGTCATGGACAAGGGCTCGGATTCGGTAGGTATATTGATTGACGCTTTACCGCAGCCCTGCGATTTACGGCGATGCAAAAAACTGTCGCATGTGCCGAATTTACCTGCGGGCCTGAAAAATTGTATAGCAGATGCATACTCGGTAGACGACGTATTGTGGCTCGGGTTCAATCATAAGGAATACTTTCACTACCTGATGGATACCGTTTCCATCTCATAACAGAACCAGTAAAGACAGATTGTTATTGCATTTCTTTATTGCAATATAAATACAGAGGACCAGGCTTATGACATTATTCAAGATGTTCGCACACATTAAAAACTTTGCCATGAATCCGGGCAATGTGAGTTTGACGGCCAAGCTGACGGCTCTGCTGGTTGGCCTGCTTGCAGGTTTTACCGTCATCGGCCTTGCTTACCAGCAGGTACTGGAAGCCAACAACAACGCCACGCTTGTGTCGGAAAAAATGACGGCATTCGAGCGCGGCCTGCACGAGGTTCAGCTGGAGCTGCTCAACGCCAAGAAGAGTGAAAGTGATTTCTACCTGAAAAAATACCCTATTTTTCTCGGTAAATTCGACACCCGTATCATCGTGGCCAGCCAGACGCTGAAAGATTTGACCACCCTGGTAAAAGACGAGTCCGAACTGACCGTGATCACGAAACTGGGTGATGCGTTTGAGAAATACAGGGAAGGCTTCATTAAGGCAGCGGAATCTCAAATCGAAATCGGCCTGGATGAAAACACCGGCCTGAATGTCGAGCTTGTAAATATCAAGGATGCCATCCAGAAAGATATCGACAGATACAATCTGCCGCTGGTAGACCGGTCATTCCTTAAAATTCGCGAGTTCGAAAACCTGTTTTCACGCAAGGAAGAAGAGAAATACCAGGGCATGGTTTTATCTGAGATTGAGACCTTCAGAAAACTGATCGATGCCTCCAAGATCGCTACGGCTTCAAAAAAAGCACTGGTTAAAAACATCGATGCATACGAGGACGCCTATCTGAAGTATTCCTATATCCTCGCGCAGCTTACAAAACAAAAAGCCGATGTGAAGCAGTACGGCAAGGAGATTGATCCACTGTTCGAGTCATTGATTACCACCAGTAATAATATTATTTCGAAAACACGCGAGAGCGCCGATTCCAGGCGCGAAAGTATCACCACCTTCTTTATCGTGACATTGCTGATGACAGCAGCGATAGTTTCCATCGGCATGTATGCCCTGAAAACCAATATTGTGACTTCATTGAGGAAGCTGCAGGACACGGTACTGAAAGTAAACGAAGGTGAGTTGACCGCACGCGCGCACCTTAATCGAAATGATGAGCTCGGTCAGCTATCGAACGCTTTCGATAAATTGCTTGATGAACGGCTTGCCACTATGGCCGAGGCTGAAAAAGAGAGCGAGAAACTCAACGAATCTGTTATCGATCTGATCAAGGTGGTCAGCAAGCTCGCGCAGGAGAAAAACCTGGCGCTCAAGATTCCCGTATCTGAAGATATTACCGGTGCCATCAGTGACTCCCTCAACCTGCTGGCCAAGGAAACTTCGAAGATTTTGTCAGAAGTTAAATCCACGTCTAACCAGGTCGCAAAAGTATCGCTGCTGGTTAAAGAACATTCAGACAGGGTAATTACCGTGGCGAATACAGAACGCCAGGAAGTAAGTGCCACCGCACTGATGCTCGAAGAATCTGTAAAAGCCATGAATGAAATAGCCAGCGATGCACAGGAGGCGAGCACCCAGGCGGACAAAACCATCGAGAACACGCAAAGCGCGCTGACCACCGTGCTGTTGTCCGTGGACGGTATTAATTCCATCCGCAACACCATTAGCGAAACTGAAAAACGTATCAAGCGCCTCGGTGAACGTTCGCAGGAAATCTCCGGTATTGTGAGCCTGATTAACAGTATTGCGGAACGGACCCATATTCTTGCGCTGAATGCCAGCATGCACGCCGCATCGGCGGGTGAGGCCGGTCGCGGGTTTGCCGTGGTGGCAGATGAGGTGCAGCGACTCGCCGAGAATGCGCGCGAGGCAACATCTGAAATTTCGACCGTGGTGAATAATATCCGGGTCGAAACCGCCGATACAGTAATGACGATGAACGAGGTGATCAGCCAGGTAGCGGACGGTACCCGGCTTGCAGAGCAGGCCGAAAAGAGCATGCGCGAAACCCAGCAGGTAACGAGTGACCTGGTGCGCTCGGTGCAGCATATTGCATCGAGTTCCGTGGAACAGGCGCGGATTAATAACCAGTTACTCGATCGCGCCAGGCAGATTCAGGCCAGTACCGAGCAGACCGGACGTGAGATGAGTGAACAGACCAAGAGTACGGATATCCTGGTGGATTATTCAAATAATCTGGTGTCAATCGTCAGCGTATTCAAACTGCCTGGCGAAGAGTCGGTTGATATTGAACTTAACGAAACCACGCACATTAATCTCGACAGTTTGCCGCCGCCGGCTGAACTGAAGCGGGCGATATAACCAGCCTGTGCCAAATGCTACGTACACATATATTGTATCGGCTTAACCAGGATCAATAGATATGATAGCACCTCAGCACGAGGCATCTGTTCTGGATGTGACCGTCCTTGCCAAGCTGTCTGACATAGCGGGTCAGTTATCGACTGATTCGCCTGATGTCATTTCGGCGTTACAGGATTACAGGCACAAGGTCGAACATATTTGTGCATACATTAACCAGGACCGGTATGCCTACCTGCTCGATTTTCTGATGATCTTGCTGGACGGCCTCGATCAACTGGTCGAACGTGACCGCGGTATCAACGAATCTGAACGCGCGTTTCTGCAAAAGGCAACCGGTATACTTTCTGAATACCTGGTGTCTAGCGGCAATACCGAGGCCGACGAACACCTGCTTGAACTGCTGCAGGACCCGCACTGGATAAGGCCGATTACGGCAGAGGAAGCGCTGCAGCTGTCGGCATCTACGGCACTGGATGACGCTGAAGAGGGTGAGAGCATCGAGCTTGATGAACTGCTAAGCGGTATTGAAGGCCCGGTTGCAGACGACCTGGCAGCGCCAGAGATTATAGATTTCGATACAGTGGATTTTGATAGCCTGGGCAAGGATATTTCAGAAGAAGACAGTGAATGCCTGCAACAGGATTGCGAGGTCATTGAACTGGCGCAAACAGGCATCGATGAAATAGCCGCGGTGCCGGTAATCGACTCCGCTCAGCAGGAGCTGGTCGATCTCATCCGGTCGGAACTGGAAGAAATCATCGAGAAACAGTACGATCCCGAATATGATTTCACAGTCGATGACCGCCAGTTATGTGAAGACATTCTGAAAACCATGGCGGATCGCGCCGACAACATCAGCAATGCGCTGGAACTGATAGGCCTGGAAGGGCTGTGCCGTTGCGGCAAGTTTGTAGCAGAAAATATACTTTCATTATCTAATTCGATCGACGCGCTTGATAAAAACCGTTCGTTAATTCTCAAGCAGTGGCCGGCAAAAATATTAAAGTGCCTGCAAAATATCAATGATGCCCAGCCGGTATCAGAATTGATGTCACTCCTGACACATGCCGCGTGGCCTGTGCAAATGGATAACATGGACCGTGAGCAGACCAGGGACCTGCTGGCGCATCCTGTATTCAACGAAGAAGAACGCCAGCAGCGGCAGGTGCAGGCCAGCGAAGCTGATGTCGACCTGGCATTTCCTGATGATGTAAACCAGGAATTACTCGATGGCCTGTTGCAGGACCTGCCCACGCAAACAGAAGAGTTCTCTACTGCAATACAAAACCTTGCCCAGGGCGGCGGCATCGAAAATATCGATATCGCCCAGCGCATTGCGCATACCCTTAAAGGTGCTGCAAACGTGGTGGGCGTGCCCGGGATTGCCAACCTGACGCACCATCTGGAAGATTTGCTCGAAGCGCAGGCCAAGGCCAGGGAATTGCCGCAGGCCGCGCTGATGGATGTCCTGGTACGCGCCTCTGATTGTCTTGAATCCATGGCTGAAGCATTGCTGGGCATTGATACGCCACCGGACGATGCGGTGAATGTGTTGCAGGCTGTGCTCGACTGGATCAACCGACAGGATACGATTGCAGTGCCGCAGGCGACAACACAGGCGCCGACACCACAAACCGAAGTTGCGCTTGATGATCATCAGGTGCTTGAACCTGTTATCAGTACAGACATGGCTGAGCTTGACACGCAGCACTCGCCAGAACAGGAGCAGCAGGAACGTGCAGGGCAAACAACACCAGACCAGCCCAACCCGGCGCTGGAAAACGTATTAAGAGTGCCTGTCTCGCTGGCCGATGAAATGTTGCGGCTTGCCGGTGAAAATCTAATTCATACCTCGCAGATCAAGGAAGGCGTCCAGGTCATTATCCGCAAGCAGGATGCGCTCGATCTGCATAATCAGTCACTGCTGCAATTATCGTATGACCTTGAGCATTTGATCGACATCGAGGGCTTTACGCCGCGCAATGAAAACCACCATGGTGCTGACGATTTTGATGCGCTGGAGATGGACGAATACCACGAAATTCACACCTTAAGCCGCAGGCTGGTGGAAATTGCGGCTGACTCGATGCAATTGTCGCAGGAACTCGACAAGGATCTTGCCGGGCTCAAAGAGCTGGTTGTCGATCAGGATAAATTGCATAAAGAAAGTGAAGAATTAGTGTTGCGCACCCGCATGGTGCCGGTAAAGACCATTATTCCCAGGCTCAAGCGCGGTGTGCGACAGGCTTGCCGGCTGACCGGTAAACAGGTCGAGCTGTCAGTGCAGGACAACAATACCTACATGGATAACGAAGTGCTGAACGGCCTGATCGAACCTGTGATGCATATCTTGCGTAATGCGATTGATCATGGCATCGAGGAAGCACACGACCGGATTGCGCAGCACAAGTCCACCGTTGGTAATATAAATCTTGTGTTCGCGAGAAAAGGCAATCATGTCGTGATCGATATTATCGATGACGGCCAGGGCCTGAATACTGATCGCATTCTCAGCAAGGCGCTGGACGCAGGCCTGCTAACAGCTGACGAGGAGCCGACCACCGAGGGCATTCACAAGTTAATCCTGGAGCCGGGATTTACTACGCGCAGGGAAGTGACGCAGGTATCGGGTAGAGGCATTGGGCTGGATGTGGTCACGGTAAAAATTCGTGATTTAAAAGGCTCTATCGACATCAGTTCGACACCGGGCAAAGGCTGCCGGTTTTCATTAAGCCTGCCGATTTCTTCGTTCTCGACGCATTCACTACTGGTGCGTTGCCGGCAGTATATATACGCGATATCGAGCCACGGGGTTGAAGAAATTCTGTATCCGGGCAGCGGTGAATTAAAAGACGTAGGCGATGTCACGCTCTTCCAGCTGGGCCAGGATGTTTATAGCGTGGTGCTGCTGGATGACTTGCTAAACCTGCCGCCGGACAGACGAAAAGTAGTGCGCGGCACGCGTCCGATCCTGCTGGTCAAGGATGAAACCGGGACGATTTCTGCGATTATGGTGCAGTCCGTGCTGGACAGTCGTGATGTCGTAGTGAAAAGCATGGGCAAATACATGCCCAAGCTCGATGGCATTATCGGCGCTACGGTGCTGGGTGACGGCAGTGTCTCATCGGTTATCGACCTGCCCGAGATGCTGCGCAGCAGGGACATGCTGCAGCATAAAGGCGCAAACACATCTGCCAGCGCGCCTGTACAACAAATGCATAAGTTACCGCATGTGCTCGTGGTTGATGACTCCCTCAGTGCAAGGCGTTCGCTGGCGCAATTTGTCGAAGACATGGGCTTTACTGTGCGCACCGCGCGTGATGGCATGGAAGCGGTAAGTATTATCGATACCAGCCGGCCGGACCTTTTGCTGGTCGATATGGAAATGCCGAAAATGAACGGGCTTGAATTAACCGCGCACATTCGGGCAACGCCTGGTATCAAAGATCTACCGGTGATCATGATTACATCACGCTCCACTGACAAGCATCGCAAGGCGGCGATAGATAAAGGCGTTAGCCACTATATGGTCAAACCTTTTGATGAGGATGAACTGGCATTACAGATAAATACCTTGCTGGAGCCGGTCGAATGATACACCCGGCTACTCAGCAGCCGGATAGCCATATCGAAGCGGCGCCAGCATTCGTCTCGCTGTCTATTGGCGATGTAAAGATTTTGACGCAACAGTCGAATATTACTTCGATAGAAAGCAGCGCCGATGTGGACTACAGTACTGGCAAACATGGCGCGATCGGGTCGATAAATTATAACAACCAGTCAATCCCGGTGTTTCGAATTAATGACCAGCTTGAGTGCGTAAACGAAAAACCCGGGGAAAAAATGGTGTGTGCCGTACTGAAGAACAATGCGGAAACAATTGCATTAATGTGCCAGGAAGTGGCTGCCTTCAGGCACCCTGTTGTAAAAATTAACTCGCTGCCAGAATGCATGCAGACGGCTGCATGCCCGGTAGACTCGCTGTGTCTGTATGCTGACAATAATCAAAGCAAAATCGGTTTTGTTGTTAGCGCAAATTCACTGCTCGATTATTTCAGGTTAAAACTTAAGTCGATTACGGGTGAATCATGAGTAAAGCGGCGGCCTGGATTATGAATATCAACGAACAATCGTATGCCTCGGTTTCGCAAATGGAGCTGGTGCATATAATCAATGAGCCGTGTTATACCGCGATACCTGGCGCGCCGGCGTATTGCCGTAATGTTATTGTATGGAATGACAATATCCTGCCAGTGATCGACTTGACGGGATTACTCAGTACCACAGGTATCCAGTCAAAACGCGAAGTAGTCGCTGTGATCATCTACAGAAACAGCAATGATGAAATTCACTATGGCGGCATTGTCCTGGCGAAATCCCCAGACCTGGAGTTTGTGGAAAATACGCAAATATGCAGTTTGCCGACGCATACGCAGAAATTAAAAGATATCGCCCTGTCATGCTTTAAAAGCAGGTCAGGCCATGAAGTACCGATCCTGGACATGACCCGGGTATTCGCCAGCGTTGCCGCACACGGATAGTGCGTCGAGCCTGACTGACATACATATAAAAACATGAATGACTCTGATCATAATGTACGTGTGAGCATGCTGGCCATGCAGATATCTGATTATATCGGCAGGTCGTCTGGTGATGAATATTTCAGCAGGTTTGTCCATGCTGTATGCAAGCATCTTGAATTAGCATGCGGCTGTGTATATAGCATTGATGACGAGTATGCAGAGCATTGGAAATTGATAACCAGCACGCGCGGACACGACAGCTGCTGCAAGCTGAATCCTTTGCTTGAATCAAAACTAAAATATGAAATTCTCAATAATAAACAGACCGTTATTATTGACCTGCTGTCGTCTGGCTACCTGGGCGAAGAAGAAAACACCCTCGGCTTAACCTGCCTGGTATCGTTCTTTTTATATAATTCAGACAACCATATAAATGGCGTTGTTATTTTTGGTGCAGACGCGACTGTTCTGGATCAAAACACTGTCATTGAAGTGATTGATTCGCAGGTCCCGCGAGCAGAATCTGTACTTGATAACATGCAGAACATTATCAAACTGAATGCTTATGAAAATAATTACAATAAACTGGTTGATTCATCGCCGGATGTAATATGGGAAGCAGACACTCAGGGGCGTATTACCGCCATTAGTAGCTCGTGCAAGGCTATATACGGTTATTCCGAAGATTTTATGCTCGGAAAAGAGTATACCGATTTCATGACTGAGAAATCTGCCAGCCAGTTTATTGAATATCTCCAGCTGATGTCGCGCAGTGAATGTTTTTATAATGTTATATCGGATCATATTGGTAAAGACCACGAACATATTATGGTCAGCTACAACATTATCCCCAAACTAGACGAAAACCATAAGATTAGTGGTGTGATCGGGGCGACACGTGATATTTCAAAATCGATCAAAGCCCAGGAAACAATTAAAAACACCAGTGAATTATTTTCTTCAATTCTATCCCGGCTCCCGGTTATATTTTTCAGGCTGGACGCAAACGGACAATTTATGGAAATTCGCGGTAACGGCCTGAGACGCATGGGTGTCGAGGACATGGACTGGGTTGATAAACCCGCGTACGGCTTGTTTGTTGGCATGGATGCCGAGATTGATTCTGCACTCGCCGGAAATACCGTGTTTTTCGAAAATAAAGGTACCTATACCGGAACGCCATGGTGGTTTTATACATCCATGTTTTTCGATAGCTGGTCGGGCGACGGGGCAGTCGGGTTTTCGGTCGATATTACTGAACAGAAATACGTAGAAGAACAACTGGTTGAATTACTCAATAACAACAGAAAGCTAGCGCAACATCTGGTCGAGGTTCAGGAGGATGAACGCCGCACCCTGGCGAGGGAGCTGCACGATGAGCTGGGCCAGTCAATTACCGCGGTAAAGAGCCTGGCGACTGTGATATGTGCCAGTACCGGCAACCAGTACACCGAAATACGCAGCCTGGGAAATTCAATTATTGATCTGTCCGGTCAATTGTATGAAGTTGTCAACAATATTATGCAGCGTCTGCGGCCTGACATAATTGATAACCTGGATTTTAGTGAAACCCTGGGCAATTGTATTGTGCGTTCGCAGCTTGAGACTGCCGGGGTCAACTGTAATCTTGACATTGTCGGTAATGTCAACGGCCTGCAGGAAGTTGTCAAAGTCAGCATATACCGCATCGTGCAGGAGTGCCTGACTAATATTTCAAAGCACGCCATGGCGTCGAATGTCACTGTTCATGTACAACGTGGTATGGAAGAATCAAATTTACGGCGCTCGAAAGTTTACGATGCGTTACAGAGAAACAGTGCCAGGTCCGGCGCTATCAACAGGGATACGATTAGAATAGAAATCACTGATGATGGTATCGGCATGGATGTACACCATAAAATCCGCAACGGAAAGACTGCGAAAAGACATGGTTTGCAGGGCATACATGAACGTGTTACTGCTATGGGTGGCACCCTGACAATAACTTCAGATCCTGGCAAGGGTTCGACAATATTGGCGATATTAGTGCTCGGTGGCAATAAACATGACGTCTCACGGGACATCAATAAATGTATCAAGGACTTGAGAAAAATGCGGGTAGAAAGGCAGGAATCAGGAATTGGTAATTCACGCCAGGGATGTCGTAGTTGAGGTTTCGCTCAACCAGTGTTTGAACATACAGGTGTACAGATGAATATTACTGCACATAAGGCAAAATTATTACTCGTAGACGATCATGCTATCGTCAGAGCTGGCTTCAGGTATCTTCTGGAGAACGATGCTGATTATGAAATTCGGGAAGTCAGCACGGCGGAGGAGGCGTGTCGTATTTATTCAGAATATAAACCCGATGCCGTCATCATGGATCTATTGATGCCGGGCATGGGTGGTTTGCAGGGCGTGCGGCATATTCATGCCAAAGATAATGATGCCAGGGTACTGGTGCTCAGCATGCGTGATGACCCGATGTATGTGAGCCAGGCGACCAAGGCGGGCGCCAGGGGCTATGTGACCAAGCGCAGTGCGCCCGAAGAGCTTACCAGGGCAGTTGCCGTATTAATAAAAGGCCAGAGTTACCTGAGCGCTGATGTTGCGCAGATGAACACCAGGTCAAGCAAGAGCGACCAGGAACAGATTGAGAGTTTGACTGAGCGTGAATTCGAAATATTCTGTTTGCTTGCTGATGGGCACACGGTCGTAAATATCTCGATAGATTTGCATCTAAGTGCCAAGACAGTCAGCAATCACAGAACGCATATCATGAATAAATTTCAGGCAACGAGTATTGTGGATCTTACCCGTCTGGCGATACGTAATGGCCTGATAGAGGCCTGATAAATTTCTAACTGGACAATTAAATATAATGCCTCTGAGTGAGGTAATTGATAATCGTTTTAACTGACTCGTCAACACTGAGCTTCGATGTATCGATGATGATTTCAGCCCGTGCAGGCTCCTCGTAAGGTGAATCGATGCCGGTAAAGTTCCTGATTTCGCCATTTCGGGCTTTGAGGTACAGGCCCTTGGGGTCTCTTTGCTCACATACGTCGAGTGGGCATTTTACATACACTTCGATAAATTCATCTTTATCGACAAGTGTGCGTACCGTACCCCTGTCCTGGGTAAACGGCGATATGAATGATGACAGGACAATGATGCCTGCGTCGACAAACAGCCTGGCAACTTCACCAATGCGGCGAATATTCTCCTTTCGATCGTCACTGGTAAACCCAAGGTCGTTATTCAGGCCATAGCGCATGTTATCGCCATCAAGGATATAGGTGTGCGCAGACAGTTCATACAGGCGTTTTTCAAGCTCACAGGCGATGGTAGATTTGCCAGAGCCTGACATGCCCGTGAACCAGATAATGGCAGATTTGTGATTATTGCGGTGAATGCGCGCCTGTTTGCTTACCTGGGTTGCATGCCATACAACATCGCTGGATTTTCTGATAGCGGCTTTTTGATCAAGCATAAATAGTCACCGTTAGCTAACAACTACGTAAGTTAGATGATAATAAATATATCAATTTTTGATATGGGAAAAATTCCTGTTATTGAGCGATACTCAGAAAACCAGGTATGTAATGCACAATTTTTGTCATGCGCATGGCTGGACCCGTTCTGAGCGGGAAAGTGGCAGGAAAGGGCGGCTTTATATGGGAATTTTCCCCATAGTTTTAACCTGAATACTTACTTACACTCCAGATAAGTGCCTATAAAGTCTGCAATTAGCGAACTATGCGATTGCGAGCTGGCAATTCTGTCATGTAATTAATGTATCCGGGTCGTCGATAATATGAGTACTATTGCTGAGCAACACATCATGCATCGTAACGAATCGAACTGGTTACTGTTCTGGACATTTCTAAAAATCGGAAGTACTGCATTTGGCGGCTTCATGGCGCTCATATCCGTGGTGCAGAATTATCTGGTTAATAGAAAAAAACTGCTGACTGATGCGGAGATCCTGGATGGAATCTCACTCGCAACAATTCTGCCTGGCCCGGTTGCGGTCAACGTGGTTGCGTATGCGGGATATAAAATCAATGGTGTCATCGGGGCCGTGGTCTGCGCCACTGCTGTTATTCTACCTTCGTTTTTACTAATTCTCCTGCTCAGCTATGTCTATTTCACCTGGGGTGAAATACCGGGCGTCAGCAATATTTTTAAAGGTTTCATACCGGCTGTTGCCGCTATCATCATAGTCGCCACAATCAATATGGGTAAAAAAACGCTGAACGGCATTTCAGCGTATGTTGTGGCATTGTGTGCCCTGGGTATGTTGACAGTTGTCGGGGGCTTCTTTAGCACCATTGCTATCATCATGGCTTCAGGCCTTGCAGGCCTATTGCTGTTCAAAAAATCTTCCGACGCAGAGCGCAACAACGGATCAGTCAAGGGCGCGAGTGGCAAGCGCGCATTTCCAGTATCAATACTTGCATTTCTTGTTCTGCCGTTGGCGTCCATGGCATTGCCATATTTAAAAATAGGATCAGTTGTCGCAGTTAAATTATTCATCACCTTTGCAGGTATGAGTGTAATGCTGTTTGGTGGTGGCTTCGTATTTATTCCGATGATACAGGAAATAGTTGTAGATACTTACGGCTGGGTCACGAACAAGGAATTTATCGATGCTATTGCATTAGGGCAGATCACCCCGGGGCCGATACTGATCAGTGCAACATTTATCGGTTATAAAATGGCTGGTGTGCTTGGTGCAACTGCTGCAACAATTGGAATATTCTTACCGCCTGCAGCATTGATGCTTTTTTGTGCGCATTTTCTCGATAAGCTCAAACAATCAGAAACAATTAACGCCGCGCTTACCGGAATACGTTGTGGTGTAATCGGCATGATCGCTGCTGCAGCCATCGTCGTCATGCAGTCAGCAGAGCAGAACTGGATATCTTTAAGCATCTTCCTGGTCGCCGTACTCTCCCTGCTTAAATTCAAAATAGAAGTCGCCTGGATCATACCTGCAGCCGGGCTTGCCGGCTATTTATTATATTAATTTTAAAAACAGAGTCGATTAACTTGTTCATATTCACGAGAGGATTGTTATGGTTCCTATATTTATGATTGGTACACAGAGGTCTGGTTCTAATCTTCTCAGGCTCATGCTCAATCAGCTAACGGAAATAGCTTCGCCGCATCCACCGCATATTCTCGAGCGTATGCAGCCGCTGGTTGATAAGTATGGTGATCTGAATAAAAAAGATAATTTTGCACAGCTGGTTGACGATGTTTGCAAGTTGATCGAGTTAAACCCCGTTGAATGGCAGGATATAACGCTTGACCGTAACTCAATAGTCAAGCGCTGCAAGAAAAACAGGAGTCTTGCTGCCGTATACGGTGCGGCATACGATTTATACGCAGAGAGCAATAATGCAAAAACCTGGTGCTGTAAAAGCCTGATCAACATACATTTTATAGATATTATTGAAAATTATTTCAAACGTCCCAGGTACATCTATCTATATCGAGACGGAAGAGATGTGGCGCTGTCGTTCCAGAAAGCCGTGGTAGGTGAAAAACATATCTATAATATTGCTAAAGACTGGGCCGAAACACAGGATAAAGCCATTGATTTAATGCGACATGTAGCGCCAGAAAGAATCTTCTGTATCAGTTATGAGCATCTGACAAGCAAACCCAGGGAAGTGGCTAGCGAGCTGTGTAAATTTCTCGGTGTCGAATACAATGATTCCATGATGGATTTTTATAAGACATCGGAAGCCAGGAATGCTGCTAACTCCAGTAAGTTATGGGGCAATGTAACTAGCCCTGTCATGTCGAATAACAGTGGCAAGTACAAGACCGAGATGCCGGCTGATGAAATTCGCATATTTGAATCCGTTGCCGGACATGTGCTGGACAAGCTTGGTTATGCACGTGAGCTGATTCCGATAGGCGAAGAAGTTGCATATACCGACATCGACATCGAGCTGTTCAACCACATGAATGAACTTAAAAAGCGTGAATTCACCAACGTCATTGATGAACACGATATCAAGCGTCGCCAGAAGCAGTCACTCTTGTTGAACGAGATCAGGTCAAGAGTACGTACTGAAAGGCTGTACTGCCTGAGTCATGCATCTTGCTTGAAAATTCACCATGGACGGTGATTACTAAACAGGTCTATCTATTATGAATACTTTATCGAAGTATGTAATTGTCATAACATCATTGTTCTTATGTCCCGTTGTTGTGCTGGCAGATTATACATTTACTGCGCCACCTCGCGAGACCAGGGATGTTGCCAACAATATTTACAAGCCGATCGCTGAGTACCTCAGTATCGTAACCGGCGAAAAGTTTGTCTATAAATACCCGGATAACTGGACTGAATACAGACAGGGCATGCAAAACAACGAGTATGACCTTGCATTCGATGGTCCGCATTTTGTCAGCTGGCGAATCAAGCATACTGAGCATGATGCGATTGCCAAGCTGCCGCAGTTGCATATCTGGCGCGTAATTGTGCGCAGTGACAGCGATGATATACAGAAACTTGATGACCTTGTAGGCAAAAAGGTCTGCGCACCTAAATCACCGAACTTCGGTATGCTCACCATGATGAGCCATTACCCGAACCCTGATAGAGAACCGATCCACGTTATAACCAAAGGCTGGAAAGATGGCTATAACGGTGTGTTACAGGGCACGTGTGATGCCGCAGTTTTACCGAAGACCAACCACAAGAAATTCGATACGGATTTATCTAAAACACGGGCCATACATACGCATTTGCCTTATCCAAACCAGGCCTTCACCGCAGGCCCGAGACTCACGCCGGAGTTGAAGCATAAAATTATTGAAGGCCTGTTGTCTGATGATGGCCAGATGGCATTGCTCAAATTACGTGAACGCTTTACCGGCGGCCAAAAGCTGGTCAGCGTCGATAATGAAGAGTACGAAGGCATCAGCATGGTACTCAAGCGCGCAGGGAATTTCCTTACAACCGCACAGTGACTTGATTACCCGGCAAGTTGATTATCCAGTGACACGGACGTGCACTGAGTGTGATGGAATTTGCGGTGAATCAGGTTAACGCAATCACAAATTGCTGTTTGAAATGCTGATGCAGCGCGAGTCGCGCTGCAGGCGTTTCGCTGACGTGCAACAGGTAACCAATATCCTGGCCGGCGCCTTCGCGTTTGCTGATGATGTCACCTGTTTTGAGCTTGAGTGTAAACTCGCGCACATTCGCATGGTTTTTAACCAGTTGTTCGCCACGAATGGCGTCTATATGGCCAACGCCGGGATGCAATATCTCTGCACAGCTATAGGCCACAACAGTTCGCGGGAAAGAAAAATCTTCACCCAGCTCCATGGCGACAAACGCTTCCCAGGGGTTAAATCCCCAGGCGTATTGCATGGCATTCATGATGTAACCGCCCGGTGGACGCAGCGCGATCTCGCCGAACAGCAGGCCGTTCTCACCCAGGTAAACTTCGAGATGGGTCATGCCCCAGTTTATTTTCAAGGCTTCGATTACCTTTCGATTTAACGCCAGCATGCTTGCCTGCAGGGCATCATCGAATGCCGCCGGCACCAGGTTGACATGGCGTTTTTCCAGGTAGCTGGTGGTGTTAACAAACCTGATTTCGCCATGATTGATGAATGACTCGACACTGGCTTCCGCTGCAGATATAAATTTTTCCAGTATGTTGCGGCCGTTCTTCTGTAACACCGGGTTCTGATCGGCCGACAGCAATTCAAAACTACGGCCACCATAGGCAGTTCTTTGCTTGCGTACCAGCGGCGTGCCGAGGTAGTCAAAGGCTTCAGCCGGCGAGACGACAGTCGATTCAGCCATGAAGCGGGTCATGGGGATGTCGTATTCAGCCAGGTATTGTTTCATTGCCAGCTTGTCGCGGCAGCGCAAGGCCGTGGTGGTGGGCGAGATACGCGCAGTGACAATCCTGCGCGCCACCGCGGCGGGATACACTGCCGGTTCGCTGCCAGCAATGACGTGGCTGAAGTGCTCGTTAGCGAAGGCCTGGTTGATGATCTGCTTGAGTTTTCTGGTGGTGTTAAATAATGGCGCAGTGATGATTTTCTGAGCATCTGCAATGGGATATGTATCGTCTCTCTCGCCATACAGCAAAAGGGATGTGCCTGTCGCGCAATACTTTGATGATGGCGCGGCGCGGACCGATGAGCAATACGCGATAAGAAGTCAATCTCGGTCTCTACAGGCTTGAGCAACCTGGCTCTGTTTATAGTTTATGATCGATACTATTATCCATCATATTACCCATAAAATGACCGGCTGCCATACAAATATAGTGCCTGCGTCGGGTATGATGGAGCTCGGGTTTGCGAAGCGGCAACCGACAACGACTTTCAATCCAGCTAAGGACACATACCATGAGCAAACACTATGACCTGATAGCTATCGGCGGTGGCAGCGGCGGTCTTTCTGTTGCCGAACGCGCCTCGCGCTATAACAGGCGTTGCGCGGTGGTTGAAGTCGGCGACCTGGGCGGTACCTGCGTCAACGTTGGCTGTGTGCCCAAGAAAATAATGTGGTATGGCGCTGAAATTGCACACGGTCTGGAAATGGCCGGGGACTATGGCTTCAGTATCGAACGCAATGGTTTTAACTGGGGTGAGCTGGTCAAAAAACGTGAAGCGCATATCAGCGGAATCAATAACTGGTACCACAGCTACCTGGCGGATTCTGACATTGATGAAATCAATGGGCATGCGCGTTTTGTCGATGCGCACACCGTGCAGGTCGGTGATGACACTTACACGGCTGATCATATCGTGATTGCCACCGGGGGCAGGCCGGTAAAACCCGATGTGCCGGGCGCGGAGCTAGGCATAGATTCCGACGGCTTTTTTGCGCTCACCGAGCAGCCTGGTCGTGTCGCCGTAGTCGGTGCAGGTTATATCGCAGTGGAGCTGGCCGGCGTGCTCAACGCGCTGGGCTGTGAAGTGAGCTTATATTTACGCAAGCAGCATTTTCTGCGCTCGTTTGATGCCATGCTGCGCGAGGGCCTGATGGAACAAATGATCGAAGATGGCATTTCGATTTATCCGAATACCCAGGTGGCAGCGCTCGAAAAAGAAGACGACGCCATCACCCTGGTTTGCGACAAGGGCAGCCGCACACCGGGCATCGACCAGGTCATCTGGGCGATTGGCCGCACGCCGAATACCGAGGGCCTTATCCTCGAAGCCGCCGGCCTGGCCACCGACAAACTCGGCTTTGTGCAAACCGACGCGTTTCAGAATACCCCGGTCGAAGGACTCTACGCGGTGGGCGATATCACCGGGCGCGAACAGCTCACGCCGGTGGCGATTGCGGCTGCGCGGCGACTTGCTGACCGGCTGTTCGATAACCAGCCGGAGCGTAAACTCGATTATGAAAACATCCCTTCGGTGATTTTTTCGCATCCGCCGATCGGCAGCATCGGGCTGAGCGAAACCCAGGCACGGGAACAGCATGGCGAAGCCGTCAAGATCTACCAGACACGTTTTACTTCGATGCAATACGCCTTCAGCGAACGTCGGGTGCATACCGCAATGAAACTTGTTACCGTCGGCGCAAAAGAGAAAATTGTGGGCTGCCACATCCTCGGCCCCGGCGCAGATGAAATGTTGCAGGGTTTTGCCGTGGCCATCCGTATGGGCGCCTGCAAGCAGGACTTCGATGACACCGTGGCGATTCACCCGACCAGTTCGGAAGAGCTGGTAACCATGCGCTAAATTTGCCAGGCAAAAAACGATCCGGGAAATCGTGCTCTTTGCCGAATTGCTGCTGATTGAGAATTGAGACTACTATGAAAAAAACATTTAAATTAAGCCACGAGAAAATTGCAGTTCCGAGGCTGGTTGAAGCCATTAAACATGAAGTTAAAAAATATATAAAAAGAGAGCGCAGAAGGGAATTGCCAGAAGCTGCTGACTATTGGGATTTTGACTGTCGCTTTGGGGTTGATGAAGCGAGCAGTAAGGTCGTGCATTTGTCCGAAATTAATAAAGCAATTAGCCGGGCCGAGGCGGAAAAGCTTGAAAGCTTTTACCTGGAAATACTGGTCAAACCCTGTCGTCGTAAGAAAATGCCAGTGAAGGCAGTCGAGTAAGTTAACTTTCTGATCCGTGTAGTATTGGGCAAATCATATTGTGACAGTTTCAAATTTTGACAAGCGCGTACTGATCGAACAAATACGTTACATGGAAACGCAGCAAGCGCTCGTCTGCGATGCTGAACAAAGCTTTCAAGACGTTGCTGTGCAGACTGATTTTGAGGGCCGTCTCTGGCAACGCGCACAATGTCTTGTGGCTCAGCATGATCTGTCTCGGGCGCTGGGGCGTGCGGCCAGGCTGGCACGCTATACAAAAACGGCTACTATGGTGCTTGCTGCACTGTTAGGTGCGTCTGGTGTTATCTATGCAGTCACCGATAGTCAGACGATAAACATTTACTGGCTGTTGCTGGTGTTGCTCGGCTTTAACCTGATCTCGATGCTGCTATGGCTGGCCGGAATCAGTCTGAATATGCAGGCTTTGACAGCAGGCATGCTGGCCCGGCTAACGAGCTGGCTACCGGGGCATCTCGAAGACAAAAACACTGTCACATATAAACACAGCACACAGGCAGATCGGGCATGGCTGGCCTGTCATTTTTCCGGCGCGACTGGCAAGTGGCAGTTCAGTAAAATAACACATCAACTCTGGCTGGTTTATCTGTGCGTCGGCCTGGTGTTTTTGCTGCTGCTGTTAATGCTGCGTCAGTATGATTTTGTCTGGGGCACGACCTTGTTGTCTGATACCGCCTTTGTAAAACTGACCGAGCTGCTGGGTGCACCGCTGCAGGCACTGGGTTTTGTCACGCCCTCGACAGACCAGGTGTATGAGTCGCGGACAGGCGTGGCGGCGACATTAAGCGCTGAACATCGTAAGCATTGGGCGCAGTTATTACTGGGTGCGTTGGTATGTTTTGGCATTGTGCCTCGTCTGCTGCTCTGGAGCTGGTCTGCGCTGATGTTGGCTAATGCGCGTCGTGGTTTCGCACTTGATTTATATCTGCCGTATTACATCAGTTTACGCCAACGCCTGATGCCGCTGGCGAGTCACGGCCAGATTGTGGATGCCGATACCTCGCCTCCAGTAATCTCGAACACATCGGTGACAAACGCGTCATCGAAAACGCCCGTGCCGCACCGGCTTCCGACTGAGACACAATGGGTCGCGGTTGAACTTGGCGATAACATGTCCTGGCCACCGCAGTCGATTAGTGCGGCGAATGATCTCGGGCAGGTGAGTGACCGTGAATCGCTGGCGTCGATCCTGCAAGGCCTGCAGCAAAATGCAAACCCTGTTATCGCCGTGGCGGTAGCGCCCGCCCGCGCACCCGATCGCGGTGTACAGCGCACTATTGCCAGCCTGATGTCGAACAGTACGCAGCGCTGGCTGGTGCTGTTACTGCAACATGAAGATGAAGTGATTTCGAACACGCGACTGGCATCATGGTACCGGCTGGCAGAGGCCTGCAAGGTGCCGGCAGATCATGTCATTAGTCTGAGTGTGGCCTAGTCAGATGCCCGGTACCAGGCACACGCGTAATTTACCCGCGATTAATCTTGCCGTGGTCGGCCACACCAATACCGGCAAAACCTCTTTGATCCGCACACTGCTGCGCGATGATCACTTTGGAAAGGTTGATGAAGCGGCCGGCACCACACGTTATGTAGAAAAATCTGCGATTTTTGCCGGTGATAATGCAGTATTGATTCTGTTTGATACCCCGGGGTTCGAGGATTCCAGTGCGCTGTTGCAGGCGCTTGAAACGCTGTCAAAAACAACTGAGGCGAGGTTGCCGGCTGATCTGTTACATGCATTCATCGCCCAGGCTGCGCAATTTCCTGACTTTGAACAGGAGATCAAGGTGCTGCGGCAATCGCTGTCGAGTGATGTGCTGCTGTATATTATTGACGTACGCGAGCCGCTGCTCGGCAAGTACCGCGATGAAGTTGAAATCCTGGGCATGGCCGGAAAACCAATTCTGCCGGTGTTTAATTTTATTGCAGGCAACGATAAAGCCCTGGCACGCTGGCGCGAACAGATGGCGCAGTTCAATCTGCACGCGGCACTGGAGTTTGATACTGTCGCCTTCGACTTTGAAGCTGAGAGGCGGCTCTATCAAAAACTTCAGAGCCTGCTTGAACAGCGCTACGATTCTTTGCAGGCGCTGATCGATTATCGACAGGACGTATGGAAAAGCCTGAACCATGCAGCAGCGCAACGCATTTTTAATCTGCTCAGTGAAGTTGCCTGCTATCGATTAGAAGTCGAGGCCAGGACAGGCGTCACGGATGTTGATGTCGCATCGATGCAGGACTTCGTGCGCAAGGCTGAACAGCAGGCCTTGCGTGAGTTGCTAGGCATGTTTGTTTTCACCCAGGCGGATGTCGAGCTGCAACAATTAGCAGTGCACGATGGACAATGGGAACTGGATATATTTTCACCTCAGATGCTGAAAGACTTCGGCATGAATGCCGGCGCGACAGCATTGAAGGGCGCTGCTGCCGGTGCCGGCATTGACCTGATAGTCGGTGGCCTGAGCCTGGGCGCGGCGACCATGCTGGGTGCCGCACTGGGTGCGGGATGGGCGACAATGCGGCGCTATCAGCAGGAATTAAAAGCGGCCTGGCGTGGACACACATGGTTATGTGTTGATGACGATACCGTCAGCCTGCTGACTCTCAGGCAACGCAAGTTGCTGCATAGCCTGACGCATCGCGGGCATGCCGCGCAGGGCAAAATACAACTCGCGGATGACAAGGTACATGCGCTGCCCGCGGGCTGGCAAAAAGTAATAAAAACGCTGCGCCAGCATCCGCAATGGCAGCAGGTTCCGACAGACAATGTCGAATACCAGGCATTACAGGCGCAGGTGATAGACTGGTTAATACACGACGAAACCCGGAGCCCGGGTAAATAGTACTACCGGTAGCATGGCTGTGGGCCACATACAAGTCTGTTTGCGCTGCCGGGTTTTGGTTAGGCTGCACGCTGACTGTTTCCGCTTAGCGCGTTACAATTCCTGTTCATTCTCCATTAAATATAACTGCATCCTATATGAATATCGCTGAACGTATCGCCCGTAACATTGCCGGTGACATTAACGCCTCTATCACCCAGGTAAATGCAGCTATCGTATTACTCGATGAAGGTGCCACGGTGCCGTTTATTGCACGCTACCGCGAGGAAGTCACCATGGGGCTGGATGATACCCAGCTGCGCAATCTTGAAGAACGCCTGGGTTATCTGCGCGAAATGGAACACCGGCGTGCAGCGATTATCAGGTCGATCGATGAACAGGGGCAGTGAAGCGAAGCGTTCAAACTGTCGCTGATGGAAGCTAAGACAAAAACCCGGCTGGAAGATCTGTACGCACCGTATAAACCCAGACGCCGCACAAAAGCGCAGATTGCGACGCTGCTCGATGCCTTGTTAGAAAATCCCGCGCAATCACCAGAGACATGTGCCGCTGATTATATCAACGCAGATAGCCATCAACTGCATTTTCATGTATGCCTGTAAACGTTTCTTTGCCCGTATTAATCTGGTCAACTGTATCTTCAATTTCTTCGGTGGCTTCAGTGAATCGCAACTGTGTCGCACCGTTGATAAATTTAACCTCATATCCCTCAGACCACGATAGTGATTTCTGAATCAGTTCGCGGCGGGCTTCAGCGTCTTCACCGGGTAACAAAATAACCAGGTAAAGCTTGTTGCAACTGGTGAAATGCTGGATGCGGGTACGCGCATCGGTCAGCTGCCTGACGTTGACGGGCAGGCCGCCCATGGCGTTGATTTCGACCTGCGGGCAGGCAACCAGTGAAAACTGTTCGGGTAGATTGCCATGGTTGCGCTGATAGCGGTTGAGTACCGAGGGTATGAAGCCAGGAATTCCCGCCACGCTCCAGCTGCTGACATGCGGCGGTAGATTGACTATTTCCAGTTGTTCTGTTGTCGAGTTCATGGTTTGTGCCTGTGCCTGTGAGTCAGTAAATACTAAAACCAAGTCTATATATATTTTTCTCATATATGTACATTTATAGAAAATAATTATTTATATATGCTGTAATGTGTGATATATAGAAAAAAATATTAAAATACTCCGTTATTAGGGGAATATCATCCATGGATGCAACCGACCGCAAAATCCTGAATCTGCTGCAAACCGACGCCAGCCTGACGGTCAAGCAGATTGCTGAGCAGATTGCGCTGTCGGTGACGCCGTGCTGGAAGCGGATTCAGAAAATGGAGACGCAAGGTCTGATCCGGGCCAGGGTCGCGCTGCTGGATGCAAAACAGGTCAATGCCAATGTCACGGTGTTTGTGGCGATCAAAACCCAACACCACACCGTGGAGTGGATAGAGCGCTTTAGCCGCGAAGTCAGTCAATTACCGGAAGTGATGGAAATCTACCGAATGAGTGGTGAAATTGATTATTTGTTACGCGTTGTGGTCAGCAGTATCGAGGCGTATGACCGGTTTTATAAAAGCCTGATTGCGCGTATCGACTTATCAAATGTCACCTCCAGTTTTGCCATGGAGCAAATCAAATACACCACGGCGCTGCCGATTGGTGTAGATGTGTGAATAAAGACTGCAATAACAACATGCCCGCCCGCAAATACTGTATTTGTGTGTTTCAATAAAAGTCTTCATCTTCCCGGAATAACAGTCAACCGGGCTGGCAAGGCGAAACCCGACAAAACGTATGGAACAACACCACGAAGCTCGGGTTAACATGGCGAGGTCATAAATCCGACAATCAGCCCTATAGTGTCGCCTTGACCCTTCGTCTGCCCTCTGGCAGAGTCTGTTCAGGGTAAAGTTTAATCCAGGAATACATAATGAAAACTTCAAAACTGTATGAACAGTTGATAGCGAGTGCTGGTGAAGATGTCACGCGCGATGGTCTGCTGAAAACCCCGGAACGCGCGGCCAAAGCGTTTGCATTTTTGACCCAGGGATATGATCAGACGCTGGAAGAAGTTTTAAACGGTGCTGTGTTCGATTCTGACAATGACGAAATGGTAATTGTTAAAGACATCGAACTCTATTCCATGTGTGAGCACCACCTGTTGCCATTTGTGGGTAAGGTGCATGTCGCTTACATTCCGCAAGGTCAAGTGATCGGGCTTTCTAAAATTGCCCGTATTACTGATATGTATTCCCGGCGTTTGCAGATCCAGGAGCAGCTCACCAAGCAGATCGCTGATGCGGTGATGGAAGTGACCAATGCGGCAGGTGTGGGTGTGGTGATCGAGGCACAGCATTTCTGCATGATGATGCGAGGTGTACAAAAACAGAATTCCTGGACCGTCTCTTCCATGATGCTGGGTTCTTTCCGCAAGAGTGACCGTACCCGGCAAGAATTTCTACAATTGATCAGTCGATAAACCAGCGTCCGGCTTACGCTAAGCCAGGACATTCCGCGATGTTGTGCGAGGTGCATAAACAATGGACATCGAGGCAGAAGAAAAAGCTATTCGTGAATTTATTGATAAAGGGAATTACCATGCTGCGATGAATCTTTCGATTTCAGCTGTCAATGAATGTCGCAAACAAAAGAATCAGCCGGGCATAGATCATTTCATCGAGCTGATTGGTGAAATCGCCGATACCATGGCCGAAAAGTTTGGCAGTCAGGGCACAGCCCGGCGTGGCAAAAGCTGATGTCATCAGCACTAACCCGGCTGGTGGCAAGGGCGCATGATTTTCAGTTGTGTGCGTCATAACTCGTATACCTGCAGCCCTGCGGCAACGAGTAATACACCTGGCCCGGCCTGTCGTAGCGGCTCCCGGTCTATGCACCGCGAGTACGAAAGATTAGCTATGCCAGTGGTCAATTTTGAGTTATAAATGGATGCGCTTGCAACTACTCGAGATTCCTGCTTGATTACAACAACCCTGATCCACGAGACGACTGACACCGAGGTGTTTGCGCGCATCGCTGCGGCATTGAAACAATCGGGTTATGTTATTTTGAATGATGTTTTTTCCGTTGCGCAATTACAGTCCCTGTTCATCGATATCAAAAAAACCGATAGCGAAGATTTCCAGGCCGCCGGCATCGGGCGCGAGCAGGCGCGCCAGTTAAACCCGTTCGTGCGGCGTGACCGGATACGCTGGCTCGATATGGAAATGCCCACCACGCAGTTCTACCTGCAATGGGCGGAGCGTCTGCGCGTGCATCTCAACCGCGTGCTCTACCTTGGACTGTTTGATTATGAGATGTCATTATTCGCATTACCCGCAGGGTGCTTTCTACAAAAAGCACCTGGATACGTTCAGGGGAATTCGAGCCGGCGTTTGTCGAGCATTCTCTACCTGAACCCGACGTGGCAACAGGGCGACGGTGGTGAGCTGGTGCTGTATTCAACGGATGACAGTGATGTGCTTGAAGCTGTGTCCCCGACGTTTGGAAAAATGGTGTTATTTCTCAGCGAGGAATTTCCGCACGAGGTATTGCCCACGCGTTGTTCGCGCTACAGCCTGACGGGCTGGTTCAGAATTAATACTACGACAGCGGTGAATCTTGATCCGCCGGTGTGATGCAAGTGATGGGTCATCCGACTGATGCAGTGCTGCAAAGCCGGATGATCGTCTGAGCAGCTGTTTAATGCGCTTAAATAACAACGCCGGGACGAATCATTCGTCCCGGCGTTGTTGTGCTTTCGTAAATCAATCTACCGATAGTTAACTACCAGCTTTTCGGCGGGATGCGAATTTTCTGGCCGGGGTAGATCAGGTCGGCATCCTTGATGACTTCACGATTGGCGTCAAACAGTTTTGGATAATCCATTGCATTGCCATAAAACTTTTTGGCAATTTTGGACAGGCTGTCGCCACTGACAATAGTGTAGTACTCGACTTCCGGTGCGGGTTTTGGTGCCTGCATTTTGTCGATTTTGACGTCGGTTACGCCTTTTACATTGCCGGCCATGAGTACGGCTTTTTCGACCGCTTCAGCCGAGTCTGCCTTGCCGCTCAGGTCAACGGCGCCGTCATCATAAGCCACGCCGAGGTCGGTGATGCCCGGGTTACTGGCTTCGATGCTTTGTTTTATTTTCTCTGCCGGATCGTCATCTTTTCCGAATAATTTCTTGCCCATGTCTTTGGCAAAATCAAATAGTCCCATGATTGTTCTCCACAATGTCAACTTTGATTGGTTGGTTTTATTAACAGGTATGATGCCTGACGAAATATACGGCAGCAGTTCGGGCATTAATACCGGTCAAATGTTAGCAATTGTTAATTGTGGTTATTAGTATGGTTAATGCCGTGGTGCAGCTGGTCCGATGCAAAACAATAATCCATGTTTTTGACGCCATTGGTGCAGTGCAGGCCTGCGCCACAATCCAGAGCCGGTTTTCATTGATAGTTGTTGTGGTAACATGCGCGCCATGAGTCGTACGTTGTTTCTGTTTTAATTCAGGCGCTATTTCACCTTGCAACCGGTCTGAGTATTTTATGCGCGCCGATGTACGCACATGCCATCGTCAGCATGGAAGATGTCCACCTGGGTAAACCGCCTGAAGGCTTTGTCGGCTCATTCGAGCTGGATCTTGCCTTCGAGGGTGGCAATACTGACCAGGCGGGTGCTGCCACCGGCGTCAAGTTTCAATGGACGCGCGCTAAGGTCACGGATTTCATCCTCGCAAATTACGCCTACGGAGAAAGCGCCGGGGTGACCAATAAAAACCGCGGTTTCGCGCATTATCGTCATATTCACCGCCTTGATGCTGAACTGGCCTGGGAGGGTTTCAGCCAGTTATCTGCTGATGAGTTCACCAATTTGAGAGTGCGTGCACTGCTTGGCGGCGGCGTGCGTTTAACGCTCGGCGAGGTGAGTGAATCGAAGGCTTTTTTCCTCGGCCTGGGTGCATTTTACGAACGTGAAAAACTCGATACGCAATTCCCCGACGAGGACGATACTGAAAATGCGTTGCGTGCCAACACTTACCTGGTAATCAAATATCAATTTAATGCCCATGTTTCACTGGTCAGTACCAGTTATTACCAGCCCAGCCTCGGTGAGTTTTCAGATTTTCGCGCGATCGAAAATTTTTCATTACAGAGCAGGTTAACCGAGGATTCGTCATTAAAAATCGGGCTCGATATCGCGCATGACAGCGAACCTCCGCGCGACTATCAGGAAAACGGATACCTCGTTAACCATTGGCATCGTGGTTAATTTTTAGATATACCTGTTGACGGGATTTAATAAGCCCCTGTATAGCGCTGCCCGGCCTGGGTGTATGGATATCGTCAATCAGGCTTAATCCTGCTACAAGTCTGCGGGCCATGACCGTTCGTCGCCGGTACCGTTCGTCACGTGGCATGTAAATCCTGAAATTAAATTGTTAATTAACGTGAAAAATGCCAGAAAGCAGTTTTTAAAAGTGCTCATTTCATTGCTTTGAATCGAAAATATAGTACTATTTAAAGAGTTGTTTCATGACAAACCCATGGTTCTGCCTCTCGCAGTAACTGGCTGAAAATTAACGTGTTATTTAGCCCGGGTAACGCTACTCAAAGCGACCAATCAACCACAGTGAGTTATAAATCATAATGATAATAAAACGACCACTGCAGCTCCTGTTGTTATCAGCAAGCCTGATACAGTCTCCAGCTATATTCAGCGCAAATGATTCTGCGGATGACAACACGGCGGACACTGTTTCCGGGGCTGTGCAATTATCCATGCTGAGCGGGTCAGAGGATGAGCTTGAGCAGAAACGAACTGACGCTTGTCGATGAAATCCAGGACACAAACATTCAGAACAGGATTGAGCGCGATGCAGAAGAGGGCACCAAATCTGATACCGAAGTTAATTCAGCACAGCAGTTTAGCGATGAGGAAATTGCCCGCCTGAGACAGCTTTTTCTCAAGGCAGAAGTCGCCATCGAGAAAGGTGATGACGCCGGTTATTTGCAGCTCTCGGATCAGCTGCACGACTATCCACTGTATCCATACCTGCAGTATCAATGGTTAAAAAAACATCTCGGACAATGATCCCCTGGTGAAGCAGTTCATCGAACAGCACGGGTCTTCACGTTATGCGCGTTCATTGAAACTTAACCGCTTATATCACTTCGCCAGGAACGCCAGGTGGCAGGACTTTTTGCAGTCGTTCGACACCAGTACTCGCGATGCCAGCCTGAACTGCTATTACCGCCGCGCGCAATTCAATACGGGTGACAAGCAGGCCGCGCTTGCCGGTGCCAAAGATATCTGGGCGGTAGGAAAATCACAGCCCAAAGCCTGTGATCCATTATTTGCCGAACTAAAAAAATCCACCCATTTTAACCGCGACCTGTTCTGGCAGCGATTTGATGCGGCCCTGCGCAACAACAAAACCCGGCTGGCCAGATACGTCAAAAAACTCATGCCGGCGGCCGACCAGGAAATCGCCGCTTTATGGCTGAAGCTACACCATAACCCGGATCGCTATTTGCCTGAGCTGTTAAGCCATGCATGGACAGCGCAGTCAAAATTAATGTTTACCCATGCGATTGACCGCCTCGCCAGCAGCGATATAAACCAGGCGATCGAGATATGGGACAAGCACAAGCAGCGCTATAATCTCAGTACAGCGCAGACAGACAGGCTGGAAAAACGCCTGGCATTCAAACTGGCATACGAAAACGATGCCGCTGCGTATGAGCGCCTGGGACAGTTAAATGATTCTGACAATAGCAGTAAAACAATACGCATCAGGGTCGCTTTATCAGAACAGAACTGGCCGCGTGTCATCACCGCGATTGAAGACCTGAGCCCGGCTAACAAGCAGATTGAAAAATGGCAGTACTGGCTGGCGCGAGCCTATTACGAAACGGGCAAACCCCTGCAGGCCGAAGAGATCCTGAGTGATCTTTCGATAAAACGCGATTTTTATGGTTACCTTGCTGCAGACAGGTTAAACCGTCTGTACCAGTTATCAGATAATCCGATTGAAGCCACCAGCGAAGAACTCGACAGGATTAAAAACCACCAGGCATTCCGTGTTGCATTCGAGTTTATGGTGCTGGAAAGAGAAAGAGACGCCAAGCTGCAATGGTGGCATGCGCTGCGTCAGCTGGATAAAGCAGATTATCCGGTGGCAGCAAAACTGGCGCAACAGTGGCAATGGGATGAAATCGCCATTTTCACTATCGCTAAAGTGAAGCAGTGGGATGACATTGAAATGCGCTTCCCGATGAGTTATGCCGATAAAATCCATGAGAATGCTGAGCTGCAAAACCTCAATCCTGTCATCCTGTTCGGCCTGATTCGTCGCGAAAGCGCGTTCAACAAAGATGCGCGTTCACCTTCTGGCGCGCAAGGGCTGATGCAGATCATGCCGCAGACGGCACGCCAGATCGCCAAAGATCTTGATGAACGTTATCCGGGAAGAAACGGCCTGTACGACCCTGTCAAAAATCTGCAGTACGGTTCATATTATTATCAAAAATTGCTGAACCAGTTTGACGGGCATTACGCGATTGCGCTGGCGGCCTATAATGCCGGGCCTAATCGTGTTAAAAAATGGCTGCCTGATGAAACCATTCCGGCGGATATCTGGATTGAGACAATACCGTTTCGTGAAACCCGCGATTACGTTACTTCTGTGCTGGTGTACGCGCTGATCTATCAGCAACGTATACAGACCAATGAGCTCACTATGAATGACCTGACGCGTGAAGTGCAGCCGTTACTGCCAAGTGAGCTCACAATGAATCAGTTGACGCCTGATGTGCAGCCACTGGTGATGATGCCGTAACGTAAGCGGGAATAGCTGTTGGCGTTGCCAGCACGGGTGCTATAAATTTCTGTTTGCTGTAATACTCTCTGTGCAATCCGGTGCTATTTTTTGCCACACTATTGACAGCGCAGGGTGAAATCAGCTGGTCGCTTTTTTTACCGGTGGTTTCTTTTGATTGCCTCTACCATTACGTGAATTAATCAGTTCAGCTACACCTTCGGCGTGTTCTGTTACCGCTTTAAGGGTGCCCGATTTTTTGCATTCCATGACTGATTTGCCTTTTTTAATCACGTAGCGATGCCAGTTATCACCCAGCATACCTTCCGGTGCTGTGGTCTTTTCTACGGCTATGACCTTGTATAGAATCTCGATGGGTGCATCTTGCATGGTTAATACCTCTAAATCTCTTGAGTCTTACGCTCTGCCAGTATTGGCTGTGCTATGCGCTGGCTTGTAAGCTGTTGCTACCCTGTATTGCAAGGCTGATGTGCCGCGCCGTGCAGGTGTAGATGTTTCCAGCAAGTTGCTGTTGTCTGACAGGACCGTTTGCAGTTAGTTGCTCTACAACCAGTTGTTATGCCTGCTGCTGGGTAGCAAACTTGATTGCTGTTTGAAGGCGGCGTTGTGAAATGCGCTTTCAAACGTAAGCGCGCGATTATACCTTATTTTGGGCAGGAAAAGTTAAAAAGCGCTGCTGGCCCCGGCGTACCGGGCTGGTGTGGGGATCTGGAGCGGGTGAAGGGAATCGAACCCTCGTGATTTGCTTGGGAAGCAAAAGTTCTACCATTGAACTACACCCGCATGATAACTTGAAAGTCTTCTGCACCAGGTATGCCCGTCACACATCTCACAGAGATGATGAATGCAGTTTCTGGCCGGGTCTGCTATTCGCCTGGGCAGGGCGGCGAACCCGGTTTTTAACGTGGGCGTAGCCTGCGCCTGCCTCTTTGCCTGGTGACGACTGACGTTTCTGGCCATATTCTGATGCCCCGGTAGAAGCTTAGTCAATGACTAAATTCGGCACGCAGAACAAACGTCTGAAATAACGGTATTATTGCCCGCTAAACCCGCTGAAATTAACAGGTGTAATACGATGAGCAGCACCCTCGTCATTCAATCGCATCGCTCTCCATTGCCCTATCCCTGGATTGAGGTCTGCATGGAGACAGTGCGCAACTGGTGCAAGCGCAATGCGTATGCATATCGCTTTATCGACGATACGCTGTTTGATTGCATACCGGATACACTGTTGTTGAAGCCGCAGTATCAGCGCGTCATCAGAAGTGATCTTGCGCGCTTGCTGGTGTTGCGCGACGCCCTGCAAAAATATGAACGTGTTGTCTGGCTGGATGCGGATTTCCTGATTTTCGATACATCAAATTTTGTTCTGCTCGAATCAGCTTATGCTGTGGGTCGCGAAGTATGGGTGCAGTATAATAACCAGGGCAAACTGAAGGCATATAAAAAAGTACACAATGCCATGTTGATGTTTCGCAGCGGCAATGCGTTTCTGGATTTCTATATAGATACTGCGCAGCGTTTGCTGGTAAGAAATAGCGGGTCGATGTCACCGCAGTTTATCGGGCCCAAGTTATTAACGGCCTTGCACAATATTGCAATGCTGCCGGTGATGGAAACAGCAGGCATGTTAAGTCCGCTGGTCATCAGGGATATGCTGGCAGGCGAGGGGCCTGCGCTGACACTGTTTAAGGCGCAATCGTCGCGGGCGATCGCGGGCGCCAATCTGTGTATCTCGAGCTGTGATAATAATGCCCTCGACGCTGCCCAGATGGAACGGGTAATCGAGGTCTTGCTACAGGCACCAGGATTTTTGCCATGCCCGTCCTGTGTGGAGCGGTATTGATAGCAGTATTGCAGCGCCGCACTTGAATTACCCAATGGCACAACAGAGAATACGCGCATGAGTGAGGAGCTTTCACTGGAAGCTATGCAACATGAGGCCATCATCTTCCGCCGGGAGTGTGATGCTGTCATGCTGGCGACCGCATCGCCCGAGGGGACGCCCGATGCCAGCATTGCACCCTGCATTGTCGATAGTGAGGGGCGCTGCCATATTCTGATCAGCCAGCTCGCCCGACATACTCGGCATCTGCTGGCGCGCCCGCTAGCCAGCCTGATGTGGATCGAGGACAGGGCGCCTGGCCGAAATGCATTCGCCCGGCGTCGCCTGATACTGCAATGCACCGCTGAACAAATCGAACGTGACAGTGAAAACTGGGGTCGAATACTGCCGCAGATGCAGCAACAGCACGGCAATACTGTGGAATTGCTTGCAAGCCTGCCGGACTTTCTGCTGTTCCGTTTCGATGCCATCGAAGGCAATTATATACGGGGTTTTGCCCAGGCCTACCCGGTGACTGGCAATGATTTGCAGATGGCTGCGCGACGCACCCGCTGAACCCCGGCTGTGGGTGCACGCTTGCTGATATAAAGCATCTGTCGCCTTCCGCGCTATGCTAGAGTCGCCTTTGTCAGCCTGGCGTCGGCCGTGGTTGACCACTACAGGAGAACGACATGAGCAAAGAGCAAAAAACCAATAAAGAAGCCAAGAAGAAATCGCTGTTAACCCCTAAAGAAAAAAAGCAGGCGAAAAAAATCAAGAAAAATGAAAAAAAACAGGGCTTGTTTGATTAGCGCGCAGGATAGTCTTGAATATACCACGGTGACTTAATTTGGGGTGCGTATGCAGGCGCTGAATGTATGGGTGTGTCGCATTTAATATATAGATGGCCAGGTTTGTTCTTGTCCAGCTCAATAACCCATTGCAGGATTTATTTCATTAGTAATTGGCGCGCCAGTACTGCATTATTTTTATAGTAATATGGTAACGACAGACTATTCAATCCTGTTCAGCGTTGTTTATATTTCATGCCTGGTCCTGATGTATCGTTTGAAAAAATGCCTTATCCACCGTGCCATGTTGCATACATAGACATTCTGTTATAAAACCCGCCTGATACAATTAATAAAATCTCAGCTTGTACTTTTTCGATGCTCTTTGCATTTTATGCAATTAGGCCTTGCAATCGCGTCTGACCAGAAAATTTATGACAGCTACCAATATTCGCGCCGATACCATTATCGTTCTCGACTTCGAGACCAGCGGCCTTTCGCCCGACCATGGCGAAAGAGCGATTGAGATTGGTGCGGTAAAACTGGTCGATGGCATTATTGTCGATCGTTTTCAGCAGCTGATGTACCCGGGTAAACGCATAAATGCCTTTATCGAAAACTATACCGGCATAACCAATAGCATGCTAAAGGCTGCGCCGCCCTGTGCAGAAGTGATGCAGAATTTTGCTGATTTTATGGGTGGCTTTAACCTGGTGGCACATAATGCCTCATTCGATTCGCGCTTTCTCTGCGCGGAACTTAATCGTGTGAAGTGCGAATTACAAAACGAGTTTGCCTGCTCTATGCTGATTTCTCGGCGGGTGTACCCGGATGCGCCCAATCATAAACTTGGAACGCTGGTCGGTTACAAACAGTTGCCGAATGATGGTACTTTCCATCGCGCCATGGCCGATGCAGAAATGACGGCATATTTGTGGCTGGAGATGATAAATGACATCAAGGCCAGCCATGCGTTCGAAGTCGTGCCGTTTAATGTCATGCAAAAGTTATCGCGAATATCAAGGCACGCAGCTGCTGAATTTCTGGCAAACGAGGCTGTACGCTACCGCGAGTAATACGCTAGTGTGCGGTGTTTTTTTCCAGCCCGAGAAACTCGATCAGTTCCTGCCTGCGTGCCATGGCATCTGCATAGCCGAGTCCGATCAGTTCGCGACAATAGTCTTTTTCAAACATCAAATAACTCACCAGGCTGCTGCCTTTGGTTCCATACGCACCCAGCATGCGCAACAGGAAGCGCAGGCCACGCGGCAACGACATGACATGCTTTGCTGCGATATGCTGTAAGTCCTGGCTTGGATTAATTGCCAGCACGCTCACAGGTCGCAGGCTGAGACCACCTTCTTCGAGATGGTGTGAAGGTATTAGCTGCAGGGTGTTATTGATGCGTTGCAGCCTTTCAAGATCGGCTTCCATGTTATCGATAAAAATGCTGTTTAATATGTGGCCGCCAATCTGTGCGAATGAAGGGTACACGGGGTCTTCATCATCACCATTGTACTGTGGTTTGCTGGCGACACCGATCACCAGCAGGTTATCAGCACCCAGGTGAATTGCCGGGCTCATCGGTGCGGTCTGGCGCATCGAGCCGTCACCAAAATAATCTCTGCCGAGTTTGATTGCACTAAACACCAGCGGAATCGCAGATGAAGCCATCAGGTGCTGGTTAGTGATTTCCGAGGGCAGGCCGAGTCGGCGTGCGCGCGACCATTGTTGAGTGTCGCTGGCGCTGTGATAAAAGCTGATCGATTTCCCGGAGCCGTAAGACGACGCGGTGATACAGACTGATTCCACAATACCCTCTGATATTGAGAGAGCGATGCGTTCACAGGGCAGGTGTTTTTCCAGCAGGCTTTGCAGCGGCGCGCGATCAAACAGCGAAACCGGCCTGGATATGCCCTGTCCCAGGCTTGCCCGGAACAGGCTGCCGAGCCAGCGCGCGCTATTTTTGAGTACACCCATGAAGTCTGTGCGAAACACATGGTGGACGCGAAAATTCGCCCAGACACGCAGCAACAAGGTAACCGCCTGGTTGAAGTTCTTGCCGTAAATCGCCAGCGCGGCAGTGTTGATCGCCCCGGCCGAGGTGCCACAGATGATGGGGAAGGGGTTGCCGGCCTCTTTCGGTAAAAGCTCGGCTATGGCCTTGAGTACGCCCACCTGGTAGGCCGCGCGTGCACCACCGCCTGAGAGTATCAGCGCATTTTTTGTTTTTGAGCCTGCATCGGGGTGTTTCAAGCCGCTTATCTCGTCACTGAGTAATCGTAGTTAACAACTAATAGAAAATAGTGCAAAAAGCAATCTAATCGGGCGAATTGTTGCCTGATCCGCAGTTATTCAGGGTGTTGCAGTGGCGCTGACAACTCTGTCGAAGTGACCGCAGAACCCGGAATTGTGAACCATTGTTAACGAAGACGAGTGACCTTGCCTGTCAGCCTGGGCTTTTTTATAGTGGCTCAAACCGTAAACCGGAGGGGCCTATGGAACTCGTCAGCCAATGTTTTGTTGAACACGCCGGTGCACTTGCCAAAAGTTTGTTGCGTGCAGATTTCTCGATTGATCAGGTCGGACAGTTTTTACCTGAGGCAGCATCGGTGATATATATCTCAACCCAGAAAAACAGCCTGTTTCAGACCATGGCCAGTTTACTGGCCGAATCGCCCAGTCACCTGTTTAGCAAAGTCGATGTTGATGCCATTGCGCAAAACGCGGGCATGAACTCGATGAAAGTCGCGGCAGGCCTGCATGCGATAGCGCCGATTTTGTTGCAGGCGTTCGGGCAAAAACATCACGCGCAGATTTATGGCGCGAATCGCCAGGGGTAATGAAACCTGTTTTGCTAGCCTGCTATGTGGTCATGTGTTGTCGAATCTTTTGCTGACACCATGTGCGTTATCCCGATGCTTATCAATATAAGGAGACTGCTGGCAACTGGTTTTATTTCCATCCCATTGTCCACGTTGCGGAATCTTTCAGTGTCCGCCAGTCTATTTCACAGGCACGATTATTTATCACGGCGACGAGTTCACATCTAATGACCTTGTCATCTGCGGACCGGATCAGCCGGGTTACCATAAAATGACGTTCACTACGCCGGGGACTGACTGCTGTCCACTTTGTCAATAACAGCTTATTCGGGTTGATGCGATTCATATGTTTTGTTGATTAACATCAACTGGCGCGAGCAGACAAGTATTGCGGCAACTGGTGTTTGGCTGAATCATGGGAGTAGTCTGCCGTATAGAGCTGGCAAGTGGCAAGTGATGCGAATACAAGTTGAGTTGCAGCGAATGTTTCCGTGCTATTTCACTCCGAAGCAGGGGATAAGCTATGCCTTATGAGAACCTTTCTTCACTTCCTGATAGTGTCAGAAACCATCTGCCCGTCCACGCACAGGAGATTTACCTGGCGGCATTCAATAATGCCTGGGATGAATACCGTGATCCCGAGGACAGGCGTGGCAATGCCTCGCGTGAAGAAGTGGCGCATAAGGTCGCGTGGGCGGCGGTCAAGCATTCTTATGAGAAAGTTGGCGAAAACTGGCGGCGCAAACACCGCGCGGGATGATTTTTTGTTTTACATCAATCGCTAGTGGCTCACTCGGGCACGGGTTGATGGTATTATTTTCTGGCGGTCCCAGTTATTTGACTGGACCAAGTGCCGGATTAACCAGATGTTTGACAAGTCGATCTCTGAAAATGACCTGAAGTTGCTGTTCAAGGTGCTGTCGTTCGCGGCACATAAGCACAGGGACCAGCGGCGCAAGGATGTGTGCGCTTCACCGTATATCAATCACCCGATTTCACTCGCCAATATTCTTTGCAACGAAGCAAACATCACTGATATAGACGTTATCTGCGGTGCGCTGCTGCATGACACGGTCGAGGATACTCAAACGACGCTTGCGGAGCTGGAAGATAAATTTGGTGCTTCGATTATGTCAATAGTGATGGAAATGACTGACGACAAGAATAAATCCAAAGTTGAGCGCAAGCAGGCGCAAATCGATCATGCGGCGACAATCAGCGACAAGGCCAAGCTGGTCAAGCTGGCCGATAAAATAAGTAATCTGCGTGATGTGGGCGTCAACCCGCCGGCGGGCTGGTCGTTACAGCGCCGGCAGGACTATTTCGACTGGGCGAAGCAGGTGATTGACCAGCTGCGCGGTGTGCATCCCCGGCTGGAAAAGATTTTTGATGCGGCGTTCCTGGGGCGTCCGAAGCAATAAATAAAATGGCCCGGCAGCATCCGCATACACTTTGCAGACAGTGCCGGGTCTTCGCGTCGACTCTAGTTAGTTAGTATTACCTCGTTTGCCTCCTCTCAGGTCGGGAATGGTTTCGAATATAATAGCAGTAATCTCAAATTTCTTACCCGTGATTGATTGTGGATTTCAATGATTGAACAAGGCTCGAATATAAACTACCGATTCATCCCGTATCGCAAACGCGACGTGGTTGAAATGTGTCTTGAAGACGGTGCGCTGCAGGGGCAGGAGGACCGATTCCGCCAGTGGTATTACATGCTGAGCAGTATTTTTCATTTTGAATTTCACCAGGTAATTGAATCACTGAAGGACCATTATGCGGCGGTTGATCCCGATGCTGATACCCGTGCGTATGACAATCAGCAGCCACTGGCCAGGCTCGATTTCGTCGAGCTGCTGGGCGGCCTGCTGGAAAAAGCCAATTACGAACAAATTTCTCAGTCGGAGCTGAACCAGGCATTGACTGAAGCGTCCATGTTCCAGATTCGTTTACAGGTGGATTTTTCTGATTATTCGGACGTGCTGCTGTTCTGTCGCGGCGTATCCCGGCGCAGTGAAACTATTCGCAGCTGGTTTGGGCTGGTCAAAAAGCCGATCACCTTCACCAATTACGACCGGGTGGTGCTGTACATTCGTTTTCGTGATGATTTTGTACAGGATGCGAATGATTCGCACATGCCACTGTGTAAACCCGGCGCGACCCTGCTCAAACTGTTTCAGAACGTGCCGCGTGCTGATCTTGAAATGCTGTTTCCGAATACCGCGGTGCGTATGCGGCCTGTCGACAAGTTGCTGATCGGTGTGCCTGCAGTGGTCAGTGGCGGTATTGTACTCACCACCAAGCTGGGGGCGTCACTGCTATTACTGGGTTCCCTGCTGGGGTTCTGGATGGGACTGAGTTCTGAGCCGGTAGAACTGAACAAGACCAGCATGATGGTGCTGCTCGCCGGGGTCGTGGCACTGGGCGGATATTTGTGGAAACAGTTCAATAATTTTAAAAACCGCAAACTGCGCTTTATGCAGGCCCTGACGCAAAACCTGTATTTCAAGAACCTGGATAATAACGCCGGGGTGTTTCACCGCCTGGCCAACGATGCCGAAGAGGAAGAGTGCAAGGAAGCCGTACTGGCGTATTATTTTTTACTGAGTGCCGGGCCAATGAGCAAAGCCGCACTGGATGAAAAAATAGAAAACTGGTTGTTGGGCCAGTGGCAATGTGCAGTGGATTTTGAAATTAAAGATGCACTGAATAAATTACTGTCGCTGGGGCTGGTGGTTGAAAAACAGGGTGTGTTGACTGCGGTTTCGATCGAGGACGGGATCGCGATACTTGATCGGCGCTGGGATGATTATTTTGTGTCTGCTGGCTGAGATCCGCCGCGGTCTATAGAAAAGACCGCCAGATAGCGATGGTGACAGCCTGATATGCCAGGAATTGATCTGATCGTGAGTTGGGTCAGGCATTCATCGCAGTCAGCATGACCAGCACTTCAACCGCAAACCAGCTGGCGAATATCCCGGAAATAATCAGAAATCCAACCACGCCGCTGGTGAACGCTGACCACTTGAGTACATAATTGAAAGACTGCATGGCATTGCCTCGTTTTATTTTGTCTCATTTAGGATGCACATTATACCATTTAATAAACCAGGGTATGTGCCTGGTCAATTTTTGAGCAATATCGAGCTGGGCGCGATGACCTGCTGGTCCGTCTCAATCGGCATGCACCCATGGATATGAATGTTTGAAATAATCCGCAACTGGTTAAATCGTCGCATTATTCGCCGCTCAAGGGTGACCCCTGCACAGTGGGCCGCGGCATTTGACGCCCTGCCTTTGCTAGAGGGATACAGTGATGCCGAGAAACTAAGCCTGCGTGAGCTGGCGATCCTGTTTATGCATCGCAAGGTATTCGAAGCTGCCCACGGCTTTGTGGTCACCGAGCCGATGATACTGGTCATCGCACTGCAGGCCTGTATCCCGATTCTGAAACTGGGGCTGGATACGTATGACGGCTGGGTGTCGATTATTGTTTATCCCGCCGGTTTTGCGCCGGTGCGTGTGATGACTGATGAAGCCGGTGTGCAACACAGCGTACAATCAAACCTGGCCGGCGAATCCTGGCAACGCGGGCCGGTAGTGCTGGCCTGGGATGAAACCGAACATGCCGGTGTTATCGACGGCCATAACCTGGTGATCCATGAGTTTGCGCATAAGCTTGATATGCAGGACGGCTCAGCGAATGGTTTTCCACCGCTACATGCCAACATGCGCTCGTCAGACTGGTTCAAAATCTTCAGCGCCGGGTTTAAAGATTTTCAGAACAAATGCAGTAATCGTCAGTCAACTGGTATTGATTGCTATGCGGCAACTTCACCTGCCGAATTTTTTGCAGTGTTGAGCGAAGTGTTTTTTGAACGGCCCGATGTGCTGCAGTATCACTATGGCGAAATCTACGATCAACTGCGGCAATATTATCGGCAGGATCCTTATGCGAGGCTGAGTCAGAAGGGAGAAAAAGATTGATTGTATATGCGACGACGTTATCGAATAATTATTCACAGATTTCGAAAATATATTCAATATGTGATTTTGGCATCAATGTTTATTAAAAATGATGATGAAAGCAGGTGTATACGCGTATTCCCATAGAAAACTTAAATACCCAAAATTGCGAAAACCCGGCCTTAATATTTCAAATTGCGCTAAGTTGCTGATAGACTAGCGTTTCCCATTCATCAACGGAGCATATAAATGGCTGTTGCCAAGAAAAAGACGGTTGTAAAAAATTCTGCTATCGCCAGCACTATCGAAAACTCGGTTTACAATCTTGAAGTTGCACTCGATAAGGCTGACAGGGCTGTTACTGTAAAATCTGCAGAATCCAAAAAACTGCTAAATGAAACTCGTCGTTTGAAAAAACGCCGCACATCCCTGATGGGTAAAAAGAAACGTGCGACTGCTGCCAATCGTAAAAACTCGACAGGTGATTCGCGCAAGTTACTTCGTTCGGTCACATCAGAGCTGGCTGCAACCAACAAGGTTCTGGTCAAAGCCACCGCTGCACGCCAGGCTGTACTCGAAGAGCTCTCCGGGCTAAAGGACAGTCAGAAAATGCTGGCTGCCTACGTCAAGGGCATTAGTGCTGCCGACCGTGCGATTGCAAAATCGAAAAAGAAAAGAAGAGTCAAACGCAAATAAAGGATATATCTGGCTGATTCATTGCTATGCGATGAATTCGCCGCCAGGAGAAATATTCTCAGGCGTCAGGGGGGCTTCTGGTAGATTTGAAACCCGGTATAACGGTCAATGTTGATTGCCGATATGCCGGGTCGAAATCGGATCTACCTGGGGCCCCTGTGATTTTTATGCCCTGAAATAATTTGAATATACCCGGCCATCAACATTACAATAGTACGAGATATTCTCGAGATAGCGTAAGGCTTGATATGGCAGATCCTGATAAAAACAAATTGAACCAGGCGGTGGCTGATTCGCGACGTGCCCGTGAACAACGCGAGCAAGGCTACCGCGAGCAGGCCCTGAAAATGTACCCGCATATTTGCGGCCGTTGTGCACGCGAGTTTACCCGCAAGAACCTGCACGAGCTGACAGTGCATCACCGTGACCATAACCACGATTACAACCCTCCGGACGGCAGTAACTGGGAGTTGTTGTGTATGTATTGCCATGACAACGAGCACCAGCGCCAGCTGGAAGCGATGCAGGGCAATACATCAGCAGGCAGCAGCAAGAAAACCGATGCCACGTTTAATCCGTTTGCTGATCTCAAGTCTATGATGGATGAGAAAAAGAAATAATCTACAACAAATCCGCTCCGTAGACGAACACGGATAAGCGCAAATTGAATAGCCGCAACAAACGCAAAGGACGCGAATCAAACAGGCTGGTAGGTATTAATAAAGTGCTGGATTAAATCCTGCAGATTACCGCTACATCATATTAATTATGAAACATTAAACAGCCGCTGTGTCCTTTGCGTTATTCGCGGACATGACGCCCCAGAAAATAGTCATGAAGCTAACCAGCAGCCAGATCTAGTAACCTTTCCGCCGGATCTGATGTATGAGACCAGGTTCAGACCGTTTATTTGAAAGCTTTCTGTATTTTCGCGACCTGTTCCTTCTCCCATTGCTCGCCTGCTTTCCACATCATTTTTGTTTTTTGCTCGCTGATTTTTAGCAGGGCCTGTTCACGTTTTCCGGCAGCGGTGAGCTGGTCTTTGAGTACTGCAATCTCAGCCTTTGCTGCCGACCTGGCGAGTTTGAGCTCGGCACGGGCAGCCGTGCCGGCTGCTTTCAATGCCGCTTTAGCTGCTTTAAGGTCAGCCCTGAGCTGTTTATTTAAATCATGACGCGTACGTGTTGCTACGCCCTTATGTACAGCCGTCGCTGACCGTTTTCTGGAGGATGATCTGTTTTCAATTTCCATGTCAATACACCTTAATTATTTAACAGACCTACAGTAAGACTGCGTCAGCATAGTGTCAATGTAATTGCATAGTTGTGAGGATGAATTCAGGTAAATCTGGGCTTTAATCAAGGAAAGCACTTAATGTTTGTCAGTGCCTGATCTCGTTGCATAAAAAAATATAATAAAAAAGGGCGGCAATGTGCCGCCCTTTTTCATCAAGCTGGGCTGGACTTTAGTATTTAAGTCCCAGGTCATCAACCAGTGCGATTGTCAGCTGGCCATTGCCAGGCATGTTGTTATCAGCCTGGTACTTGCGAACTGCCCTGGTGGTTTGTACACCATAGACACCATCCACCGGACCGGCTTTGTAGTTCTTGTCGTTTAGAGCCTGCTGAAGCTGGCGAATAATGTCACCAGTGACATTGGTTTCGCACAAAATCGGTGCCCATGCAAGATAACCATCTGAAACCTTGATAGTTGTATCGATTGATTCATATACAGGTGGTACATTCACAGCGGCTGTAGTAGCAGGAGTGACCAGCTTCTTCACTGTAACAGTATCATATACAGCTGGAATTTCACGGCGTACTGTTTTGGCCGGTTCTTTTACTATGCGTGTCTTAACCGTCTTGTAAACGGCTGCCGCAGCATCGCGTAGTACGGCGTGAAGTACCACACCGGGGCGATGTGCTCGGGCGTCTTCAACGGGTTTGCCGGCTCGAAGTTCGGCGCGCTCGAGGAACAGACCGTAGAAATCCGGCGCGAAGAACACGATGGCGCTGAAGAAGATCAGGAACACCCCGATGCCCACGATATCCTTGACGGTGTAGTAGGGGTGGAAAGGAATACCGTCTTTCGGGATGCCGTTTTCGTCCTTGTTCTTCTTGATCTCGATGCCGTCCGGGTTGTTCGAGCCCACCTTGTGCAGCGCGACGATGTGGATGAACACCAGGGCCGCAAGCACGAAGGGCAACAGGAAGTGCAGCGCGAAGAAACGGTTGAGCGTCGCGTCCGAGATGACGTAGTCACCGCGGATCCAGACCGACAGCGGCTCACCGATACCGAACGGGAAGGCCGCGAACAGGTTGACGATGACCTGGGCACCCCAGTAAGACATCTGGCCCCAGGGCAGCAGATAACCCATGAACGCGGTTGCCATCATGGCCACGTAGATGATCACACCGATGATCCACAGCAGCTCGCGCGGCCGGCGGTGCGATCCGTAGATCAGGGCGCGGAACATGTGCAGATAGACCACCAGGAAGAACGCCGAGGCGCCGGTCGAGTGCAGATAGCGCAGCAGCCAGCCATAGTCGACGTCGCGCATGATGTATTCGACCGAGGCGAAGGCATCCTCGGCCGACGGCTTGTACATCATCGCCAGCCAGACGCCGGTGACAATCTGGAGCACCAGCACCAGCATCGCCAGCGAGCCGAAGAAGTACCAGAAGTTGAAGTTCTTGGGCGCGTAGTACTGCGCCAGGTGCTCATTCCAGACCTTGGTGGCCGGGAAGCGCTCGTCAATCCAGTTCATGAAGCTCATGCGGCACCTCCGTCAACACCGATCAGGATGACATCGTCAGACAGGTACTGATGCGGCGGGACCACCAGGTTGGTCGGCGCCGGGACGCCACTGTATACACGCCCGGCGAGATCGAATCTCGAACCGTGGCAGGCACAGAAGAAACCGCCCTTCCAGTCCGGCCCGAGATCGGCCGGGGCCACTTCCGGGCGGTAGGTCGGCGAGCAACCCAGATGGGTGCAGATACCGACCAGCACCGCAAATTCCGGCTTGATCGACCGCGTCGCATTCTTGGCATAGGCCGGCTGCTGGGTCTCCACGTCGGAATTCGGATCGGCCAGCTCGCCGTCCAGGGTCTTCAGGTCGGCGATATTCTGCTCGGTGCGACGCACCACCCAGGTCACCTTGCCGCGCCACTTCAGGCGCAGCAGAGCACCGGGCTCGAGCTTGCTGATATCCGCCTCTTCCGGAGCGCCGAGTGCCTTGGCACGCTCGGACGGAAGCCAGGATGCGATAAAGGGCACGGCGGCAAAACCGACGCCCACCGCTCCGACGACAGCCGTGGAGGCGGTCAGGAAGCGGCGTTTCTTGAGGTCTACGCCTTCTGAACTCATTGGATGGACTCCCAAAGACCCAAAATTAAAGGGAAAGATTCGCAGCCGATTCCGAATCGAAGCTTAAGAATATGCTGAATTTCCCTAATCGACCGATGATTGTCCAACATGGTGATTTCCCGGTCAAGGAAAGGGTATCTATGACAAGGATTGCGTGGGCCTGATGGTCGGTTCTTCGCAGGACCTTCAGACCGGATTGTCGATGTCGATGAACCGGTGCTGCAGCCCAAAGCGATCGGCGAGTTCCTCACCCAGCGCCTGCACGCCATAACGCTCGGTTGCATGGTGTCCCGCCGACAGGTAAAGGACGCCGAGCTCCTGCGCCTCGTGCACCGTCTGCTCGGAGATCTCGCCGCTGATGAAGGCATCGAATCCGGCGGCCGCGGCCTGCGCGATCATCCCCTGCGCCGCCCCGGTGCACCAGGCAAGCCGGCGCACGGGTGTGGTCGGCGAACCGATCATCAGGGGCGCGCGGCCCAGCGAAGACTTGACCCTGGCGGCAAGATCCGCGGCCGTCATGGGCTGGGTCAGGTCCTGCCCCCAGAGCAGGCCGTCGGCCGGTGACCCGGCGTCCAGGCCGAGCCTTATCCCAAGCTGGCGGTTGTTGCCCAGTTCGGGGTGCGCATCGAGCGGCAGATGGTACGCCAGCAGACTGATGTCGGCGCCCAGCAGTGTCTTCACCCGGCGCCCCTTCATGCCGGTCAGGGGCGCCGGCTCACCGCGCCAGAAGTAACCGTGATGCACCAGCAGCAGGTCGGCATCCGCTTCGACCGCGGCATCGACCAGGGCCTGGCTGGCGGTCACCCCGGAGACGATGCTCCTGACCTCCGCCCCGCCCTCCACCTGCAGACCGTTGGGGCAGTAATCGTCGAACGAATCAACGTCCAGGCGCTGGTTGCAATAAGTCACGATGTCAATGAGTTGCGCCATGGCTGTCCGGTATTTGGGCAAGGTGTCGGCGTGATAGTGTATGCGTATGAAGTGGTATCGCGCATTCAACTTCCTGTTCACCTCTGTCGCGACCGGGCTGGCCGCCGCTTTCCTGGTGCTGCTGTTGCGCCCCGACCTTGCCGGCAGAGAGGCACCCCCAGCGCCCAAACCGGTATTGCTCGAACGCACCGGCGGACCGGTCTCATACGCCGATGCCGTGCAGCGCGCCGCACCTTCCGTGGTCAACGTTTTTGCCACCAAGGTCACCCGTGAGAAACGTCACCCAATCTTCGACGACCCTGTCTTCAAACGTTTTTTTGGCGACCAGGCCACAAGACCCAGGATCAGACGGGAGAACAGCCTCGGCTCGGGCGTGATTGTCGACGGCAATGGTTATGTGCTGACCAACAACCATGTGATCGACGCCGCCAGTGAGATCAACGTGGTGTTGGACGACGGGCGCAGCCTGCCGGCCCGAGTGGTCGGAACCGACCCGGAGACCGATATCGCCGTATTGCAGGCTGCCGGCAGCAAATTTCCCGTCGCCAGCCTCGGCAGGTCAGAGCCGATGCAGGTGGGTGACGTGGTCATGGCCATCGGCAACCCCTTCGGTGTCGGCCAGACGGTGACGATGGGCATCGTCAGCGCCACCGGACGCAACCAGCTCGGCATCACCGACTTCGAAAATTTCATTCAGACCGACGCGGCAATCAATCCGGGCAATTCAGGCGGCGCCTTGATCAATCCGCTCGGCGAAGTGGTCGGCATCAACACCGCCATCTTTTCCGAAAGTGGCGGCTCACACGGTATCGGCTTCGCCATCCCGATCCAGCTCGCCGTCGCGGAACGCGATGTCGAGTGATTCGGCCAGCACCGGGGTCAGGTCCTGTCCCGTTATACCCAGCCAGCCACGGATCACGTGCCCGTGCTCGACAATCTGTCTCATTACCTCTTCGGCGAGCTGGATCGGGATGGCGAAGCCGATACCGTGTGAGCCGCCACTTTCGGAAAAGATGGCGGTGTTGATGCCGACTACTTCGCCGAGCGGATTGATCAAGGCGCCGCCTGAATTGCCCGGATTGATTGCCGCGTCGGTCTGAATGAAATTTTCGAAGTCGGTGATGCCGAGCTGGTTGCGTCCGGTGGCGCTGACGATGCCCATCGTGACCGTCTGGCCGACACCGAAGGGGTTGCCGATGGCCATGACCACGTCACCCACCTGCATCGGCTCCGACCTGCCGAGGCTGGCGACGGGAAATTTGCTGCCGGCAGCCTGCAATACGGCGATATCGGTCTCCGGGTCGGTTCCGACCACTCGGGCCGGCAGGCTGCGCCCGTCGTCCAGCACCACGTGGATCTCACTGGCGGCGTCGATCACATGGTTGTTGGTCAGCACATAACCGTTGTCGTCGACGATCACGCCCGAGCCCAGGCTGTTCTCCCGTCTGACGCGTGGGTCTGGGCGGCCTGGTCGCCGAAAAAACGTTTGAAGATGGGGTCGTCGAACAGTGGGTGCCGTTTCTCGCGGGTGATCTTGGTGGCAAATACGTTGACCACGGAGGGTGCGGCGCGCTGTACCGCGTCGGCGTACGAGACCGGTCCGCCGGCGCGTTCGAGCAACACCGGTTTGGCGGGGGGGCGCCTCTCTGCCGGCAAGGTCCGGGCGCAGCAGCAGTACCAGGAAGGCGGCGGCCAGCCCGGTCGCGACCGAGGTGAACAGGAAGTTGAATGCGCGATACCACTTCATGCGCATACACTATCACGCCAACACCTTGCCCAAATACCTGACAGCCATGGCGCAACTCAAGATATCGTGACCTATTGCAATCAGCGCCTGGACGTCGATTCGTTCGACGATTACTGCCCCAACGGTCTGCAGGTGGAGGGCCGCGCGGCGGTCAGGAACAT